>CAUUIN010000038.1:0-17500 GCA_963545295.1 uncultured Campylobacter sp. | reverse complement strand
GGAGAGCTTCCTTGCTCTCCATTTAATTTAACACTACCACCTTGATAGCAAATTTACATCTGTGATTACATAGGTTGTGTTACTTCGTCTTTGATCTCGACAGTAACAGTTGTTCCCGCAGTATCATTTGTATATGTAGTATAGCCGTCAGTTGATGCGCCCTTTTGCCAGCCAGCATCTTTAAATTCTACTTTGTCTCCAGCATCAGCTGTTATTTTTAGTGTATTGTCACCGTCTGTTAAACTTATGACATCACTTAGTTTAACGCTTAAAGTAGTGTTTTGGCTCTTATTAGAGATATTAAGCTCTTCAAAATTATGTGCTTGGCTTGCAATATTACTTAAATTTATAGTCGTTCCTGGATTTGTAATAGTTAGTTTGTCATAACCATCTCCGCCATCTATATTGCTCTTGCCTGTTAAAGTGTTATCTGTGATATCTTTATTACCAACTATAACAGTATCATCTCCCGCACCTAATTTTACAGTTGTACCGATAATAGCATTTTCTACTTTTACAGTATCGTTGCCGTCACCAGTAGTAACAGTAGAATTTATTATTCTATCGCCAACTGTAAGAGTGTTATTGCCGTTGCCTAAATTTATATCAGAGTGTTCTCTTATCCAATGACCAACAGTTACCACATCATTACCACTTCCTGCTTGAACTGTTGATAAGTCAATATCTTTAGCTACACTTAGTATATTGGTACCATCGCCCAAATTAACACTAGAGTGATTATTTATCCGGCCACCCCAGCCATCAACTACCGTAATCACATCATCGCCATCTCCTGTAGTGATGTGAGCGCCTTTGACGATACGCTTTGCAGTAATTTCAAAGTTACGACTACTATCCAAATTTATTTCATTTTGAACAATGTTCGCATTGATATTATCTGGATGTGAAATTCCTATTTCATTTGTTTGCCAAATAGCATCAGCATCTATCTTGGTAGTTGTAAAGTCAAAGACTATCTCATCTTTACCTGTTGTTCCTTTGTTGCCAGCAGCGTCTGTTGCTTTTGCAGTCACTGGAGTGTTGTCTTTTGTTGCGTCGTCGCTGATAGTGACCTTGCCGCTGTTTGGATCAAGCTTGAAAGCACCTGTTGGAGCTGTCGTCTTACCAGGGGTGCTATCTACGACCCAGCCAGTACTTGGGTTTTTGACCACGGTAATGGTTTGTGTGTTGCCACCATTATCTGTGTATGAAATTTCAACCTTTGTCGCGTCATTATCGCGAGAGACTACTTCAACTGTACCGTCATGTTTTGGTGTTAGGTCGATGCTTACCTCGTGATCTTCAGTAATATTACCAGTAGCTGGCTGGCTTGGGTTATTAGGATTATTAGGATTAACTATCTCAGCAACCACTGGGTTATTACCAGGTTTAACTGGAACATCTGAAATACTTACCTTACCACCATTATCAAGATCTTCTTTAGTGATCTCTTTCTCACCTACTTTATTTCCATCCTCATCTTTAATGACTACTTTATCACCTGGTTTTACACTACCATCAGTTGGAACTGTAACATCTACAGTTGTCTTACCATGGTCATTATCACCATCAACACCTTTGTTTTCATCATCAGAGATTTTACCATCATGGTTGCTATCTTCTGGGAATTCTATCTTAGATGGTTTGTTTGGAATTCTAGTAAGATCTGGATTTACTGGAGTGTCACCACTTACATTATCAGCAGCTCCGCCGCTTATGCCACCTATCCCACCAGCACCTGTGGCAGTGTTTATATCACCTATCGAGCGGAAATTTTCACTTATATTTGAATAGTGACCGCCTTGATCAAATGTCGCCGCACCAAGGCTCACGCCATCTCCACCACCAGCTGCTGCGTTACCACCTGCTGCGGTCTCTTCTAAATTTGATAGACCCTTTCCATCAAGTAGAGCCTTTTGCAAGTCGCTGACATCCGCTACGTTATTTGCATTCTGAGTTGTAGCAACTTCGTCAAGTTTAAATGTCTCATCGCCTAGGATCGTTACATCTTTGCCATTATCCATTGAAACTACGGCTTTTGAAGAAGCTGAAGAGGTCTTGATCACTTCGCCTAGATAAAGAGCGTCGCCAACTTTTAGCACGCGACTAACTCCATTTTGATCTATGGCTACGACTAATCCTAAAATTTGTTTGATGACTCCTGCTTGAGTTTGCATGTCTATGCTTATCGTAAAAAATTTTACGTAATTTTAAGACATTTTAATTCTCTTTGTATATTGTAACTTGGTACAGTTGTGACATTATTGTGCTGCGATAACCTCTATTTCTACAAGTGCATCTTTTGGCAAAGTCTTCACAGCCACCGTGCTTCTAGCAGGATATGGCTCTTTAAAAAATTTAGCGTATGTGACATTTACTTTGGCAAAATCTGCCATATCTGCTAAAAAGATCGTAGTCTTTACTACATTATCAAAACTAAGTCCAGCCTCAGCCAAAATGTTTTGCAAATTTGTAAGTGACTGCTGCGCTTGAGCCTCTACGCTACTGCCTGCAAACTCACCTGCTGGTGTGACACCAAGCTGCCCTGATATAAATAAAAATCCATTTGCACTAATCGCCTGAGAGTACGGTCCGATCGCTTGTGGAGCGTTTTTAGTCGAAATTTGTTTTTTCATATCTTCTCCTTTAAAATTTGGCAAAATCCTACTATAAATTTCTAAATTTTTAGGCACCAAAGGCTATAATCCTAAAAATTTCAAAAGGACAAAGATGCAAATAACCCTTGCACCAAACGAATTTTTAGATGACTACGTTCTTGGCGCTCAGCTTGCCAAAAACGCTGGCATCTCGTCAAATGCTTATCTTTTTTGGAAAAATGCGATCAGCGCCAAATTTGAAAACTCACGCATCGTTTTTCTTAGAAAAAAGAGCGTCCCAGAGAAATTTAAAAGCGCACTAGAGGCTTGCACACAGCTTGATGGTCTTGTGCCAACTGGCGTCTTTTGCTCATTTACCTCGCTTGCTCCCTCGCACCTTGTCGCCAAAAATGGCTCTAAAATTTATGAGCTTTTTGAATTTCATGAAATCTGCGGTATCAAATTTTTAAATTTAAAGAAATTTTACGATGATTTCAAGCTTAGCTACTCGTATAGAATTTACATAGAAAAGTGCAAGTTTTTCTCGCCAGCGCCCTTTGAAAAGCGCATAAAACTAACTGATACTATGTGCCTTGGCTATTACTAGCCACCTCGAAGACGATCAGCGCCTCGCTTTTGTAGCCCTCCATCCTATCTTTATATAGTAAAATTTCGTCATTTTCTCTTTTGGTGTAAATTTTGATGTGAGCGGAGTTTGTGCTCTCGTCGTAGTCCTCATATATAAATTTAAACTGCTCCTTATCCAGCGTGATAAACTGCGGTGCCTGAAATGAAACGGCAAGCACTATCTCCTCGCCAAGATCACTCGCTCTAAATTTATCAGCCAGCTTAAGGGCAAACAAGCCCACGTCGCTAAAGTACTCCTCGCAGCTCTCATACTCGCTTTCAAAAACTACTATCTCATTTAGCGACCACTCGTTTTGCGTATTATTTTCTTCAAATTTCTGCCCTTTTTTTATGGCACTTTTTAAAAATATCCCTTGCGCTTTTGAAACAAAGCCCTCATCCAAAATTTGCTTTAGCTTTAAATTTAGTAGCTCGCTTTTGGGTTCGGTAAAAAATTTGAGTAAATTCTTTGCTTGATCGTTGTAAAAAGTTTTCATTTTAGGGGTAAATTCCGCTAGCCCCAAAGCTAGCGGATCAAATTTAGATTTTTTTGTAAGGTGCTTGGCCGACTTCGTAGAAGTTATTGCCCTCGCAGTCGATAGCGACTATCGCTGGGAAGTCCTCTACCGTAAGCCTTGCAACCGCCTCTGGTCCTAGTTCTGGATAGGCCAAGACTTCATATTTTTTGATACTTTGGCTAATAACCGCTCCGATACCACCGATAGCGACCATATAGACACAGCATGATTTTTTCATAGCCTCGACTACGGCGTCATTGCGGTAACCTTTGCCTATCATGCCATTTATGCCAACTTCGTTTATCATAGTTGGCGTGTATTTATCCATTCTACCGCTTGTTGTTGGGCCTGCTGCGCCGATAGCTTGGTTTGGTTTAGCCGGTGTTGGTCCGACGTAGTAGATAGTCTCGCCTTTTAGCTCAACTGGCAACTTCTCACCACGTGCCAAAGCCTCTGTTAGCGCCTTGTGAGCGGCGTCACGAGCTGCGATGATAGTGCCTGAGATTAGGACATTGTCGCCTGCTTTTAGGCTTTTTACCACCTCTTTATCAAATGGTGCTGTTATTCTTTTTACTTCTGACATGTTATCTCCTTAAAGCTCGGCGTCTGCGTGGCGTGCAGCGTGGCAGTTGATGTTTATGGCTACTGGTAGGCCTGCGATGTGGGTTGGATACCACTCGACATTTACTTTTATAGCGGTTGTATCGCCGCCAAGTCCTTGAGGACCGACGCCTGTTTTACTAGCAAGCTCAAGAAGTTCATCTTCTAGTTTTGCATATCTAGCATCGGCATTTTTGCTATCTACTGGACGAACTGCGGCTTGCTTGGCTAGAAGTGCTGCTTTATCCATAGTGCCGCCTATGCCAACGCCTATTGTCATTGGAGGGCAAGCGTTTGGTCCAGCGTATTTTACAGCCTCTAAAAATACCTTTTTAACGCCCTCTATGCCATCAGCTGGCACAAGCATTTTTAGTATTGATTTGTTCTCACTGCCAAAGCCCTTTGGAGCGACCTTTATCTTTAGCTTATCACCTGGGACGATCCTAGTGTGGATGACAGCTGGAGTGTTGTTTGTAGTGTTTTTTCTCTCAAAAAGTGGCTCAGCAACGACTGATTTTCTAAGATAGCCCTCAGTGTAGCCCTTCGCAACGCCTTCATTGATCGCATCTTCGATATATCCGCCCTCTATATGCACGTCCTGACCGATCTCAACAAAGACAACTGTCATACCTGTATCTTGACAAATAGGCGCAACGCCCTCTTGCGCTAGCTTGGCATTTTGCAAAATTTTGCCCAAGATATCTTTACCAAGAGATGAGCTCTCAGTGGTTTGAGCTTTTGTAAAAGCAGCCTTTAGATCTGGTGTAACGACGTAACAGGCTTGTTTGCAAAGCTTCGCAACAGTCTCTTTTATATCTTTTACGTTTACCGTTCTCATTTATCCTCCTCGTAAAAAACAATTTTTAATTATATAAATTATATGTAAAATTTAAGATTAAATTATAATATTAAATTTAATCACCAAACATCGGTGTTTAAATACTCTTAAGCAACTTTGGATAAACTACATCAAACTTAAATTTCAAAGGAAAAGTTATGAATTCGTTAGTCATCGTGATACTTGTTGTCGCAGTCATTTTTGTCTTTTTTATCAGCCTTTACAACTCGCTTGTTGCAAAGCAAAATCAGGTAAAAAGCGTGGAGGCTGGCATCGATGCACAGCTAAAAAGAAGATATGATCTCATACCAAATTTAGTAGCTACTGCAAAAGAGTACATGGTGCATGAAAAAGGCCTACTAGAAAACATCACTGCCCTTAGAGAGAGTGCTAAAAGTGCCTCTACAAATGAGGAGAAATTTGAGCTAAATAACAAAATTTCAGGCTTGCTAAATGGCTTAAGAGTGAGCGTAGAAAACTACCCTGACCTAAAAGCAAATCAAAATTTACTTCACATCCAAAGCACACTAAACGAGGTTGAAGAGCAAATTTCAGCTGCACGCCGCGCCTACAACTCAGCTGTTGAAATTTACAACAACGCCACGCAGATGTTTCCTTCAAACATCGTAGCTTCAATGTTTGGCTTTCACAAAGATGTATTTTTCGATATCCCTGAAAATGAAGCTGCTGCTCCAAACGTCGGTGATCTTTTTAAAAAATAAGGCATAAAAAATGCAAGCAGACGAACTAAAAGGCATCGATCTAAGCGACCTTGACGAGCTTGAAAAAGAGCGTCTTGCCATGGGGCAAAAAGCCTTTAAAATGATCGCTTATGGCTTTCTTGGCATCATAGTTATAACTGGTTTTTTGGCGTCACTGCACCTTGAAAATTTATTTTTCTTTTTGCTAATCGGCGGAATTTTTTATCTTAGCAAGACGATAAGTGGGCTAAAAAACGAGCTTATAGCAAAATTTAAAGAAAAAGTAGTTGGCGTCATCGTAAAAAACTATGGTCTAAATTTCAGTGCAAATGGCGGGCTAAGTTTGAATGATTTTTTAAAAATTTATGACGCTGATGTAAATAGACATTACGCAGAGGATATGATCTACGGACAGATCGATAACACGCAGTTTAAGCTTTGCGATTTTTATGCGGCTAAAGAGACGCAAGGTGAGAAACGCACCACCACAACGGTGAAATTTCAAGGCATTTTGCTAAAGGCAGAGTTTAAAAAAGAGCTAAACGCCACGATCTATGTCTGCGATAAAAAGCGAACATCTGATCTAAGAAGCGAGGGCGAGCAAGCGACGATGGATAACCCTAAATTTAATGAGCTTTTTAAAACCTACACAACCGATCAGATCGCTGCAAGATACGCTCTAACGCCAAAACTGATGGAAAATTTAACCAGATTAAGAACTAAATTTAACGCCCCACTCTCGGCAGTATTTTTAAAAAATGAAATTTTCATTGCGATCGATCTTAGAAAAGATAGCTTTGAGCCTGATCTTAAAAAGCCGATAAACAGCAATGAGAGCGTGCAAAACTACATCTCTAGCATCAGTGACTTTTCGCAGATCATGCATGATTTGGAGCTAAATAAAAATATCTGGAAGAGCTAAATCAAAATGCCAGAAAAGAAAAGGCTCAAAGAGGGCGACATATTTTACGTCTATAATGATTACTACAAGAGATATTTCTTTGGCAAAATCTTAGTTGATATCATGAACCGTTTTATAAAGCAAGCAAATAAGGGCCTTCTTTGGCCGCTTGATTTTTTTAGTGATTGCTACTTGGTTGCTGTTTATAAAGATATAGTAGATACGCCAGTACTAAAAAGCCGTGAATTTATCATCCCGGGAAGTTTCATCTACAAAAGCAGTTTCAACCGCAAAAATAAATATGGTATGGAGTGGGTATATTATGATCACGAAGATATCAAATACCAAGAGTTAGAATTTCCAGAGTATATAATCAGTTGTAATGATAAAATTTGCCTGCAACGGGGAGAGCTTAGCATACCAACTGGCTTAACTCGCGCGCAATACGAGAGTGAGTTTAACATCACTGGCACCAAAACCGGTAGCATAAACTACTCAAATGCCCTGCTTTTGCAAGGCTTGCCAGCGTATAAAGAAAAGATAGACTATAGCGATCTTCGCCTTTTACCAGAGCTTCGTAAAAAGCTCTATGAGATGATAGCCAAGGATCCAGAGATGCCATACTACGAGCTAGCACTAAAGCACGGCAAAGATCTAGCACGTTTTTATCAAGATTAAAAATAGATAAGCAAAAAACTACAAAATTTAGCTCTCTTGTTGCAGCCTAAATGAGCGCGATAAAAAATTTATGACGAAATTTGTAGCACCTCATCTCCCAGCCAAGGCTAAATGACTTTAGTAAATTTAAATATCACAAACAAGATCGCTCAAAGAGCTACTTTTACTGGTAGATGATAAATTTTAAAGGCTCTGTTTTCATAGTGTATTGATTTGTAAATATTGATATACTTTCTGCATAAGTATTCTTTTATATCTTTTACGATATAATTACTAAAAAATTGTAGGAAGTTGTGTTTATGTGGGAAATTGATTTTGTCAATGAAAAAGCTATGCAAGAATTTGATGAATTGCCACCAAAACTTCATATTCGTGCCGTTGAGATAGTAAAACTGCTTAAAGAGTTTGGCAATCAAGTTGGTGAGCCACACACAGCACCACTACAAAAACCTTTCTTTGAAATTAGAGTAAAATCAGCAGAGGGTGTCGCAAGAAGTATTTATTGTTACCAAAAATGTAAGAAAATTCTAATCCTTGTAACAGCAGTTAAAAAACAAAATAAACTACCTAAATCCATAATGGAAGTAGCTAAAAATAGATTAAAGGAGTATGAAAATGGCAACAATTAGTTTTGATAAGTATTTGGATAACAAACTAAAAAATGACCCAAATTTTAGAGTAGAATACGAAGCAATGTTACCAGAATATGAGTTAAAAAAACAACTCATAGAGGCTAGAATAAAGAGCAAAATGACCCAAGAACAAATCGCTCAAAAAATGGAAATGAAACAATCAAATTTAGCTAGATTTGAAAAATCAATGGACGCAAAATTTAGCACTATTTTAAAATATGCAAAGGCTTTGGGGTTAAAAGAATTAAAGATTTCACTTGGATAAATTGCTGTGAGTGGCACTTTAAAACTATATTCTATCGCTAAATGGCAAAGATTTCATATAATTTTCTATAAAATCAAAATCAGGAACATATCCACTACCTGAAAATTTATATTCATCATCTATGAAAAGCTCCCCACTATTTGTTTTCTTTATCGGCAATTTGACATAAAAATCTCTATTGTAGTGAATATTAAGCTCTCGCCCAAAAGCCACATATTTTGTTTTACACTCATATCTTATAAGCGTGGAAATAAAAAGCTTGACATAATCCGACATAGGCTCTTTTGCTTCTAGTATTGCTACATTTTGTGCGGTATAAAATGGTTTCTTTTGGATAAAGCAAGAGCCTAGAAAACTACCACCTAATGCCAGTGTCATAAGCCCTGCTTTAATCGGTTCTATTTTCTCGCCTTTTTTATTGTAGGCAATATCCACAATATCAACAACACCATTATTTTTACTATCTCTTGATACAAAGTTAATTTGTGGCTCAAAATTTGTTGTTGCCGAATAATCTATTCCACTTCCCATATAACAGTAAAATAAATCTTTGAGATAAAATTTTTGCCATTTATCAGCTTGTAAATCAATTATGGAGTTGCCTTTTACATTTGTTGTAATATTATCGCTTTTTAGTGACTTTATGTATTTTTGCATAAAGTCAAAATCAGGCACATTGGCATCTTTTGACGATACAGGAAGTGGTATAAAAGTATTCCATACTTTATTATTTTTTGGCTTTGAACCATAAGTGTACCTTATCTGCTCTTTTTGTAAAACAGAGCAGATAAACATTGCAATTTCTTTATTTAGCCACTCTGCAACCAAGACTTCAACATCTGATGATACGGCAATAGGCTCATCGTGATAAAAACAATCAAAACATTTACCGTTTGTAGATACGGTTATACATTTTTGTGTAAAAGGCTCTGCATCGCAAAATTTAGAACAACCATTATCATCAGAAGTTGATGAGATAAAAGCAATACTTCCATTTTTTTGGGATAGATGAGTATTTTTTAATATCAGCTTTTTGAAAAATATCTGAAATTTTAAATTTTTTCCACTCTTTTATATTTAGTTCCATAACTACTCTTTCACAAAACCATTTTTTACAAGATATGCTAGATAATTATTCAGTGTGGATTGGAAATCATCATCTTTTAACCCACTATAATCAATTTCCATATAGGCTTCGGCAAACCACTCATCATTATAATCTACTTTTTGCATAACAGATAGACCTGCAACTTCTTTTTTATTGCGGTATAGGTCTAGCCATTGTTTTTCTATTTTTAGCCAAAGCGGAGTTCCATTGCTATCTAGCTTTTCAACCCTACCCATACCCTTTCTTTTTTCTAATCCGTCATCTCTATAATAACCAAAGAAAGTTTCTTTGTCTGATTTGCTATGTTTTTGAGATAAGTCAAAAATCATACAACAAGCAATAGCGTTTGCACCAGGATAAAATATGTCTATTGGCAAAGAAAATACAGCTTCTAGGGTATAATTATCTAGCATTTTCTTTTTAAATTTAGTAATTTCGCCCCTATCCCCTTTTGCAACTTGCATAGGAAGCAAAACTGCTAATTTGCAAGGTTTTGAAACATGTCTTGCAACCCATTCAACAAAATGAAGTCCTTTCGTAGGGTCTTCATCTTTGGAGTTCCCTCCCCTATTGCCATTTTTCCAAGTTCTTGTATATTCAGGCGAACAGCTTTTTCGAGTAGCATTATAAGGTGGGTTCATCAATACAGAATTTATGTTCGCATTTTTTATTCACTCGGCACGATTAAACATACTATCACAGACAATATTTGAATTTCCATCGCCGTGTATTAGCACATTTGTAGTAGATAAGCCAAAGGCTGTTTCCTCTGCTTCTATCCCATATACCTGTTTTTCTTTTACTGCTTCTCTTTGGCTTTCAGTATCACAATCGTCCATTATGTCCGTCATAGCTCTAACTAAAAATGCACCACTGCCACAACAAGGGTCAAGCACACGAGAATTTTTATTTATACCTATTGCTTTACTCATAAACAAGCAAATATGGTCGGGCGTAAAGGCTTGATTTTTATCATCCTTACCTACAAACTTATTAAAGGTTGTAAAAAATAAATTTAGTAAGTCTTGTCCCGCTGTATTTTTGTCATTTATGTATGGCAAAATTTCTATTTCAATGAAGCCTAAAATATTTTTTAATTCGTCGTAAGTTAGGCTCATAACAAATTGGTCATCTAAAACTTTTCTATTTAATATGGCAAGTTTTTCAGCCTTATTTAGATTTTTTGTAAGCAAACCCTCTAAAATTTCTTTTAAACCATTTAGTATTATTTGTTCTTTTGAAAGAGTTTTTCCATTTTTATCTAGTCTTTCTCTAATGTCTTTATATATTAGACCATTTTTTAATGCCAACAAACAAGTCCCCACAAATTGACTTCTTAACTTTTCCCTTATTCCATAACCGTGCAGCATTTCGTTTAGTTTTTTTGTGGAATTTATAACTTTGTTTTTGTTGTTTATTTTTCCAAAATAAAGATTTTCATAGTATTTAAAGTCTTCAATCTTGGTTTCATCTTTTGCTATATGGGTGTCATCTATAATTACCGAGCCGCCATACCAAATGCAAACTTCATCACCTTTTGTTTCGGCCAAAATTGCAACAATTTTATTTTCGCTATATTCTTTTTCATATCTAACATAGGCAGAAAGTTGTTCCCTAAATTGTTTCATATCCTTTTTTGTAAATTTGTCCTTTGTCTCAACAAGGATTGTAAGCCTATCATTTGCAAATCTCAAATCTAAATTCTTATATTTTCTTGCTTCATCACTATTTTGATAGCTTTCAATATTTTTTCCAACTTCTTTTAGTGCCTGTAAATAGCTAAATTCATCAGCTTCTAAATTACTTGTAAAAAATTCTTTACCAATCGTTTCTATAATTTTATTTCTTTTCATTTTATCCCCTTTGCTACTTTCTACGCCACCAACAACGGCACAGCAGGTCTATTTGCTAAGCTTGCGCTTTGGCTAATGCAATCCGTATTTAGTATATGACTAAAAAGTATCTGCTCTTTATCTTTTCTTGCTTCTTTTGCAAAATTTACAAAGTTATGATAGACAAGATAGTTGTTAAGATACTTTGTAGATACGCCTTTGAAATTATACACTAGCATTGATGTAAGACGGCTATGATAGTTATTAACTACTTGAATATTAAAACTTCCATTAGAATATTTACTACGTGGTATTCTAATATGATTTAAGCTCATCTCATTTGAGAGTTTTAGGTAGCTTCTAAGGTTATCAGTTACAAACACACTTTCACGCTCTACTTTACCATTTATAACACTACTTAAAGCATTTATATTCGGCTTACCTAAATTTGCTATCTTGGCTACGCTCTTGCCATTTAGATTTACAACGCAAGGTATGCAAACTAACTCTTTTGATAATCCACGCTTAGTGTTTGCCGTGCCACGATGTTTTGCCGAACGTGGAAAGTTAAAATCTTTGTGATGACCTTTATACGAGATAGGCATAAATGTTTCGTCAGCTTCTACTATGCCGTCAAGTTTTACGCTCTCTTGCATTTCTTGTAGTGCATCAAGGATTTTATGTCGCCAAAAGAACGCAGTAGATAGTGCAATGCTACAAATTTCAGCAGTTTTTCTTAATGAATACTTTTCAATCATACAATGGATATATTTTTTCCATATAGATAGGTCTTTTTTAACACCATATAAAATAGTATTATTTGTTTCGGCAAATGTTTTATGGCAATCCATACACATAAATCTTTGTTTGCCGTCTTTTTTGCCATTTTTAACAAAGTGGTTTGACTTGCAATGTGGACACTCTTTTATATCTTTTGTAAAGGCAAAATTTGGCTCTGATTTTTCTTTTGATTTAATAGATTTTAGAAAGGATTTTTTCATCATTACTAAGAGTGCTAAAAAGCTGTTTTATTATTTCAACCTCTGCCTTAGAAATTGCCATTTTACCGCCTTTAATGCCATTTTTAGTATAGACGTTTTTTAGCAAAATTAAGCTTAAAATTCAATACTTAATGAAAACAGAGCCATTTTAAAACTCTCAAGCCATTTTTAAAGTTTGTAACCAAATTTATGAAAAACGTGGTGACGCTTTTAGAGCTATTTAAAAAGATAGTGTTACTTTAAATTTTTTGTTTTTAGAAGTTAAATTTGATGGCTTATAACCCTTAAAAAGCGCAATGCCACTTAAATTTACCCTATTGTTTTAGATTTTGTGAGATTAAATTTAATGGCCAAAAGAGCCATTAAATTTATAAACTAAGCCTGAGCAGGCTCCTCTTCTTCTTTTATCTTTTTTCTAACTTTTACACGTGAGATGCTAGCTCCATCCATCTTTCTCACTTCGTAGTAGCAGTTTTCATCCTCGATCTTGTCCCCAACTACTGGCAAACGACCGATGAGATTAAAGACATATCCACCAATCGTTACTTGATCGGTCTCTTCATCAAAGCTTATACCAAGAAGCTCTTCAACGCTTTCTAGATCATATCTGCCTTGAAATTCATAGATATTTTCATTTATCTTTTTATAGTGTTGATCGACCTCGTCGTGTTCGTCGTTAAAGTCGCCCAAGACCTCTTCCATGATATCTTCCATCGTAAGAAGTCCAGCCGTGCCACCATACTCATCGACGACAAGTGCCGCTGAAATTTGCTCTTTGTTCATCATTACAAGCACCTTTGAGATAGAGAGGCTCTCAGGCACGATGACAAATTTACGCACGATCGCATCAAAGCTCTTCTCTTTATCCTCGCTAAAGTGCAGCTGCAAGATATCTCTAATGTGTATCATGCCTAAAATGATATCTTTTGAGCCGTCTATATAAGGGTAGCGAGTATATTTTGACTCAAAAACGACTTGTAAATTTTCTTCAAAGCTCTTTTGTTTGTTTATACAGATCATGTCGCGTCTTGGCGTCATAATCTCTTTTGCGACCGTGTCACTAAAATCAACTGCATTTTTGATGATCTCAGTCTCAAAACTATCAAGCACACCGCCCTTTAAGCTCTCGCCAACGATGATCTTGATCTCCTCTTCAGAGTGGGCTAGCTCATTCTCTTTTGCTGGCTGGATGCCCAAAATTTTAAGTCCAAATGTAGCTAGGATGTCAAAAAGCTTTATGATAGGCGAAAATAGTATCCAAAAAAAGTGAAGCGGACGAGCGATTTTAAGCACTACTGATTCTGATTTGGCTATGGCGACTGACTTTGGCACAAGCTCACCCATAACGACGTGAAGTAGTGTGATAAGCGTAAATGCGATCGCAAAGCCGACTGTATGAACTAAGATATCGCTAAGATTAAAAACATTTTTAAGTGGGGCTTCTATGAGCCTTGCGACTGCTGGCTCACCGATCCAACCAAGGGCGAGTGAGCTTAGCGTGATGCCAAGCTGAGTGGCGCTAAGATAGGTATCAAGCTTGTTTGACATCTCAAAAGCAAGCTGGGCGTTTGGCTTTTTCTCTTTTATAAGCTCTTCAAGTCTAGACTTGCGAACCTTGACAAGAGAAAATTCCGATAAAACAAAAAATGCGTTTAGTAAAATGAATATAATGGCAAGTATTACCATTAAAAGCGAGTTATCGCTACTGGGGTACAATTATGATCCTTAAGAGTTAAAAATTTTGGCTGATTATAGCGAATTTATATTTAGCGGTCAAATTAGCCACGCCCAAAAGTAACAACGTTTTTTAAATTTAAGATTTATAAAAACTTCTTAAATCATATTTTGGTAACATTATTTTCATTACTAAATTTATGGATTTTACAATGAGCAAAAAGAATTTTTCATCACGCTGGGCTTTTATACTAGCTTCAGTTGGTTCAGCTGTTGGTATGGCAAATGTTTGGGGCTTTCCTTACAAGCTTGGCACAAATGGTGGTGGAGCGTTTTTACTCATCTATATCTTTTTCGTAGCGCTTTTTTCTTACGTTGGCTTAAGCGCTGAGTATGCGATCGGCAGGCGAGCAAAGACTGGCACGCTAGGATCATATAAATTTGCTTGGCAAAGTAGAAATTTAGGCGTCATCGGCAGTATCATCGGATGGCTTCCACTTGCTGGCTCGCTTTGCATAGCTATCGGCTACGCTGTTATCATCGCCTACGTGCTAAAGGCCCTTACCCAGGCGCTTACTGGCTCATTTATGAGCGTTGATACAAATGTTTGGTTTAATTCATTTGCGCTCCATGAGTACTCAGTCCTGCCATATCACTTCATAGTCATCGTTGGCACGCTTCTTACGCTATTTTTTGGAGCAAAAAGCATAGAAAAGACCAATAAAATAATGATGCCGCTATTTTTCGTGCTATTTGCCATTTTGGCTATAAATGTCGCGATGCTTCCAAATGCATTTGAGGGGTATAAATTTCTATTTATCCCTGACTTTAGCAAGCTTGAAGATCCGATGGTGTGGGTCACTGCGATGGGTCAAGCCTTTTTCTCGCTCTCTATCACGGGATCAGGCATGATAGTTTATGGAGCATATCTTTCAAAGGATGAGGACATCGTAGAGAGTGCCAAAACTACGGCATTTTTTGACACGCTTGCAGCACTTGTGGCAGCGCTTGTCATGATCCCAGCGGTCTTTGCCTATGCTATGGATCCAGCAGAAGGTCCAAAGCTACTTTTTGTAACGCTTCCTAAAATTTTACAAAATATGATCGGTGGTCAAATTTTTGCGATCATACTATTTACCGCGGTCATCTTTGGCGGTATCACCTCTTTGCAAAATATGTTTGAGGTCGTGGCTGAGTCGCTTATGCATAAATTTCCTAGCCTTAGTAGGTTTTGGGTGCTTGCGCTGCTTTGCGTGGTTTGCTTTGGTGTTGGAGCGTTTATGGAGCCTATTAGCAGCTGGGGGCCATGGATGGACTTTGTCTCTATCTACATCATCCCAATCGGCGCAGTCATCGGTGCAATATCCTGGTTTTGGATCATTAAAAAAGATGAAATTTTAGACGAGGTAAATTCAGGAGCAAATAAAACTTACGGCTCATTTTGGTACTTTGTGGGTAAATTTATCTATGTGCCAATAGCCTTTTTGCTCTGCATCATCGCCATTAGCAAGGGAATTTCTTTTTAACTTAGCTCATCAAAAGACGAGCTAAGTCTAAATTTGAAGTTATTTTAGCTTTTTAGAGCCTATGTAGGTAGCAAAGACCTCTTGCGAGCCATCTTTTTTAAAGAGTATGACGTCGTATTGCTCGGCTTTACCGCCTTGCTCCATGCCCTGACTCTCCATAGGCATGCCAGGCACTGCGATACCAACGACATCTTTTGGTTTAAGCTCAAGCAGGCGCTTGACCTCATCAGCTGGCACATGACCCTCGACAACGTAACCATCAACGATAGCTGTGTGGCAGCTTGAAAGCTCTAGTGGCACGTGAAATTCTTTTTTTACCTTCACCATATCATCTACTTTTATGGTCTCTTCGCTAAAGCCAGCCTTTTGCATAGCATTGACCCAGTTGCCACAACAACCACAAGTTGGGCTTTTATAGACCTTCATATCAGCCGCAAGTGCTAAGGTCGCACAAAGACTAAGAGCTAAAAATGCAAATTTCTTCATCATTTTCCTTTACGTTAAAATTTGTAAAATGATATAGTTTAGGTTTAAATTTTATATAAATGCTTAAACCTTGCCTGCTATAATTGCCAAAATTTACAAAAGGCACTTTATGTTCTCATCATTTTTCAAAGACAAAAAATGGGCGCTTTGGGCTTACGGCGGAGCGCTATTTATCATCTTGCTACTTGTCTATCAGACGCATCTAAACGTCCGCATCAACGAGTGGTATAAAAATTTCTACGACATCATGCAAAACTCAAAAGATCACAGCGTAAGTGAGTTTTGGCGCGAGATATTAAATTTCATCAAGATCGCCATGCCTTATGTCGTGACCTACACGGTGATATCGTTCTTTGCGAGCCACTGGGTCTTTCGCTGGAGAGAGGCGATGACCTTTAAATACCTCAAATTTTGGCGAAACTGCCAAAACGACATCGAGGGCAGCTCACAGCGTATCCAAGAGGATGTTTATCGCTTTGCTAAGATCATGGAGAGCCTTGGCGTGCAGGTTTTAAAGGCGTTTATGACGCTAATCGCCTTTATACCGGTGCTTTGGGAGCTAAGCAAAAGCGTGAGCCTGCCTTACATCAAAGATATTGAGGGCTCGCTCGTTTATATCGCGCTGCTAATTAGCATCGGAGGGCTCATAGTATCGTGGTTTGTGGGCATAAAGCTGCCACACCTTGAGTATAACAACCAAAAAGCCGAAGCTGCCTTTAGAAAAGAGCTAGTTTATGGTGAGGATGATAAGCTCAAATTTTGCCAGCCAAACATCATGCTAGAGCTTTTTACAGGGGTGAAGCTAAACTACTACAAGCTATTTTTGCACTACGGCTACTTCAACCTTTGGCTCATCTCGTTTTCACAAATTCTTGTCATCGTGCCTTATATCATCATGGGCAATGGTCTATTTAGTGGCGTCATCACGCTTGGCGTCCTTGTACAAGCTAGCAATGCCTTCTCACAAGTCAGAGAGAGTTTTAGCGTTTTTATCGATAACTGGACGACGATAACAGAGCTAAGATCGGTCAATAAACGTTTGAGAGAATTTGAGAAAAATATAGACTTCAAAGCGTAGGGGTTAAATTTATATATCAAAAAACTCAGACAAAATTTGAAATTTAGAGTTGGCATATCACGGCTCTAAATTTAGTGGCGAGCGGCGAAGTTCATGCAATAGTGCTGACGCACTGCATGCGATTAGAAACTCGAGCAAATTTTAAAATTTCATGAACGAGTAATTTCGGCTCTAAAATTTGAGCTAAGCTGTAAGCGAAGCCAAATTTTAGTAGTCAATTCTTGCGAGTGAATGGAATTTTAAAATTTTTAGAAATTTAAAGTTTTATTTCTTTGTTAAGGGGGAAGAGGCTTGAATTACGGTCTGCTTGCAGTTGCGAGCTTGCGAAGCAAAGAAGCTCCCTTCCCCCTTAACGATCCCCTAACCCCGACGACGTTAGAGGTGCATGCGATAGCACTATCGTGCCGCATGCGTTTTGTTGAAAATCAATCAAATTTC
>CAUUIN010000037.1:0-18925 GCA_963545295.1 uncultured Campylobacter sp. | reverse complement strand
GAGTGCATTTTGTTAAGTGAGCCTGAAAGTTTAAAAGAGCACTCTCACATCGTCTTGCCAGGCGTTGGGGCATTTGGTGAAGCGATGAAAAAGCTTAAGATTAACGGCATGGATGAAGCTATAAAAGAGGCTGTAAAAAGCGGAAAAGCCTTTATAGGAATTTGCCTTGGTATGCAGCTTTTGTTTGAAAAAAGCTTTGAATTTGGCGAGCATGAGGGGCTTTCTCTTTTGCAAGGCGAGGTTGTTAAATTTGACGAAGCTAAATTTGATAAACCACTAAAGATCCCACACGTTGGCTGGAACACGCTTAGCTTTAAGCAAAATAGCCCTTTAAGATTGGGACTAAAAGAGCTTGAGTATTTATACTTTGTGCATAGCTACCACGTGGTTTGCGATGATAAATTTGCACTTGCAAAGACAACTTATGGCTACGAATTTACAAGTGCGGTGCAGCATGAAAATCTCTTTGGTTTTCAGCCTCATCCAGAAAAAAGCCACGAGGTTGGGCTTAAAATTTTAGAAAATTTTGCGAGGTTGTGATGGAAATTTTCCCAGCGATAGATCTAAAAGAGGGGCAGGCAGTTAGGCTTAGTAAAGGGCTCATGCAAAGCGCTAAAATTTACAGCAATGAGCCAAGCGAGCTTGCTAAGAGATTTAAAGATTACGGCGCAAAGTGGCTGCATGTGGTCGATCTTGACGGGGCATTTGCAGGCGAAGCTATAAATTTTAATACGATTGAAAAGATAGTAAAAGCTACAAATTTAAGCGTGCAAGTTGGCGGCGGCATAAGGGATGAAGAGCGTATAAAGCGCTATTTGGACCTTGGAGTTAGCAGGGTGATCCTTGGCTCAGTTGCCCTTCGTGATCCAGAATTTACAGCAAAAATGGCTGAAATTTATAGAGTGGTCGTAGGCATTGATGCCAAAGATGGCTATGTGGCAGTGCAAGGCTGGGGTGAAGTTTCAACTATAAAGGCGGTCGATCTTGCAAAAAAATTTGCAGATGTGGGTGTAGAAGCTGTGATTTGCACCGATATTAACAAAGATGGAATGCTTGGCGGAGTTAATGTTGATTTTAGCTTGCAAATAGCTAGAAACAGCAAACTTGAAACCATAGCAAGTGGCGGTGTGAGCGATATAAACGATATTTTAGCGCTAAAAGAGACAAATGAGATAGCTGGCGTGATCGTTGGTAAAGCTTACTATGAAGGACGGCTTGATTTGAAAGAAGCTTTCAAACAAGTTCTTTAGCGTTAAAGCTTTTATAAATTTTAATTAGCTAGAATAGGACAATTTTTACTAAAAGGATATTATGTGAAGATTTTGGTTGTAGATGACAGCTCAACAATGAGAAGGATCATAAAAAATACTTTACAAAGGTTAGGACATCAAGAAATTCTCGAGGCTGAGCATGGGCTTGAAGCTTGGAATATCTTGACACAAAACGAGGGTATTGAGGTTCTTATTACTGACTGGAACATGCCTGAGATGAACGGTCTTGAGCTTGTTAAAAAAGTAAGAGCTGAGCAAAAATATGTTGATATGCCTATCATAATGGTAACAACAGAGGGCGGAAAAGCCGAGGTTATAACAGCTTTAAAAGCAGGTGTTAATAACTACATCGTTAAACCTTTTACGCCACAAGTTTTAAAAGAGAAGCTTGAAGACGTTCTTGGTTAATGAAAGATAAATTTTACGAATTAAGCATTAAAACATCAAATTTTTATGATGAAATTTTAGAGTTAGTTTTTTCTTTTGGGGTCACCTGTGTAGAAGAGCTAGATCATGAGATCATCATCAGGGAAGAGTATGATCTAAAAGATATAGGTTGGGGTGTCGAAGAGTATGCAAAAGGGCTCTCTAGCGTTCGTAAAATTCCAAATGATTTAAAAATTTCTCTTAATTTAAAAGAAAATAAAGACTGGCTAGGCGAATATAAAAAGGCAGTTAAGCCTATTTTGGTTGATAAAATTTATATTAGGCCTAGCTGGGAAGAGCCACTTAATGGCGTAACAAATATCATAATCGACCCAGCTTTAGCCTTTGGCTCAGGGCACCATGAAAGCACAAATTCTTGCTTGCAACTTTTACAAAGATATGCAAAAAGTGGCAACACTGCTTTAGATGTTGGATGCGGAAGTGGGATATTAAGCATAGCTTTAGCAAAGCTTGGTTGCAAGGTCGATGCTTGTGATACGGATGAGCAGGCTACGCAAAGCTCGCTTAGCAATGCCCAGCTAAATGAGGTTAAATTTAATAAAATTTGGACAGGTTCTATATCAAATTTAGAGCAAAAATATGATATCGTCGTAGCAAATATCATCGCCGATGTCATTTTTATGCTCTCAAATGACTTGAAAAAATCGCTTAAAAAAGGCGGCTATTTAGTATTGTCTGGAATTTTGAACAAATACGAAGATAGGATTAAAGATACGTTTAAGGATTTGGAGCTAGTTGAGATAAAGCAGGCTAATGATTGGGTTAGCTTTGTTTATAAGGAAATGGATGAATAATCAAAATAATAACCAAAACAATGGCGATAATAACGGGTTTTTCAATAAAAATCCCATTTTTATCTTTGCTATTTTTGCGATAGTTATAGTTTTAGCTTTTAGAAGCTTTAGTGGCGACGGACTAGGCGGTACTTTTGGGCTTGGCAGTAACGCTCAAAGCAAGATGATAGCTTATTCTGAATTTAAAGATATGCTAAAAAATAAGCAGTTAAATGAAGTTGCGATATCTGAAACCACGATAAAAGGCGTTGGTAACGATAAAACCATCTACCTTGCAAAGCGTATAAACGATCCAACACTCATTGGCATACTTGAGCAAAACGGCATAACCTACAGTGTTTATAGTGAAAATAACTGGTTTGGAGATCTTATATTTTCGTGGATCATACCGGTATTTATTTTCTTTGCTATTTGGATGTTTATCGCTAGTCGTATGCAAAAGAATATCGGCGGCGGCATACTTGGTATAGGAAGTGCGAAAAAACTTATAAATTCTGAAAAACCAAAAGTTAAATTTGACGACGTCGCAGGCGTTGAAGAGGCAAAAGAAGAGGTTCAAGAGATAGTTGATTATCTAAAAAGCCCAGATAAATATCTAAGGCTTGGAGCAAAAATCCCAAAAGGAATTTTACTAGTTGGTCCTCCAGGTACTGGTAAAACGCTTCTTGCAAGAGCAGTTGCAGGCGAGGCTAGTGTGCCATTTTTCTCTATGTCAGCATCAAGTTTCATTGAGATGTTTGTCGGTGTTGGTGCAAGCAGGGTTAGAGATCTTTTTGAAAATGCCAAAAAAGAGGCTCCAGCGATTGTTTTTATAGATGAGATCGATGCGATCGGCAAGAGCAGAAATTCTGGTCCGATGGGCGGAAATGATGAGAGAGAGCAGACGCTAAATCAGCTTCTTTCTGAGATGGATGGTTTTGATGCGGATAAGTCGCCAGTCATCGTTATAGCAGCTACAAACAGACCTGAAGTTTTGGATGCTGCACTTTTAAGACCAGGCAGATTTGACAGGCAAGTGCTTGTTGATAAGCCTGATTTTAAAGGACGTTGCGATATCTTAAAAGTCCATATGAAAGATGTAAAAATTGGCAAAGATGTAAATATCGAGGATATCGCAAGGCTTACGACAGGTTTAGCAGGTGCTGATCTTGAGAATATCATAAATGAGGCTGCACTTCTTGCAGGACGTAAGTCAAAAACTTTTGTCGAGCAGGCTGATCTAGTAGAGGCTGTCGAGAGATCGATAGCTGGTCTTGAGAAAAAATCACGCCGTGTAAATCCAAAAGAGAAGAAGATAGTCACTTACCATGAAAGTGGCCATGCTTTGATAGCTGAGCTAACAAAAGGTGCAAAAAGAGTGACAAAGGTCTCAGTCGTGCCACGCGGTCTTGCAGCACTTGGTTATACGCTAAATACGCCTGAAGAGAATAAATTTATGATGCAAAAGCATGAACTACTTGCAGAAGTGGATGTGCTTTTGGCTGGAAGGGCAGCTGAAGAGGTCTTTATAAAAGAGATATCAACTGGGGCTAGTAACGACCTAGAGCGTGCAACTGATATCATAAAAGCTATGGTTAGCATGTATGGTATGAGCGATGTCGCTGGTCTTATGGTGCTTGAAAAGCAACGCGCAACATTTTTAAATGGCGGACAAAGCATAAAAGACTATAGCGATAAGATGGCTGAAAAGGTTGATGAGTTTGTAAAATCACTTCTTCATGAGAGATATACAGCTGTGCTTGGTCTTCTTGAAATTTATAAAGGAGCCATTGAAAACATGGTCTTGGCGCTTTATGAAGAGGAGACTATCGAGGGAAAACGAGTTAGAGAGATCATTAAAAATTACGAAGAGGAAAATGGTCTTGAAAGCAGGCTTGTAGAGCTTGAAGAAGAGGAAAAAGGCAAAAAAGAGGAATAAAAATGAGTGGTTACATCGCAAAGGCAGGATATAAATATATATTATTCTTTTTGATTTTATTTGTTATATCTGTGTTATTTGGGATTAAGCCATTATTTTTTCTAGCGCTACTTCTTTTAACCCTTTATTTTTTTAGAGACCCTGAAAGAGAGCCTTTTACTGATGATAAGCTCGCCTTGCTCTCGCCGATAGATGGTAAGATAAAAGAGATCAGCGTTTCAAATTTTGATGATAAAGAGGTTGCTAAGATAGTTATCTCAAAGCCATTTTTTGGTGTAGGTACGCTAAGGGCTATAAGCGATGCTAATGTCACTGAAGTTAAAAGAAGGCATGGGCTATTTTTGTGTCAGGCGATGAAAATTTCAGAGATGCTAAACGAAAGAGCGATAATTCGTTTTGAAAAAGGAAATATCAAATTTGCTATGAAGATCATAGCTGGAGTTTTTAGTAGAAGTTTAGAAATTTATAACATTACCAGTCTAAAAGCCTCTAGGAAATTTGGCTTTTTAGGAAGCGGCGAAGTGATTTTATACTTGCCAAAAGATACTAAAATTTGTGTAAGTGTTGGCGAGAGCATTAAAGCTGCTTCACTTCTAGGATACTTTGAAGAGGAAAAATAAAATGAATAGCATACAAAAAATGCAGTTAATGTATATCTTGCCAAATTTATTTACCGCAGCAAGCGCTTTTTTGGGCGTTATAAGCATTATTTCTTCTATTCAGGGGAACTATTTTAAAGCTATTATTTACATCATTCTTTCACTGATTTTAGACGGACTTGATGGCCGTGTGGCAAGACTTACAAAAACAACTAGCAAATTTGGCGTGGAGTTTGACAGCCTTGCAGACCTTGTAGCATTTGGTGTGGCCCCAGCGATTTTATTTTATATAACAGTTGGTGCAAAATTTGGCAGATTTGGTGCGCTAATAGCAGCTATGTTTGTAGTATTTGGAGCTATTAGACTTGCTCGCTTTAACGTCACCACAGGCACCTATGAGCCAAATGTATTTATTGGACTTCCTATACCATCAGCAGCTATCATCGGAGTGCTTTGGGTTGGTATTTATCTAAAGCATGATTTTTTATATGGCTTTGAGTGGTGCTTGATACTACTTGAAGCGGTTTTAGCTATTTTGATGGTTAGTAATATCCGCTACCCAAGCTTTAAAAAGATGAACTTAAAACAAACTCATGTTATACGAATTTTAGTAGCGCTCGTGGTTGTATTTTCTATGATTTATCTATATCCTTACGAGAGTGCGACATTTTTGATGAGTGTTTATATGCTTTATGGTATTATTAGAGCGGCTATAATGTTTAGCAAAAATCACAAAAAAAAGGAGAGCGAATGAGCGAAAACGGCGTTATAAAATCGCGTAAATTTTTACCAAAAATCGAAATCAAAAACTCTCTACTGCTGCTACTTAGGTAGCAAATTCTTCTTTACTTAACTCATTAAATTTAAATATAAAAAAATAATAAAAGGACAAAAAATGGATAAAAATAAAATTATAATCTTTGATACGACTTTAAGAGATGGCGAGCAAAGCCCAGGAGCCTCTATGAACACGGCCGAAAAGCTACAGATCGCACTTCAGCTTGAAAGGCTTGGTGTTGATGTGATGGAGGCTGGATTTGCAGCGGCTAGCCCAGGGGATTTTGACGCGGTAAATCAGATCGCAAAGCAAGCTTCAAACATCACTGTCTGCTCGCTCGCACGTGCAGTTGAGCGTGATATTAAGGCAGCTGGCGAGGCACTAGCTCCAGCAAAAAATAAAAGAATTCACACCTTCATAGCAACAAGCCCGATCCATATGGAGTACAAGCTAAAAATGAGCCCTGATGAGGTGATAAGACGTGCGGTTGAGGCGGTACAATACTCAAAAACATTTTGTGATGACGTAGAGTTTAGCTGCGAGGATGCATGCAGAAGCGAGATGAGCTTTATAAAAGAAATTTGCGACGCAGCGATAAACGCAGGGGCAAAAACCATAAACATCCCAGATACGGTTGGCTACTTGTATCCAGAGGAGATCACAGCTCGCATTAGCGAAATAGTAAAATTTATAGGCGATAGAGCGGTAGTTTCGGTGCATAACCACAACGATCTAGGTATGGCTACGGCAAATTCGCTAGCCGCCATAAAAGCTGGTGCAAGGCAGGTTGAGGGCACGATAAATGGCATAGGTGAGCGCGCTGGAAATGCTGCGCTTGAAGAGATCGTGATGGCTATAAAAACTCGCCAGGACGTCTTTGCACCGCTTTACACAGGCATCATCTCAAAAGAAATTTATCCAACTTCAAGACTGATCGCTAGCATCACAGGCATCGAGCCGCAGCCAAATAAAGCAATCGTTGGCAAAAACGCCTTTGCACACGAGAGTGGCATCCATCAAGACGGCGTGCTAAAACACAAAGAGACCTACGAGATCATTAGTGCTGAGAGCATCGGCTTAGAGAAAAATTCGCTCGTTCTTGGCAAGCACAGCGGCCGCCATGCGTTTAAAGATAAGCTTGCTAGTCTTGGGTTTGACCTTGATAGCGATGCGCTTAATAAGGCGTTTGAGAAATTTAAAGAGTTAGCTGATAAGAAAAAAGAGATATTTGACGATGATATCAGGGCGCTTGTGGCAGAAGAGATCACTAAGATCCCACAAGCTTACGAGATCACGGCACTTCTTCAAAGTAGTGGTGGCAGCTTAGCAAGTGCTTCTATGAGTATCAGGCACAACGACGAGATCGTTAGCGATTCAGCCCTTGGCAATGGCACAGCAGATGCGATATTTAAGGTAGTTGATCGCATTAGTGGCATAAATGGCACGCTCAAAGACTACAAGGTCACAGCTGTCTCTCAGGGTAAGGACGCTCTTGCAAAGGTCGATGTAAAAGTTGAGTTTGAGGGCAAAACGGCTGTAATGGGTCACGGACTTGATATCGACACAATGATGGCAAGCGCTAAGGCCTATGTTGGCGCACTAAATAGCTACCTTCGCATACATAAAAACTAAATTTTTAGCCAGCTACTAAATTTGCAGCTGGCTACTATAAATTTAGCTACTTTTTAGATAATAGATTTAAATTTACTGATTTTTTCAAATTTTAAATTTTCATTCACCCCTAAGAATTGACTACTAAAATTTGACTTCGCTTATCGCTTAGCTCAAATTTTAGAGCCGAAATTACTCGTTCATAAATTTTAAAATTTACTCGAATTTAACAAAAAAATATGTGGCACAAAGTGCTATCGCATACCCATCTAATGTGTAAGAGGTTTTTACTTCGATTTTGTCTCATAACTGCAAGCAGACAGGGGATTTTAAAAGGGTGATAAATGTATGGCTTCGTGTCTTGGTAGTTGCGAGCCTGCAAAGCAAAATTCAAGCCCATTGTCGCCCTTTTGGGTGAAACAAATTTGTGCATTTATTATTTTTGCAAATTTTAAAATTCCATTCACTCACAAGAATTGACTACTAAAATTTGACTTCGCTTGCAGCTTAGCTCAAATTTTAGAGCCGAAATTACTCGTTCATGAAATTTTAAAATTTGTTAGAGTTTTTAACCGCTTGCAGTTGCAAGCATGCGAAGTAAAATTCAAGCCCTCTTTTTTCCATTTTGGATAAAAGAAATTTGCAAATTTAATTAAGCCTTTTCTGCAAATTTTAAAATTTTACTCGCTCGCCTTGGCAACTTACTAAATTTAGAGCCGCGATATGTCAGCTCTAATTTTAAAATTTACTAAGCACTTTTAAGAATACAAAACACAAATCTTTATAGATCCAAACATTTAAATAAATATCCTAAAATAACCAAAAAATTTAAAGGAAATTTCATGCAAAGTAAGCTTTTTACGCCACTTAAGATAGGTGGCATGGAGATCAAAAACCGCATTATAATGGCCCCGATGTGCATGTATGAGGTCAAAAAAGAGGATGGCCGTCCAAGGTGCTTTCACAAGCTGCATTACGCTACAAGGGCGATCGGTGGTGTTGGTATGATCATCGTTGAGGCGACAGCTGTCGAGGCGCGCGGCAGGATCACCAAAAAAGACCTTGGGCTTTGGAGTGATGAGCAGATCGAGGCTCACGCGGAGCTAGTAAAAGGCTGCGCTAAATATGGCGCCAAAATGGCCGTTCAGCTTGTTCACGCTGGCAGAAAGGGCACTTGCGAAGAGGTAATCGCACCAAGTGAGATCAAATTTAGCGACGACTATGCCACGCCAAAAGAGATGAGTGCACAGGATATCGCAAGCGTTAAGCAAAGCTTTGTGGATGCCGCAGTGCGTGCAAAGAGTGCAGGATACGAGGCTGTGGAGATCCACGCAGCGCATGGATATTTGATAAATGAATTCTTATGTGCTGGCACAAACAAGCGAGATGACGAATATGGCAGTACTTTTGAAAACCGCATAAGGTTGCTACTTGAAATTTTAAGTGAGATCAAGGCTTGCGTTGATATCACAGTTGGCGTGAGGATAAGTGCTAGTAGCTGGCTTAAGGGCGACTGGGACATAGAAGATAGCGTAAAGCTAGCACGTGAGCTAGAGAAAAATGGGGCTGATTATATCCACGTCTCAGCTGGTGGAGTTTATGCAAATGTTGATGCTGCGCCTAAATTTACACCTCTTTATCAAGTTGGCTATGCAAAAGCTGTGAAAAATGCAGTTAAAATCCCAGTTATCGCAGTCGGTCTCATCACAAAGGCAAGCGAGTGTGAGTCGTTGCTACTTGGCGATGCTTGCGACGGCGTGGCACTTGGTAGGGAGCTACTTAGAAATCCTTACTTCACCTTTGGCGCTATGAGAGAATTTGGCGAAAATGACAAAATAGAAAACGCCTATAAAAGGGCATACTAAGATTTCATGGCAAGGTGAGCGCCTTGCCAAATTTCACTTTTCTTAAATAATATTACTAGAATTTACTTGCCATTTTTTCTACATAATAAAGACAAATTTCTATATTTATAGCTATAAAATCGCATTTATTTTAAATTTTTATATGAAATTTATATTTAAAATTATAATATTCAATATCAAAATTAGACTATAAACTAAAATAGTAATTTTAATAATTAAATTAGGATAAAAAATGAAGTTTAAGGGCTTTATCAAGCTTTCGTTTGCAGCAAGCTTTGCAGTTTGTGCAAACGCAGCAGACGAAAGTGTGCTAAGCGGTGTTGAGGTGACAAGTAGCAGCGGTGGATACGGCGTTGATGATATCAAAATTTCAACTAGAAACGCTGGCTTAGTAAAAGACGTGATGAGAGATATCCCTGGCGTCTACGTTGGTGGCACAAACGGTATGAACCAAAAAATTTACATGAGAGGCGTAAGTGATCGTGGCCTAAATATCACGGTAGATGGCGCCAAACAAAACGGTAACACATTTCACCACAACGCCGACTTGCTTATCGATCCTGATCTCATAAAAGCAATAGATGTCGAGGTTGGCTCAAGATCGGTCGTAAATGGCTCTGGTGCGCTTGGTGGCTCGGTCGCCTTTAAAACGGTCGATGCGAAAGACTTGCTTGAAAGCGGTGAAATCATCGGCGCAAAGATAAAGAGTGGATACGCTTCAAACAATAGCGAATTTTCTCAAGGCCTTATGCTTTTTACTGCTCCAGTTGAGGGGCTAGACTTTATAGCAGCGATCAATCACAAGGGCTACGACTACGGCAAAAGCGGTAATAAAAGAAAGATAGGCGGCGATGGCAACGACCTTAGCTATCTTCTAAAGCTTGGTTATAACTTCCTTGATGCGCATAGAATTTCTATCTCAAGAGAGCATAATGAATTTAAAGGTCTTTATCCTTTAAGGGCAGAATTTGGCAGCTGGTATAGTGGCTCAAATACTGTTGATAATCGCAAATATGAGCGCGATACGACAACGCTAAAATACGAATATAAGCCAAGCGATCTTTTAAATTTAGACGTGACAGCTTATAACACAAGACATCAAAGGGTTGATAGCTCAAAATGGGGCGTAGAGACAAATGGCATAAATGCAAAGGCTAAAAGTGTAGTCGAGAGCGGTGCTTTGACGCAGACATTTAGATATGGCGCTGAGTTTTATCAAAGTAAAAATTTCAACAAACCAAATAACCACTACCCAGAAAAGGTAAATAACTACTCAATCTATGCAGAAGATGCGCTAAATTTTAGCTCGCTAACTGTTACTCCAGGCATTAGATACACCCATCACGAGCTAAAAAGCTATGACGGCAGAGCTGGCAATGTAAAAGGCTACACCTATAAATTTAATGAATTTACTCCAGCGCTTGCGCTTGATTATGAGATCATTAAAGGGCTACACGCATTTGCAAGCTATGCGAGGGTCTTTAGAGGACCTGACGTCATGGAGTCTATGATGGCAAGTGGAAGTAGCAGGGGCAGGGCCTTAAACTGGTCGGCAAATAAAGATCTAAAAGCGACCACTGGCAACAGCTACGAAACTGGCCTTAAATATCATGGCGATATAAGTGAAGCTAGCTCATACAGCCTATCTGCAAAATACTTCATGACAAAATATAAAAATTTAATAGTCGATAACAACGCAGCAGGTGGAGGTGTAAATCAAACTTTAGTTAGGATAAACGCTGGCGGGGCTGATATAAGTGGTGTCGAGCTACTTGCAAGGCTAAATTTAGAGGCACTAAGCCTAGCTGCTAGCTATACTCATCAAAATGTAAAATATAAAGATAGGGTTGCTAAAAGTGCCACTAGTTACTACACCTCAAACATAATCGGCTACCGAGATCAAGGTGATAAATACACATTTAACGCAGAGTATGCATTTTCTAGTATCGATACGCTAATAGGCTACAATCTAATCTACTTTGCATCAAAAAATACCGTCTCAGCTGGCGACGACAAGAGCGTCAAGATACCAAGCTACGCAGTTAGCGACATCTACGCTACTTATGCGCCAAGCAGTGGTAAATTTAAAGGCCTTGAGATAAATGCTGGAATTTACAACCTCTTTAACAAAGCATACGCTTCGCAGTCTCAAAGAACGGCTGATTATACAGGTGATCCAAACTACGTAGACTGGGAGCCAGGTAGAAATTTCAAGGTAAATGTCTCTTATAAATTTTAGCTTCGTGGCAAGGTGAGAGCCTTGCCAAATTTCACTTTTACACAGCCTAAATTTCGCTCCACGCTTTTTGCTGTTTGATTTAAATTTAATATAGTATCATTTGTGCGACTAAACTTTCAGGGGAGAAAATGAGGCAAAAGCACTTTGAAGTGGCAATTGTTGGAGCGGGCATTAGCGGGACGGCACTCTTTTACGAGTTGGCTGCATTTAGCGATATAAAAAAGGTCGCGCTTTTAGAAAAATATGACGGCGTAGCGACGCTAAATTCAAGCGGCAAGGGCAACTCACAGACCATTCACTGCGGCGATATCGAGACAAACTACACGCTAGAAAAGGCAAAAAAAGTCTCACAAGTGGCAAATATGCCTGTAAAATACGCCCTAAAATACAACTTAGATGGCAAATATATGTTTGCCCATCAAAAGATGACGCTAGCCATCGGAGATGCCGAAGTAGAGCGCATTAAAGAGCGATATGAGAGCTTTAAAGAGCTATTTCCTTATCTTGAAATTTATGATAGAGAAAAACTAAAAGAGATCGAGCCAAATGTCGTTTTTGACGCAAATGGCAACGAGCGGCCTGAAAATATCATCGCCATTGGCGCGCAAAATGGCCAGTATACGACGATGGACTTTGGTGGCGTGGCAAATTCGCTCGTGCAAAATGCGCTAAATTTAGGTGGCGAGGGCTATGAGATCAGCTTAAACTCAGAAGTGACTGATATGAAAAAGGTGGGCGATACCTTTCATATCAAGATAAATGACGGCGAAGTGATCACTGCAAACTACGTCGTGGTCGATGCTGGAGCGCACTCGCTATTTTTAGCTCACAAGATGGGCTATGGGCTTCATCTTAGCACGCTGCCAGTTGCTGGAAGCTTTTATTTTGCTAACAAACGCCTGCTAAATGGCAAAGTCTATATGGTGCAAAACGACAAGCTGCCATTCGCCGCACTCCACGGCGACCCAGACATCCTAGCTAATGGCAACACTCGCTTTGGCCCAACAGCCCTTGTCATACCAAAGCTTGAGAGATTTCACGGCTGTTCTAGCTTTTTTGACTTCTTAAAGTGCTTAAAATTTGACAAAAACGTCCTTGAAGTCTTTACAAATCTGTTAAAAGATGAGGATATAAGGTCTTATATACTAAGAAATTTCTTGTTTGAAGTGCCACTTATCAACAAAAAAGAATTTGTCAAAGACGCCAGAAAGATCGTGCCAAGCCTAAGCGAAAACGACCTAAGCTATGCTGTAAATTTTGGCGGCGTAAGACCGCAGGTGATCGACCGCAACAAAAAAAGGCTAGAGCTTGGCGAGGGCAAGATTAACACAGGAGAGGGCATAAGCTTTAATATGACGCCAAGCCCAGGGGCAACTAGCTGTTTTGAGACGGCAAGGGCTGATATGGAAGAAATTTGTAAATTTTTAGGCAAAAATTTTGACGAAGGGAAATTTAACGCCGAGTTTTTTGGGTAGGAAATGGGTGTATTTGATATTTTTAAGAGAGGTGCAGATATGTCAAAAACAGCACAGCAAAGAAAAGATGAGAGCATAAAAATTTTAAAGCAAGAGGGCGTGGCGGTGCTTGAGAGCTTGCCGCTTCGCTATGAAAACAGTGAGGTTACGCCAAGAGACGTCGACGAGATAGTAAGGCGCGCAGTTTGTTCATTTACAGCGATAATGTGTGCTTGTACGATCCGTGATGAAGGCTCTTTGGGCGAAGAAAATATGGCGTGGGCAAAGAGCTTTTTAGGTGAAGCTTACGACGGACTTAGCGTAAAAGAAAAAGAGGTCGTTGAGGATAGAGCTGATATGAAAACAGCCGTAAATATGGGCTGGAAATATGAGTCGCTTTGGATCTTGCTTTGGGCGCTTGGCATAGCCGAAGATATCGGCCAGATGGATAAAATTTGCGACTGTGAGTTTGTGATGAATGTCTTTAAAGAGGGCGGGCTAAAAAGCCGCTCAAAGCTTCGCAGTATGGATGAAATTTTAAGCAAGCTTGACCTAGTTTATCGCTACCACTGGGCGTGCGTAAATGCAAGGATAAAGGGCGAAAAGGCTGCTGGGCTTGACGAAGAGGTCGTTATGGAGAGGCGAGCAGGGCTTGAGTGGCTATGCTGCAAAGGGCAGGAAAATGACGATCTAAGTGCTGAATTTAACGCTTGGGACTATCCTGATCTAAACACTTGATAAGAGATTTTAAGCTCATTTGAGCTTAAAATTTATCTTAATGTAAATGCTATCGGAAAGCGAAGATAGCGGTCTTCTTTTTGACATTTTCTATTTCACCTTTATTTTTAACAAAGTTGCTCAAACGCTAGTGTATGTGTCATAAATTTTTGCAAATTTAACTAGCTTAGCACTGTTTAAACGGTAAAAAACTAACTCTCAAGACCTAAATTTGCTCTGTATTCTTCGTATGTTCCTTTAAAATCAACAACCTCGCCATTGCCTTTTAGGTGTAAAATTCTATTTGCAAAGGCATCTATCAGCTCCCTGTCGTGACTCACGCAGATGACTGAGCCGCTAAAGTTATAAAATGCCTCACCAAGTGCGATGATAGCCTCAAGGTCGAGGTGGTTGTTTGGTTCGTCCATGACAAGTAAATTTGGACGGTGCAGCATGAGCTGAGCTAGTCTTACTCGGTGTTTTTCGCCACCGCTTAGCGCACCTACTGCTTTTTCTTGCTCAGCACCGCTAAAGAGCATCCTACCAAGGCACTTTCTGATCTCGTCGATGTCCTTGTTTTTGGCGTCTTGCAAATATTCATATAGCTTTAGCTCGCCATCAATCTTATTTACCGTATCTTGTGCAAAATATCCTAGCTCGATGGTCGCACCTATGTGCACTTCGCCCGCGTCAGGCTTTATCTCTCCCATTATTATCTTGCAAAGTGTGCTTTTGCCAACGCCGTTATGACCGATGATAGCTAGCTTGTCGCCCTTTTCAAGCTTAAAGTTAAAGTTTTCAAATATCACTTTATCATCAAATTTCTTACTTATGTTCTTTAGCTCAATTAGCTCGTTGCCTATCTCGCGGTTTGCACGAAATAGTATGCTTGGATCACGTCTGCTTGATACTGCGATCTCAGCAATGTCTAGCTTTTCAAGCTGTTTGGCACGTGAGGTCGCCTGCTTTGCCTTGCTCGCATTTGCTGAAAATCTAGCGATAAATTTCTCCAGCTCCTCTTTCTCTTTTAGCTTCTTATCACGCTCCATCTCATGCTGCTTTGCGATCAAATTTGCAGCCATATACCAGTCGTCGTAGTTGCCTGAAAACTCGCGAATTTTCTTAAAATCCACATCCAAAATGTTTGTGCAAACTCTATTTAAAAAGTGCCTATCGTGGCTGATAACCACAAGTGTGCCCTCGTGGCGGTTTAGCTCGTTTTCTAGCCATGCGATCGCGTCTATGTCAAGGTTGTTTGTCGGCTCGTCTAAGAATAAGATGTCTGGCTTTGGAAATAGCACTTGAGCTAGCAAAACCTTAACTTTATCCGAGTTTTCGACCTCACTCATGAGCTTATCAAATTCATTTAGCCCAAGCGAGCTTAAAATTTTTTCTATCCTAGTCTCGTACTCGTAGCTTGGGTCTTCTTCGGCACTTATCATCTCAAGCTCGCTTAAGCGCTCGTTTATCTCATCTGTAAATTCCTCGCTCATATAGAGCTTCTCTTTCTCTTTTACAGCGTCGTATAGGCGTTTGTTGCCATAAAGCACCGCATCTTTTAGCGTGAAATTTTCAAACGCAAACTGATCTTGCCCAAGCACGCCAACCTTTAGTCCATTTTCTATGATGATCTCGCCGCTAGTTGGCTCGATAGCTCCGCTTAAAATTTTTAAAAATGTCGATTTACCAGCGCCATTTGCACCGATTAGTCCGTATCTGTTATGGCGATTTAGCTTTAAATTTACATCTTCAAAGAGCAAACTACTTGCAAATCTTTGAGTAAGTCCCCTAACTTCTAACATTATTTTTCCTTAAAATTATTTTTTGCGATTTTGCCTTAAATTTGATTAAAAAGCCATTTTGCTACTTTAGTCTAAAGTGACCTGTAATTTTGTAGCTATAAAGTATGTTTTCTTCTTGTACGCCAGATCCGATATTGTGAATGACAAGCGGTGTTTGGCCTTCAAATTTATCTGAGATCACGCCGATGTGAGGCAAATTTCTTGGTAGCATCCAAGTGACGATATCCCCTGGCAGAAATTTATCATCACTCACCTCAAAACCTTTTCTTTTTAGATAGGTAGCGATGTTTAAAACGCGCCTGTGATCGATATTTTTATCAGCCTTTTTAAGTCCCCATTTTTTAGGATAGCTTGCAAAATTTCTACTCATATCTTCAAAAATGAGCCTTTGCAGATCCATATCTTGATGCCGCAGCGCCCTTACTACAACATCGGTACAAACGCCCTTTTTGATATCCACGTCGCCCATAGGATAGGCGAGCCGCTCATAACTTGGATCGTAGCTTAGCGTCACACCGATCTGCGATCTAGCGTCATTTACAAATTTACTCGCCGAAAAGGCAAAAATTTGCGTAGTAAAAAGAGCCAAAAGTAGAAATTTCTTCATTTTCTACTTTAAAAGTATGGTTTTTAAGATACGTTTTCCTATCTCAACGCCTGGCTGATCGTAGGTGTTGATGCCTAGCATGATACCAGTGGCTGAGGTTAGTAGCTCGTAGTAAAAAATGAGCCAGCCAGCGTGAAATTCATCAAGCCTCTCAAGTGTGATAGTATCGACGCTTATGCCCTCTTGCACGAGCGCCATAGCCGTCGCATCGCACTGCAAATTTATAAGCTCATTTAGGCTTAGACCAGCTACAAAATCGCACTCTTCAAGCCCTTTTAGGCTAAAGCTTGGGATGGTCTTGTCGCTCGCGTGATCTTTTATTTTTATAAATGTCACGCTCTTATCTTTTACGCCGTCCATTATAAGCTGTAAAAAGCTGTGCTGATCGCGGCTGCCGACAAGTCCAACTGGCGTAAGTCCGACCCTTTTATAGCCTCTTTTTTTACCAAGGCTCTCCGCCCAAAGTTGCACGTACCAGTCGTTAAATTCAAAAAATCTATCGCAATAGCTAAAAATGACATTTATGCTGGCATTTCTGCTAGTAGCGTAGTGGTAGGCTTTTGCAACTATGGAGCTGTCTTTTTGCTCGATATATTGCTTCTTGCAAGCAAGCGCGCCCTCTAGAAGTGCCTTTATATCGTAGCCACAAATTCCAAGAGGCACAAGACCGATCGCACTTAGCACGCTAAATCTCCCGCCCACGTTTTTTGGGATGTTAAAAAACTTAATCCCATTTTCTCTGGCGAAATTTTCTAAATTTGTCCCAGGGTCAGTTATGATGAGAAAATTTTTGCCTAAATTTTGAGGTTTAAAATCATCAAGCAAACACTTAAAAATAGTAATCGTCTCGATCGTGTTGCCTGATTTTGAGCTTATGATAAAAAGCGTCTCATCAAAATTTAGCCCATCAAGCGTGCTTTTGTAGCTGCAGGGATCGACATTATCTAAAAACAAAAGCTCTCTTTTTATCCCATTTGAGCCATCAAGCATCGATTTTAACGCCTTTACGCCAAGACTGCTGCCACCAATGCCAACAAGCACTACATTTTTGATATGAGCCAGCCCCTTTTCATACTCCTCGATCTCTCCTAGCAAATTTTGCCCAAGGACTGGCAAGTGGTAGTAGCCTATCTCGCCACTTTCGTACTCGTCGTTTATGCGCTTGGCATAAGAGTCGATGACTTCGCTGCTTGCAAAGTTAAATTTAAATGAAGTCTCTATCATTTACTGCGCTCGTAAAAGAATTTTGTAGCCTCGACAAAGCCATCGATGCTACCACAATCAAACCTTTTGCCCTTAAATTTATAAGCTAGCACCATGCCATCTTTTGCCTGTGTCTTTAGTGCGTCTGTGATCTGAATTTCGCCGTTTTTACCTGGTTTTGTTCGCTCTAAGATATTAAAAATACCTGGCGTTAAGATGTAGCGGCCAATTATTGCTAAATTTGTCGGAGCCTCGGCAGGATCAGGCTTTTCAACCATATCATCAACCATGATTAGATCATCTTCTATAAACCTGCCACTTACTACGCCATAAGACTTGGTCTGCTCTTTTGGCACTTCCATCACAGCAACGACACTGCAGCGGTACTTTTCATAAATTTTAACCATCTGTGAAAGCACGCCCTCGCCATTTTCATTTATACATAGATCATCTGCCAAAATGACGCCAAAAGCCTCGTCACGAACTAGAGTTTTGCCCGTATAAATGGCGTGTCCAAGCCCTTTCATCTCGTTTTGTCTAGTAAATGAAAATGTGCATGAGTTCATCAAATTTCTAACTTCACTTAGCAAAGACTCTTTTGAGCTGCCTGCGATCTCTTTTTCTAGCTCGTAGCTGATATCAAAATAGTCCTCAAGCGCCCTTTTTCCGCGTCCTGTGACAAAGGCCATATTGTCCATGCCAGCCTCAAGCGCCTCATCAACGCCGTAGTGAATGAGTGGTTTTGTAAGGATCGGTAGCATCTCTTTTGGGAGCGATTTTGTAGCTGGTAAAAATCTCGTTCCATATCCAGCCGCTGGAAATAGGCAAGTTTGTATCATTTTAGTCCTTCGTGAAAAATTGCAAAATTCTACTATCTTTTCCTTAATAATATAAATTTATCTGAATTTACAAGGCTTTAATTAGCAAATTGATAAGATTTTTAAAATTATTAAAAAAGAGCAAATTTGCAGACGATTGATAGGATATTTAAAGCCCAGCTTGATATAAAAAAGTCAAATTTCTTAGCGTTTTTATGCCCGATAAGCTCGTTTAAAAGCTTGCATGAGAGCCTAAAAGAGGAGCATTTTAAGGCTGTTCATGTAGTTTGGGCGACAAGGGAGCTAAACAAATACGGTCAAATAGTTGAAAATCAAAGCGATGATGGCGAGCCAAAGGGCACTAGCGGCCAGCCAAGCCTAAATGCCCTGCGCGGTGCAGAGCTTATAAACGTTGGTGTCTTGATAGTCAGGTATTTTGGCGGGATAAAGCTTGGTACTGGAGGGCTTGTTAGAGCCTACTCGGGAGCTGTAAATGAGGTGATAAACGAGGCCATAAAAGATGGTGGCGTGATGAAATTTGAGATAAAAGATGAGGTTAAATTTTTTACCCCGTTTTCGCTGATGAGCCGCTTTGAGCACTACTTTGCCACTAAAAATTTAAGCGAGTTTGAAAGAGAATTTAATGACCTTGGAGCGCTTTGGAGCGTAAATTTAAACGAGGCTGAGTTTGCAGAGCTATTTAAATTTTGCAAAGAATTTGAAGCAAGCGAGTTTAAATTTCTAGCCCTAGCGCTTAGCAGCAAAGCTTTATTCGCTCATTAAAGCTAAATCATTGTAAAAT
>CAUUIN010000036.1:0-19086 GCA_963545295.1 uncultured Campylobacter sp. | reverse complement strand
TTTTTCTCATCTTTTAGCTCGTCTATACCTTCAAGCGTCTTTACATTGTAGTTTTTCTCAAGCCTGTTTATCTCTTCGTTGTTGTGGATGAGCGGGCCGATAGTTGCGGCATCTCCGGCGTTTTCAGCTATCTTTATCGCCCTTTTTACACCAAAGCAAAATCCATAACTACTAGCAAGCTCAATCTTCAACCCTAGCTCCCATTTTCTTTAAAATTTCGGCAAAATTTGGAAACGAAGTAGCGATAAATTCGCTCTTTTCTATCTGCATGCCACATTTTAGTCCAAGTATGGCAAAGCTCATAGCGATCCTATGATCTCCGTGGCTGTCGATAGTCGCAAATTTAGCCTCAGAGCCATTTATAATAAAGCCATCTTCAAGCTCGCTAGCATCGACGCCGCACTGCTTTAGTGCATTTATAGTGACAGCTATCCTGTCGCTCTCTTTTACGCGAAGCTCTTTTGCGTTTGTTAGCTTGCTTTGGCCTTTGGCGCAGGCAAATGCGATGGCTAAAGCTGGGGCTTCGTCGATGAGCCACGAGATATTTTCGCTAACTTCTACGCCTTTTAAATTTGGCGAATATTTAACCTCGATATCACCGATATCTTCATATTTGCTTGAGGTTTTGTGAAATTTTATCTCAGCACCCATTTTTTCTAAAACCCTGTAAGCTTCGATGCGAGTTTTATTTAGTAAGATATTTTTTAAAACAATATGAGAATTTGGGATAATTAAAGCTGCAACCGCAAAGAAAAATGCCGAGCTTGGGTCATTTGGCACGTCTATATCAAGTGGTGAAAGTGGCGATCTCATCGGCTCTAGTGTGATCTTTAAGCCATTGCGCTTTATTTTTGCTCCCATGCCTTCAAGCATGCGCTCAGTGTGGTCTCTGCTTAGCTCTGGCTCGCTAAATTTGCAGCCATTTGAGTAAAGAGCCGCTAGTAAAAGCGCACTTTTTACCTGAGCTGAGGCGATCTTACTATCAAAATCAAATCTTTCAAATTTCGTCCCTCTTATACAAAGTGGAGCGTTATTTGCGTTGTTTGCGCCATCTATCTTTGCACCCATCTCATTTAGAGGCTTTGCTATCCTTGCCATCGGGCGAGAATTTAAATATTTATCTCCACTTAGCACGAAAAAGCCGTCCTGCGCGGCTAGTAATCCCATAAAAAGCCTCATCGCCGTGCCTGAGTTGCCACACTCTAAAATTTCATTTGGCTCTTTTATCTTTTGTGGCGGGGTGATCGTTATCTCAGCGCCGTTATCTTCAACCTTTGCGCCCAAAAGCCCAACTATTTTTAAGGTATTTAGCGTGTCGCCTGCTCTTAGATAGTTTCTAACGTGAGATGGTTTATCGCTTAAAAGCGAAAACATCGCACATCTATGCGAGATAGACTTATCAGCCGCGATGTCGTCGATGGTTGAATTTAGACTTTTTTCTAATGGATAAATTCTCATCTTATTCCGATATTTAGTTTCTCTTTTAGCTCGCTTAAAATTTTATCCATAAGTGCGTTTATATCGTCATCTTCGAGCGTTTTTTCCATATCTTGAAACGTAAATTTAAGGCTAAGGCTGATCGCGCCGTTTAGTTTTGCGTCCTTATAGATATCAACCGGTAAGAACTCTTTTAGCTCTTTTAAATTTAGCCCTCTTATGCACTCATAAATTCGTCCTGCCTCGAAATTTTCAGGCACGATGAGACTAAGATCCCTTGTCGTGCTTTGGAATTTTGAGTATGGCACTGCCAAAATTGGCTCAAATTTAAGCTTCGCAAAATCAATCTCGCAGACATAAGTTTTTGGTAGATCTCTTTTTGCCTCTACTCTTGCATCGACTCTGCCGATATAGCCGATCTTTTCGCCATTTTGATAGATGTGTGCCTGCTCGTATGGGCTAAGATACGAGATCTCACGGCAAGGTTTTAGCTCAAATTTACCTATGACATTTTGCACCATTGCTGCAAATGCGTAGAAATTTGCCTCCTCGCCCTTTGCGCCGTTTATCAGGGTCGGCTCTTTTAAAAGACCTGATACGACAAAGCCTAAATTTAAACCTTGATTTGCATTTTCGTCAAAGACCTCGCCAAGTTCAAAAAGCCTAACTGAGCGCTTTGAGTTTTTGATATTTTTCTCACTCGAGCTTAGAAGGTGATTTACAAGTGCTGGTCTAAGCGTGTTTAGCTCGTTGTTTATAGGATTTAATATCTTGATCTTGCAAGGTTTGAAATTTAGATCACCTAGCTCATCAAGGCTGTCAAATACGTAGTGCACGCTTTCAAAAAAGCCATTATTAGCTGCACGGTGTCTTAAATTTAAAGCATTTTTATAGTCAAAATATGTCTTATTTAGCCTATTTTTCTCTGCGAAATTTAGCGGCGTTGAGGCGATATTGTCGATGCCTATTATCCTTACGATCTCCTCGCAGATATCATGAGAATTTACGATGTCATGGCGAAATAGCGGCACTTTTACATTAAAGCTCTCTTGCTCGACATTTACCGCGATCTCAAAGCCAAGTTTCTTTAAAATTTTAACGACATCGTTTCTTGCAACCTCTTGACCGATCATATTTTTAAGCTCGCCAAGTGAGATGCTAAGCGTGATAGGCTCGGTGTTTAGAAGTGATTGCTGTGAGCCAGCAAAAAGACTTAAGCTATCTTTAAAGCTAGCTAGTCTTTTAAAAAGATAGTCCGCCCCGTAAGCTAAATTTGGCTCGCTACCACGGCTTGAGCGATAAACTTGATCGCCTTTTGGTAAATTTTTATTTTCAAAAATAGCCTTTGAAACAACATCTGGTTTTACGTAGCTAGCCTCTACCAAGATCACCTTTGAGCCTTCATCGACCCTAGCCTCATCGCTTTGGTAAATTCCAGCAACGCCTAAATTTTTATCCTCGCAAAAAACCACGCACTCGCCATTTTCGCCATTTTTTATGTCAAAAACAGCCTTTTCGCCTTCACCCACAAGTTTAGCGTGATCATAAGCTCTAAATAAAACGCCCGTGCAAAACGTTGCGTATTCAAGTAGTCTTTCTACTAAATTTGTCTTTTGGCACTCAATTAGAGCTAGTCTCAAGCGAGTTAGTAAATTTTCACTTAGCCCACTTTTTAGCTCAAATGCTTTATATAAAAATGAGCCATTTACCTTATCTTCAGTTCGCACAGATGCGATCCTGCCGATGCCTAGTAAATTTTCGCTATCTTCATTTTCATGGCTATCTTTCATGTTTAGATCAAGTGCGGTGCAAATTTCTCTTGCGATGCCGTGTAAATTTTGACAATCACCCCTGTTTGCTGTGACATCGACCTCGATGATCACATCTTTAAACGCTTCAAATTCACCAAGACTTGTGCCAAGTTTTAGCTTGCCGATACTCTCATCAAGTGGCAAGATGCCGTCATTTGTCTTTGGTAGCCCTAGCTCAGCCGATGAGCAGATCATACCGCATGACTCGATGCCTCTTAGTTTTGCCTTTTTGATCTCAAGGCCATTTGGCATCGTCGTGCCAATAAGCGCAACTGGCACAAACTGACCAGCCTCGACATTTTTAGCACCGCACACGATTTGAAGCGTTTGGCTACCAACATCAACTTGACAAACGCTTAGTTTATCGGCGTCTGGGTGCTTTTCTCTACTTTTTACGTAGCCAACTACGATGCTTTTTGGTAAATTTATCTCTTTATAGCTATCAACTTCTAAACCGATAGAGTTTAATGTCTTTGAAAGTGTCTCGCCGCTAACCTCGCTAAGGTCGATCCACTCATTTAACCAATGCTTTGAAATTATCATTTAAACTGCTCCAACAATCTTAAATCTCCCTCAAAAAGTGACCTTAGATCAGGCACTCTATGAAGCAACATCGCAAATCTCTCAACCCCAAGGCCAAAGGCATATCCACTTACATTTTTATAGCCAACCGCCTTAAATACATTTGGATCAACAACGCCGCATCCAAGCACCTCAAGCCAAGTAGTCTGCTTGCACACCCTGCAGCCCTTGCCATGGCAGAATATACAACTAATATCAACCTCTGCGCTAGGCTCCGTAAATGGAAAGAAGCTAGGGCGAAAACGCACCTCAACGTCGCCAAACATGTGCTTTAAAAAGCCCTCTAGCATTGATTTTAAATTTGCAAAGCTAACTTTCTCAGCATCCTCCACCACAAGGCCCTCGACCTGGTGAAACATCGGTGTATGCGTTAAGTCCATATCACGTCTAAAGACCGTACCTGGCGCTATCATGCGAATAGGTGGCTTTTGATTTAACATAGTTCGCACCTGAACTGGGCTCGTATGCGTCCTTAAAAGTCTAAAATCATCTAGGTAAAATGTATCTTGCATATCCCTTGCTGGGTGGTATTTTGGTAAATTTAGCGCCTCAAAGTTGTGAAAATCATCTTCTATAAGCGGTCCAGTCTCAAGTGAGAAATTTAGCGCTAAAAAATACTCAATTATCTTATCCATAGTGGCCATTACAGGGTGCAACGCCCCGCTAGCAACAGGCTCGTTAAAGAGCGTGATATCAGCGGCCTCTTTTTTCATTTTGTTATCTATCTCTTGCTCGCTAAGCTCAGCCTTTTTAGCCTCGATAAGCGCGCTTAGCTCATCTCTTTGCTTGTTTAAATTTGCTGCAAATTCCTTTTTTTCATCCTCGCCAAGCTCTTTTAGCTTTGCAAAGCCTTGCGCCAAGATACCCTTTTTGCCAAAAATCTCGACTCTGACCTTCTCCAGATCATCAAGAGTTGAAATTTCATTTTTGATTTTGTTAATGAAATCTTGCAATTTTTTACCTTTAGAAATTTTTTAATCGATTTTATAGAAAAAGAGTTAAAATCAAGATAAAAAGCGCGAAATTTAAGCACACTTTGATATAATTTCTCAAACTTTCAAAGGAGCTAAAATGACCATATTTGAAAAGATCGTAGCTGGTGAAATTCCTTGTAACAAAGTGCTTGAGAGCGAGAAATTTCTAGCTTTTAATGACATCAATCCAAAGGCACCCATCCACATCCTCATCATCCCAAAAAAACACTACAAAAATATCCAAGAGATGGATCCGGTTTTAATGGGTGAGATGACTAAATTTATCCAAGAGGTCGCGACGCTAATGGGCGTTGATAAAAGCGGATACCGCCTCATCACAAACTGCGGCGAAAACGGCGGTCAAGAGGTCATGCACCTACACTTTCACCTACTTGCTGGCGCAAAACTTGGCTGGAGCGAAGGCGTAGCTGATCCACAAAGCACATTTTAATCCAAATTTAGACTCAAAACTGAGTCTAAATTCTTTAAATTTTTACTTCAAACACTCAAGCCTTAAATTTTATAAACTTAAAGCTATTCTTTAATTCATTTTGGGTCGAATTTATCTCACCAAGCTCTGATTTTACAAAATTTGTAAGCTCTATCTTGCTAACGCTTGGAGATAGGATTTTTATATACTCTTTTTGATTTTTAAGCTCCAAGTTGTTGCTAAAAAGAAGCACTCTAGCATCTAGCTTTAGCCCCGATCTAAGCTCAGATATCGTAGTTAAAAGCTCTTTTATATCAAAGCCCTGTGCTGCTTCATCCACAAGCGCTAGCGAGCAAGGTTTTGTCTTTATCTTTATCAAAAGCTCGCTAAAGCTATTTGCGATCTCAAGCGTGTTTTGAAACTCGCCAAGAGCTCCAGCAAATATCTTATTTTCAAGCTTTGTGCTCTTGTAAATTACTATATTTTCATTTTTGCTAAAGTATCTATTTTCTTTGCTTGGCTTATAGTTTTTTATAAATTTAGGCAAAATTTGATTTAGCTCATCTTTGCTAAAAGGCTTTCTGATCTTCTCATCAAAAGCAGGCAACAGCTCTCTTTCAGGGATATTTGAGGTGTTTGAGACCACAGCGACTAAATTTAGCTTCTCTTCTTGAAGCGATCTTATCTCTTTTATAAAATTTGCCACGTCATTTTCGAAAAATGAAGCATCGATAAAGACAGCGTTAAATCTATTTAAAGAGAGTGCTTGCTTAAGCTCTTTGTGGCTGCTAACGCCTATGACTTCGCAGTCTAAGAAGCTAAAAGCGCGCGAAAATATCTCAAGACTAAGCGGATTTTTATCGCATAGCAAAAAGAGCACTTTCTCTTCAGCCAAGCTCTCGCCCTTGTTCTTCTCCATATAGACAAGCCGTGCAATGCTAAGTGGCGTGAGTGGATCTTTTAGCAAGACAGCATTTTTTAAATTTATATTTTTACTTGCGCTCTGCCTTGCAAAGACGATATCGTAATTTTTAGCTAGAGCTTGGTTGTTTGAGATGATATTTTGAAACCTAAGCCCCATATCTTCTAAAGTAGCTGCGAAAAATTCATTGTATTTTGCATTTATATCAGGCAGATAAGCGATCCTTTGCTCGTGATCTAGGCTAAAATTTTGCAGTTTTTGCACCTTTTTTAGACCAAGAGTAAATTTAAACTCATTGCCAGCTCCGCCTAGCGTGCTTATATCAAGGCTTGAGTTAAAAAGCCTTAGATAAAAGCTAGCAAGCCTGAGATAAAACTCGCTCTCTTCATCGTTTATCTCACTTTTATCTTCTGCGCTTAAAGCTTTTATCTGCTCTTCATTTATGAAAATTTGATTTGTCCTTATCTTTGTTTCGATGAGCAAAAGACCACTTTGACTAAGGGCGTCGCTGACATTTTTTATCTCCACTATCAAGTTGGCAAATTTATCGCATTTTGTCACGATAGCTTGCATGATAGAGCCAAATATAACACTTATCTTATCGCTATCTCCTTCTAGCTCGTCGCTAATATTTGCATCAAGATAGGTTAAGAAATTTAGCTTTTTCTCTTGCGTAAAAGGTATCTGCGCTTCAAGTATGTTTGAAAATAAAATTTGTGGGTTAAATGGCTTTAAATTTAGGCTAATGTCGCCATTTTTACTATCAAGCAGGCCTTTTATATTGCTGTAATTTAGTGCGATTATCTGGCTATTTTTTTCTAAATTTTCAAAAACAAGCTCATTTTTTGCCACATTTTCATCTTTTTTTAGGGTAGCGACCGAGCTAAAGATCTGCTCTTTTGCTTGATGAAATTTCTTACTTAGCCTAACAAGCAGTCTATCTTTTATAGCCGCAAAGCTTCTTTCTTGCTCGTACTTTTGAAGTAGCTCTTTATATAGGGTTATGAAATTTTCTATTAAATTTTGTGGATTTCTATCGCCTCTTTTTAAAATCTCACCTCTTACAAGCTTAATTTTTTGATTTAAATTCTCTAGATCTTTTAGCCAGATGTATGTTTTATAGCCAGCGTAAAAGAGCCAAAGCGATAGAAAAAACATCAAAACTGTTAGACTAAGTACCTTTATTCTAAAGTTATTATTTAATCTCTTTAGCTCATCACTTAAGAGATTTGCTATCTTGCTAAAGAGCTTGGCTCTGTTGCTTTCAAAGGTAAATACCTGCAAAATTTCATCACGTGTTAGCTCATTTTTTAGCTTTAGCTTAAAGCGGATCTCGTCATAGCCCTGAGTGATCTCTATATTATCAAGCCTCTCTATATCTCTTATTATGTTCTCTTTTATCTCACCATTTGGGAGTAAATTTGCATTTATATCGTTGTATTTAAGGCTATTTAGAGTTTCTTTTAAAGAACTTTCGCTAATTTTTTCTTTACCCGTAAGCACAGCCAAGATATGCACTTTTGTGGTATTTACGTTTCCTAGTAGTTCATAGGTTCTGGTTAAAGAGAGTATATAGCGCTTGATATCCATATTATCTATAGCAACATCTCTAAATACAATTTTTCCACTTTCTACGACAGAATTTGCTAGCTCAACAAAGCTTAAAAACGAGAGGTTAAAGCTCTCCCAATTTGCATTCGCGTTTTTTAAAACTTCATTTAGCCTATCTCTCATCCTTTTATCATCTGATGTGTTAGAAAGAGTGTTTGATAAATTTTTTACAACCAAATTTTTAGCAGCATTTGCCTCTCTTAAAGCTGCCTCGTCTTGTGGCGACCTAGTTTCGCCATATCTTTCGTAAGCTATTCTTTCTGAAACGATAGCATCTGTGACTTTTCTTATCAAGCTTTCTCTTTTTACCTCGCTATTTATGCCATAAGAGATCCTAAATTTATCAAAGTTGAGCGCGCCATTATAAAAGCAAGCGATAGCAGCCAAAAATATCGGCAAAAGAACCAAAAATTTATTAACCCTCATGGCCAAGCCTTTTTGAAAATTTATTGCAAAGTGTGCTTATTTCGCCTAGTCTTTCGTTTATTTGAGCTATCTTTTTGATCTTGTTTGGTCTAGTAAGTAGCGCATCAAAATTTGCCACAAGCGGAGTGATCTTTAAATTTATAGCTGGCTCTTTTAATATCTTTATGCCCTCTTCTAAGAATTTAGCATCTCTTGCTTGCACCGCACTTTGGATAAAGATCATCTTATCTTTTGCCTTGCTTAAAAATATACCAAGATAGGTCGCAAACTCGCTTTTGCTTAAATTTAAAAAGCTAGCAGTCTCGCTAAACCAGCTCTCATTTAAGACCTCTTCTTCTTTGTCTAAAAGCTCTTTTTCATCTACCTTTAAATTTGGCAAGCGAAGCTTGGTCTTTGCCTTTATCGCGGCTTGCTGGTTTTGGTTGTAAATTTCTGTTTGATCAAGGATTAAAAGCTCAAAATACTCTTCATTTTTTACTGAGCTGATCTTTGAAAACTTAAGCGTTGCATTTAAGATTTTGCCATTTTTGGTCTTTAAATTTACTCTTAAATTTGGTCTTTTTGCCAGATAGTCTATGAAAACTCCAGGCTCTTTGTAGTCTAAAACTAGCTCGTCAAGGTCTTTGTGCTCACTTAAAAACTCCCTTACATCTTTAAATTCAAGCAGACCAAGAGAGATATCTCCCATCGCTAAAATTTGACCGTTTTTGTCGTATATTATCACTTCAAATTTCCTTCTTTGAGCGTTAAAAGCTTTGCCGCTACGCTTTTGTTTGTTATTTTTGCCACTTCGTCTAAATTTGCTTCGCTGATTTTATCAAAACTTCCGTAAAAGCTGATTAATTTCGCGATACTGCCCTCAGAAATGCCAGCTTGCCTTAGCGCTGATCTTTGCATATCGTTTTTTTGCCTTGTTTTTCTGTGAAAACTGATGACAAATCTATGGCTCTCATCACGCATTTTTTGGAAAAACTGCAGCTTTTTATCGCTCGTGCTTAGGCTAAAACTGCCATTTTTTGTATAAATTTTATCCTTTGCCTCGCCCTTTGCGCGGTGAGCTTTGGCGTCAATTTTCTCTTTTGAGATAGCGATCACATCGACGTTTGCGCCACTGCTTGCTAAAATTTCGCAGGCTAAATTTAAAAGCACTTCGCCCCCGTCAATAACCCAAAGATCGGGCGGGCTAAGCTTATCAAACCTAAGCGCTCTGGCTGTCAAGCTCTCTTTCATCTGATCGTAGTCATTTTTAGAGTTTAGGTGCATGTGGCGGTAGTTTTGCTTCGCCCACTCGCCATGCTCATAGCGCACCATCGCCCCCACACTTGCCTCGCCAAAAAGGTGCGAGTTGTCGTAGGCTTCGACCACATAAGGCGTGTGAGCAAGGCCAAAGTACTCTTTTATCTCGTTTAAAAGCTCATTATCGTGCGTTTTTAGATATTTTTCGATGCTAACTTCAGCGTTTTTTGTAGCGATCTCACAAATTTTACGCTTATCGCCTATTTTGGGGCAAGTGATGCTAAATTTACGCCCAAACCTCTCGTTTAAAATCTCCTCCACTAGCTCGCTATCTTCAAAGCTTTCATTAACGTAAATTTTGGTCGTGATTATTGGCTGCCCAGCTATGAAGCTCTTTAAAATAGCCTGTTTATAAGCCTCGTTTATCTCATCACTTTGAGCGTTTTTAGCCTGCGTGATGTCAGTTTTTACGCCTGTTATCTTGCCACTTTGCACGCTAAATCTCACCGCACAGATCATATCATGCAAGCAAGCAACCGAGTAGGCCTCGAAGTCTTCAAGCTTAGCTAGATCGACCTCGACCTTGGTCTGCATATTTTTAAGCGTTTGCATCTTATCTCTAGTCGCGGCTGCTTGCTCGTAGTCTTCGGCCTTAGCGTAGTTTAGCATAAGCTCTTCAAGGCGAGCGATTAACAAATTTGGATTTTGAAGGGCAGTGATAGCCTCGCTTACGATTTTAGCGTAGCTCTCTTTTGAAATTTTGCCTTCACACGGGGCGTAACAGCGTTTTAGCTGATGAAAAAGGCAGGCTTTTTTGCCTTTTACGCAGGATTTTTTCTGAACTAGGTTGAAATTTAGATAAAGCGCTTCAAGAAGCTCTCCTGCTCCACTAAAGTATGGACCAAAATAGCGTATATTTGAGCCTTTTATCACCTTTCTCGTGATCTCAAATCTAGGGAATTCGTCGTTTAAATTTATAAAGATATAAGGATAGGTCTTGTCGTCACGAAGCAAGATGTTGTACTTTGGTTTTAGCTGCTTGATAAATGAATTTTCAAGTATTAGCGCATCTGCCTCGCTTGGTGTGACGATGTATTCAAGATGCACGGCCTCGCTTATCATCTTTGAAATTCTTGGGCTTAGTTTCTCAGCTGGAGCTAGGCTTGGGGTAAATTTAAAGTAGCTTTTGACCCTGTTTTTTAAAATTTTCGCCTTGCCGACATATAAAAGTCTGTTTTGAGCGTCAAAATATTGATAGACGCCAGGCTCGTTTGGAAGCGTTCTTATCTCGTCTATTAGCATCTTGCCTGCTCGTTTTTCTTTAGCAAAATTTCTCTTAGCTCTTCAAATTTCTTATAAATTTGCTCATTTGTGGCTAAATTTTTAAACTCGCCCTTGCTGGCTGGCAAGATGAAATTTGACCTTTGCGGTGTTTGCGGCGTGAAAAATTTTAGATATTTGCTCACGATAAATCTTATATTTTCTTCTCTTTTATTTTTTATATAGTTGATCTCGCTTAGCGGTTTTGGCTTGATGACGCTTGCAAAAATGCTATCTTTTTTGACCTTGCAAAAGGTTTTTAATAACTCTTTTATATCATTTATACTACTATCACGTCTAAGCTCCAAAAGCCCTGAGGGATGAGTAAGAACGAAGGTCAATATACCTTCTCTAACGTAGCAAAAAGCTATGTAAAATCGCTTTGCTTTACCCATGAGGCGAAGAAGCTCTCGGCACTCGTCTGCCATGCTTAATTTTTCTTTATACAAAGGATTTTCGTGGATAGCATCTATCATAAATTTGGCGTCTTTCATAAGGCAATCTTATCATCTTTTATTTTAATTTTCGCTCTTTTTGCACTTAGTGGCTGCGGCTACAAGGACGATCCATTTTACGGCGATGCACCTGTAAAAGAGAAAAAAACTGACAAGATCAATAAAATTTGATCCTAAATTTGGCGTAAGATAAAAATGTAATGCAAGCTTAATAAATTTAACTAACCTAAATTTTAGGCTCATTTAAGTAAAATACGCAAATTTTTATCTTACAAGGAGAGTATATGAGGTTGTTTGGACTTCTAGGCTTGTTTTTTGCTATAGCCTTTGGTGCTGACGGAGAAGCGGCGGCTATTGACTTAACTACTACATGGGCGGGAATTTTATCGCTTATCATTTTTGTTGTTGGATACTTTTTCATAGCAGCAGAAGAGAATTTTCACATCGACAAGGCAAAACCTGCCATCTTTATCGGCACTTTTATGTTCCTACTCATCGGCGTTTATATGCTTATAAATGGCATGGATGTGCATTTGCTAGAAAATGAGGTAAATCACCTGATCCTAGAGATAGCTCAGATTGTATTTTTCTTAATGGTAGCGATGACATTTATCGAGGCACTTGTTGAAAGAGATGTATTTAACGCACTAAAATACAACCTAGTTTCAAAAGGCTACACTTATAGAAAGCTATTTTGGCTAACTGGTATTTTGGCATTTTTCATTAGCCCAGTGGCTGATAACCTAACAACAGCGCTTATCCTATCAACCGTTCTTTTAACGATAGATAGAAATAATACAAATTTCCTAGTCGCAGGTGCTATAAACATCGTCGTAGCAGCAAATGCAGGCGGAGCGTGGAGTCCATTTGGCGACATCACTACACTTATGGTTTGGGCAGCTGGCAAGTCACCGTTTTTAGACTTTTTTGCACTTTTCCCAGCGTCATTTATCGGCTGGTTTGTAACTGCGTTTTTACTTTCACGCATCGTGCCAAATACTGCGCCTCATTTTGACGTGGCAAATGAGCCAAAAGTGGTTATGAAAAAGGGCGGTAAAGCGGTTATCTTTATAGGTGCATTTACTATCTTTTGTGCGGTTATGATGCACCAGTTATTTCACTTACCAGCGATGTGGGGCATGATGTTTGGCTTCTCACTACTTAGCCTTTATACATATTATTTCAAAAAAGCTCACAAAGACGAAGAGCCTATGAATGTCTTTCACTATATGTCAAAGATCGAAAACAACACGTTATTTTTCTTCTTTGGAATTTTAGCTGCAGTTGGTGCTCTTCACTTTGCTGGATTTTTAAATTACGCTGTGTCACTTTATGATAAATTTGGCTCAACACCTGTAAATATCGGAGTTGGTTTTCTTTCAGCGATCGTTGATAACGTCCCTGTTATGTCAGCAGTTCTAAAAGCAAATCCAGTGATGGGGGCTGATGCTGGTGAGTCTATGAGTCAGTGGTTACTAGTGACACTTACAGCTGGTATCGGCGGTTCGATGATCAGCTTTGGCTCAGCAGCTGGCGTTGGAGTAATGGGTAAATTAAAAGGAATTTATACCTTTGGTGCGCATATGAAACACGCTTGGACAGTGGTTTTAGGATATATCGTATCACTCATTGTTTGGTATGTGCAGTTTGAAATTCTTCATATCTATTTTTAAAAGGTTATAAATGAACAATACGATTATAGTTTTGGACTTTGGTTCGCAGTATACTCAGCTAATAGCTAGAAGGCTAAGAGAAGAGGGAGTTTATACTGAGATTTTGCCATTTAACGCAAAACTTAGCGATATAAAGGCGAAAGATCCAAAAGGTATCATTCTAAGTGGTGGTCCAGCTAGCGTTTATGCCAAAGATGCCTACTTTTGCGATAACGGTGTCTTTGAGTTAAATATCCCTATACTTGGCGTTTGCTACGGCATGCAGCTGCTTGCTCACACGCATGGAGCTGAGGTTTTAGCAGCTGATCACAAAGAGTACGGTAAGGCTGAACTTAGCGTCGTAAAAGAGCACGATCTTTTTAAAGATACACCTTCAAAACAAATCGTATGGATGAGCCATAGTGACTATGTAAAAGACCTGCCAAAGGGCTTTGAGGCGATTGCGATTAGCAAAAATTCACCTTATTGCGCTTTTGGCGATGATAAACGTAAATTTTATGCGATCCAGTTTCACGCAGAGGTTCAACATAGTGAGTATGGCACGCAAATTTTAAAGAATTTTGCTAAATATATCTGTGGCTGCGAGAGCACTTGGAACATGGGAAGCTTCGCTAAAAACAAGATAGAAGAGATCAGAAAAACAGTAGGCACTCACAAGGTACTTTGCGCAGTTAGTGGCGGCGTGGATAGCTCTGTGACTGCAGCGCTTTTAGCAGCAGCTGTACCTGAAAATTTGATCCTTGTATTTGTCGATAATGGACTTCTTAGAACAAACGAAAAAGAGCAAGTTGAAGCTACATTTAGAACAAAGCTTGGCGTTGAGCTAGTTAGTATAGATGCGAGCGAGATATTTTTAGGTCGCCTAGCTGGCGTCATTGATCCTGAGAAAAAACGCAAGATCATAGGCGAGACATTTATAGAGATTTTTGAAAAAGAGGCAAAAAAGCACGGAGATGTGAAATTTCTGGCTCAAGGCACTCTTTATACTGACATCATCGAAAGCTCAGTTGTTGGCTCAAGTAAGACGATAAAGAGCCACCACAACGTTGGAGGTTTGCCTGATTGGATGACATTTGAGCTGATAGAACCGCTAAGAGAGATTTTTAAAGACGAAGTTAGAAAGCTAGGCCTTGAGCTTGGACTAAGCCGCGAGCTAGTATTTCGCCATCCTTTCCCGGGACCTGGCCTTGCTATCCGCATAATGGGTGAGGTGAATAAACCAAGCCTTGAACTACTTCGCAAAGCTGACGTGATCTTGCGTGATGAGCTAAAAAGTAGTGGCTGGTATAACAAAACTTGGCAGGCGTTTTGCGTGCTTTTAAATGTAAATTCTGTTGGCGTAATGGGTGATAACCGCACCTATGAAAACGCTGTTTGCGTGCGTGTAGTAGATGCGAGCGATGGCATGACTGCAAGCTTTTCAAGGCTTCCTTATGATCTCCTTGAAAATGTAAGCCGCCGCATCATAAATGAGGTAAATGGCATAAACCGCGTAGTTTACGACATCTCAAGCAAGCCACCTGCAACTATCGAGTGGGAGTAAGAATCTCTTAAATAAAGCTGGCCGATAAATGAAATCTTACGCCAGCTTTAATTCTAAAATCAAAATATAAAATTAGCTCTTAAATAAATGCTTCCGATAAGCTATTTACACACAAAAGAATACGCTTAATTTATATACATTTCTTGTTTTGAAAACAAGAAAAAAAGTAAAGCTACACAACAAAGTTTCCGTTAGTTATAGGCAAAATAGTAAATTCAGATGTCTAGGCGGTCATAAAAAATTTATGAGCTATAAACATTTTGTACCATTATATAAATACCACTTGAAAAATTATGCAAGCAGAATGTTTTCTAATTTGATATGTTTTTTACAAAATGTAAATTACTTTTTAATCAATTAGCTCAAATCAAGTTTTTAAAATTGGCTGTAAATTTATATTTCTCTGACCCTACCGATCGCTTCAGCAAATTTAAGCTCTTTGTTTTCAAAGAGGTTGTACTCGATCGCATCTTTTTCGCTAAGTATGACGATAGTTGAGCCAAGCTCGAAATTTCCAAGTCGCTCACCCTTTTTGATATGTAAATTTTCATACTCATAAATTTGCGTAAAATTTGCCATCGCATTTGTCTGGATGCGCTCATCAAAGCAAAATTTCATCTTACCAACGTTTAAGGCACCCACGAAAACTAGCCATAGTTTTTTGCCATTTTTCATCTCGCAAAGTAGCGCCACACGCTCGTTTTTAGTGTATAGACTTTCGACCTTGCCAAGCCATTTTACCGCCACACTGTAAAGCTTACCGGGGATATAAACCGCTTTTTTTATCGCAATGTCGCAAGGTGCGTGGTAGTGGTGGTAATCTTTTGGGCTAAGGTAGATGTTGGCAAAGTCAAACTCACCCTCAAGCTCGCCCTGCCCTAAAAGCTCTTTTAACCCGTAATTCATGCCTTTTATACTAAAAGCTTCTAGATCTTTTGTAGTGCCAAAGCTAAGGCAAGTACCATCAACAGGACTTATAAATATCTCATCCGCTGCGTCAAATTCTCTTGGCTTTAAGAGCTCTCTAGTAAAAAGTTCGTTTAAATTTTTATACTCATTTGCTGGCTTAAACTCGCTCATATCGATCTTAAATAGCTTTATATAAAAGGAGTTGATAAGCTCTTGAAGTGGTTTAAAAAAATTTAATTTTGCTACCTTGCCAAAAATTTGAGAAAATAGATTGTCCTTGTTCATTTTATTCCTTGCTTAAATTTAAAATAGCGATCTCGCTTGGAGCAAAAATCCTAACTGGAGGTCCCCAAAATCCTGCGCCGCTACTAACATAAGCCTGCATTTTATCATTTATCTTATAAAGCCCATGTAAAAAACCTTGATCTAGCAAAACTAGGAGACCAAAAGGGAAAATTTGTCCAGCGTGTGTGTGACCGCAAAGCACTAGATCGACATCTTTTTGCATAGTTTTTATAAATTTTGGCTGATGAGAGAGTAGGATGGTCGGCAGATCCGGGTCACATCCTGCTAGTGCTTCGTCTAAATTTGGCTCTAAATTTTTAAACCTTATGCCAGCTAGATCATAGACCCCTGCTAAATTTATGCCAGCTATTTTTTCGTTTTTATTGCCAAGTACCATAATGCCAAGAGCGCGAATTTTTTCTAGTATTCCATCAACTCCGTGGTAGTATTCGTGATTACCAGGGACATAAAAGGTGCCATATGTGCTTTTAAGATTTTTTAATGGATCTAAAAAATCGCCTATAAGCTCAGCTCTCATATCAACTAAGTCGCCAACTATCACAACTAGATCTGGTCTGGTCAAATTTATATCTTTTACAAGCTTGGCCACAAAGTCCTTTTGCAAAAACTCACCAACATGCACATCAGTTATCATGGCTATTTTTAGATCACTTTGTAAATTTTTTATTTTTATACTGATTTGTCTGATCTTTGGCGGAGTAAGCGCATTAAAAATCCCTTTCAAAAAGCAAGCAACTATAAAAATAACAAATGTCACATCAAAGCAAAATTTAATAAATTTTCGTCTTGTAGGATTAAAGCGAGCCTTTGAACAAATGGATCTAACAACATCATAAAATAAACTAACACCAAATAAAAATAGCGAAAAACCAATGAGCGTTCCTGCTATCAGGTAGAGTTCTATATTTAAAAAAGAAAATCTTAGTTGAAGAACAAATACAAATTCAAGCACACTAATAATATAGAAAAATATACGAATTTTTTTAAGATGTGGAGTAAAAAAAGATACCTTTTTGATAAAACGTTTGTATGAATATAAATTTGTAAGAACACTAAAGATAAATGCCCCGATAATTATCCGAAAAAGTCCCAAAATATCTCCTTGAAAACAAAGATTATATTTTATATTTTTAAATTTACATTATAAATTTTATTAATTATTTAGAACAATTTGTAGTGCTAAACCGTATGATTTTATGATTTAAATTTACAAAAATAATTATTAAAAGATATTTGCCTTAGGATAATAACTAAAAGATAAAATTTGGAATTTAAAAATAAAAAGGTGGGAAAACTCCCACCTTAAAAAAGATTACTGGACTTTGCCAGATTCAATTCTTTCTTTATAGATTTTGCGAAGTTTTCTAATGTCGTTCTTAACTTCGAATACACCGTGCCAGTGTGAGTAGTCAGGACCACCCATTAGAGCGCCTTGTCTCATACGACGACCTTCATGGTGCCACATATGATAGTAGATATCTTGGAATTCATCTGACCAAGCATCTTCTAGTAGTAGGTTTTTAGCTTTCAACTCTTCAAGCATCTTAGTTGCTTCAGCACTGTAAACGTTATAAAGCTCTACTTGCTTATCACCCATAATGAAGAAGTTATCTGTATGAGTTGATGTATGGCAAACTTTACAAACTAGCTTCATCTCAGCTCTTGCTGCTTCTGGTCCATTTGGATGACCTGCAAGTGGCGTTCCTATGGTTAGTTTGCCAGTTTTTTCGTAAACAACAGCAGCTTGTTCATCACCAGCTGTTCTTAGCTTACTGCTGACGCCCCATAGGTTCCATTTTAGTCTTCTTGAAACATTGTGAGTTGTTGTTGTTTCACCAACACCACTCATGTGGCAAGCTGCACAAGTTGGAGCTCTAAAGTCTGGTACATCCCATGTATCAGGAGCAGCATCAAAATTCCATTTGTGAGCTTCGCTATTATAGATATGTCCGTGCATTGAGTTGTTAAAGATCTCAATATCTGGGTGATCAGGTCCAAGGTGGCAAGATGCACAAGCAGCTGGTTTTCTAGCTTCAGCTATGCTAAATGTGTGTGCGCTGTGGCATGATTTACAGTTACCTACGCCACCATCTGGATAAACATTACCTATACCGTAGTTTGGCCAAGTCTCTTTTGTAGGTTTGTGATCAGCGTCTAGTTTGATGACGGTTCCGTGGCACTGTGTACAACCAGTAGCGTCTGGAGCCATTTTGTATTCTGGATGATCCATACCTTCATAGTGATACATTAGTTTTACCATCGCAGGGTTAGCATACATTTGCATAGCACCTCTTGCGTGACCACTCTTAACAGATTCTTCAACCTCATTTTCGTGACACTTAGCACAAGTTTTTGGGCTAACTAGCATTGAAACATGGTTGTTAGAATCTTTTGGATGCACCTTAACTGAAGCCATAGGATTATCTGCATTTACAGAGTGGCAATCCATACAACTTACGCCAACGTGAGCGTGGCGACTATTTTTCCAATCGGCAACTATGCCGGGTGTCTCTTTAGCGTGGCACTCAACACAGCTTTTTGATAAGTCTGACATTTTGTGAGCAACTTTAATGTTTTTTACAACATTAAGGTTTAAAGCGTCAGATTTATTTGCATCCATGTTTGCGGCAAAGCCAAAAGACATTAGACAGGCTAATAACATTAGCGACTTTTTAAACATCTCTCCTCCTTACTTGGTTTTATTGTTTTCTTGTTTTTTAATTGCTTCAAATTTATCGATTTGTAGTCCTAAATTCTTGTGACCAACGTGCTCGTGGCAATCAACACATGATTTCTTATTAGGATTTCCAAGAACGAAATAATCTCTATGTGGCAAGAATGATTTACCAGCTTGAATAACATTTTTTAAATTTGAGTGGCAAGTCAAACATCCACTATCATAGACAAAGTGAGATGCATGCTCGCGTTTTTTACGCCAGTCGATCTTGTCTGTATCTGTAAAAAATGTCTTATAGCCATCATTTATCGATACTTTAAGTTTTGTAAGTACATAGGTATAGGCACTTGTATGGTTTAGGTGACAGGCTGAACATTCAGCTTTTATGCCAAGCTTGTTATTGCCGCCGTGTACATCTTCATGATATGCAGCAATCATAGGATCCATCGTGTGACACATGGTGCAGACAAATCCGCTACCAGTCGCATGAAGTGCATCAGCTATGCCCATAGAAGCGATAAGGCCGATTACGATGCCTATTATCACAGATGACCAAACAAAAAATTTCTTCTTAACTTCAGCCAAAATTTCCTCCTGAATTTATCAATATATCGTAAATTTTTACGAAAATTTTAGACGAATACTATCCAAAAATATATAAATTTTTTCTTTAAGTAAATGAAAATATTTATTTGATATTTACTTTCAATAAGAATAAATTTTTTGTAGCCCACCCACATCTTTTTCCAAAATTTGGTTCTTCTCATCAAGTTT
>CAUUIN010000035.1:0-20071 GCA_963545295.1 uncultured Campylobacter sp. | reverse complement strand
TCTTTAGCTGTTTGGATCTTTTGGATGTTTTCATTTATGAGTGATGACATAACACAAATTTCATCTTTGCCTTTTAAGCTTAGAAGTTTGGCAGAATTTGTCTTATTGTTTAGATATAAGAAAAACTCACTAAGACCGCCCTTTACGCTATCGATGCCTGAGATGATATTTTTACCAACAAAAAATGAAACCAAAACAAGCAAGAGTATAAAACAGGCAAGCAAAATAACCATAGAAACAGCCAAGTTACCAGCTTCGCTCATATCTTGCAAAGCTTTATCTTTCATATCATTTAACAAATAAAGCTCATAGTTTCTAAAGCTATCGATCAAATTTGTAATGCTTTGAAACCAACTAGCCGCTTCGATCTTGCCAGCTGTCTCATCTGGAGTAGCGATAGCACTTTTGATGATATCATCTACCTTTTTAAACTCATCACTTTGCAAGATCTCTTTTTGCAAGCTGTCTGCGTATGTGCCTGCATTAAATTTCACGTAGTCATTTAAGAGATTTTTGATATTTGCATTAAATGAAACCAAATTTACGTATGTATTTTTATCGATGTTATGTTTTATAAATGCACCATTTAACACCGCTCTTGTGATACCAAAATACTCTTTGATCTTTGAGATGCTAAAAATTCTAGCCAAGTTATCTTTCATATCAGGCTCAGAACTGCTTGCGAGAGAATTTTCAAATATAAGTGTATTTTCGATCATATCGTGAAATTTAGGAGCTATGAGAGCAAAACTTTCTTTATTATCTACTTTTGCTCTTATGCTATTAAGCTCGTTTGAAAGCTCATCTTTATTAGAAAGTTTAGACAAAACGCCATCAACTTTAGCTCTTTGCTCTTTTAAATTTTTATCAGCATCTTTGCCATTAGCTACAAAGCCTGCGCTATAACCACGCTCTTTTTGAAGCTCATGGATAAATTCGCTTTGTTTTATGATGTCGTCAGCTGTATTAAGGCTTGATACAGCTTGGCTTCTAGTCTTAAAAACTCCATTTAAAATATAAATACTTGTTATGCTTAAACAAATAAGACTTAAAATTACAATTAGTAAGATCTTTATTTTTATACTTAGGTTATTCATTTTCATTCCTTTGCTTTGCAAGATATGATATATAGGCTGTTTATCCAAAAAACGAAGCGGATTTTATTACTTAAATAATTAAATATAACTTGAAAATATAAATTACATTTAAGCAATAATAAATTTACTTTACTTAGTAAATAGCCTATTTTAGGTAGTTTAAGAAAATTTTAATTACAAATAAATAATATTAATTAATACAAAATATTTAAATTTTCTCTAAATTTTATGAAGATAAATAGATAAATTTGAAAAAGTAGTTAAAATTATTTTATAAGCAAAGATAAATTTAGCAGGAGATCACTCCCCTGCTTTGAGATTATTTAGAAAATTTTGGCTCAGAAAACGCTGTAAGTTTAGGCGCTTCATCACCTTGATATTTTCTGATATTTACAAGAGCTGTGTGACTGATGTTGCCGTTTGCTAGCTTGCTTGTTGGGATATCTATTGTTAGCACATTTGCAGAGCCGTTTTTGCAGATGCCACTATCAAAACCGTCATACCAAGCACCCTCAGCTAGTTTTACAACGCCCTCTTTGATGTTTTTAGTCACAAAGGCACCCGCTAAAACCTCGCCACGAGCGTTATATACACACACCAAGTCACCTGTTTTTACGCCAAGCTCTTTTGCGTCATTTTCGTTGATCCACACTGGCTCGCGGTTAGCGATAGCATACTTATCACGAAGTGAAGTTTGGCTTAGCTGTGAGTGCAAGCGGTCAGTTGGGTGAGAGCTTATCATGTGGTATTTTGCAGGTTTATCTTTCATACCTAGCCACTCGATCGGCTCAAACCAAGTTGGGTGTGCTTTGCAGTCATCATAGCCCATTTTCTCGATCGTATCTGAGTAAATTTCGATAAGTCCGCTAGGCGTTCCAAGAGCGTTTAACACAGGATCTTCTCTAAACTCACCAAGTCTTACCCAGCTATCACTATCTTGAGATGAGGCAAATGTGACTGGTTTGTTTTCATTCCAAAACTCTTCAAATGGCTTCATATCGCTTGCTAGCTCTGGGATCGCTTTTACTTGAGCGTAGGCTGCGTCGTAAAACTCTTTGATCCAGTCAAACTCATCCTTGCCGTTATCTGTGTAGGCAACGACTAAATTTTTAGCATAAGCCTTGCAAAGATCAGTGAAAATTTGATAGTCATCTTTTGCCTCGCGGTATTTCTCAACGACTTGTTTCATCGGCACGATATTCATATTTGAATAATCACCTGTCATCGTGATATCGTTTCTCTCATACTCTGTGGTGACTGGAAAGACTATATCAGCCATCTTTGCTGTTGGTGTCCAGTAGGCTTCGTGAACGACTACGGTTCTTGGCTTTCTCCACGCTTTTAAATTTGTATTAGTATCTTGGTGATGCACAAGTGGGTTGCCACCGACCCAGTAGATAAAGTCGATGTCTGGGTAGGTGATCTTTTTGCCGTTGTGATCGATCACTTTGCCAGGATGAAGCAACGCATCAGCTATGCGAGCTACTGGGAATGCGTAGTTGGTTGCTTTTTGTAGCCAGCTTTGACCTGTGCCTGCTACTGCAGCTGCTTTTGCGACGAAGCGACCGTGTTTGTCAAACTCTCCTGTATCAGTGCCGATAAACTCGCCTTTTTCGTTAAATTTACCCACACTTGCGCTATTTACACCGCCGATGACTGCGCCCTTGCATGTTGGTGCGCCGCCGTTTGAGTAGTGATAGCTTAAGCCAAATCCCCCGCCAGCAAGTCCGATCTGACCGATCATCGCTGCTAGTGCCACCATCGCCCAGTGTGGTTGCTCGCCGTGGTGAGCGCGCTGCATGCCCCAACCACTCATTAGCATCGTGCGGTTGCTTACAAATGTATCAGCTAGCTCTTTTAAAGTACCTTTGTCGATGCCACAAATTTTGCTTGCCCACTCTAAATTTTTAGGAGTGTTGTCTGTTTTGCCAAGCAGATATGGGAGGAATTTATCAAAGCCATAAGTGTAGTTTTCGATAAATTCTTTATCGTATTTGCCACTTTCATATAGGTAATGCATCATACCTAGCATCATCGCTGTGTCTGTGTTTGGCACTGGAGCGATCCACTGAGCTTTGTCAAAGTATTGCGCTGTTTCAGATCTGATAGGATCGATCACGATAACCTTGATATCTTTTTTGTTTTTTAGCTCTTCAAAGTACTTAAAGCCCTGCTCATCAGTAGCCGTCCAAGCTATGCGAAGAGTAGCTAGTGGATTTGCGCCCCAGATGACCACGACTTTTGAGTTTTCTAGCACCACTGGCCAGCTAGTTTGCTGCTCATAGACCTCGATGCTACCCACGACGTGAGGCATGATGATCTGGCTAGCACCTGTTGAGTAATCCCCTAGTGAGCCAACAAAGCCGCCACTTAGGTTCATAAATCTATGAAGTAAAATTCTTGAGTTATGCACATTTCCGCTTGATTTCCAGCCGTAGCTTCCTGCAAATACGCCCTCTAAGCCCTTTTGCGCTCTTGTTTTTTTAAGCTCTTTAGCGACTAGCTTGATCGCCTCTTCGTAAGGCACCTCAACCCACTCATCTATGCCACGAAGCTCTGGTTTTGGGCTGTCTGGGTTTTGTAGGTAGCTCTTTCTAACCATTGTATGTTTGATACGACTTTTATAGATCATATCTGATGTGTAGTGTTGAAGCGGGTTGTAAATTTCACTTGTCTTTTGGATAGGCTCTGACTTTACAGCGATGCCATTTTTGATTGTCACTTTTAGCATACCCCAGTGAGCGGCTGTAAGAGTTTCGCCATTTTTTACAACGCCTTTTTTAACCTCATCAGCAAACAAATTTGAAGCTGTTACACCTGAAAGCAAAGGTGTAGCTGCAAGTGCTGTTGCACCTTTTTTTAGAAAATCTCGTCTATTCTCGTTCATTTTTTCTCCTTATTTGCCTAAATTTACGTCAGATGAGTGTTTTTGTAGGTATTCGATAACTAGCCACTCGTCTTTTTTCTCTATTGCGGTTCTGCCGATCATTGATTTTAGAAGTGACGGCCATTGATTTGCGTTAAAATGCGTAGTTTGAGGCAACGCATGGCAAACGCCACAGCTCTCTTTATACATCTTATCAGCTCTTGCAAACATTGCATTTACATCGGTGCTAAAGCCATCTTTTTGGACAAAAACTGTTGTTTCTACCTCGTTCCATTTGCCGTTTTTGCCCTCTTTTGTCACTTTGATGTCAAAAGGTGCAGTTTTTGCAAACGCTACTGAGATGATCCTAGCACCATCAGCAAAATAAACTACGTTGCTAACGGCTGGGTTTTGATAGCCTTTTACTTTGATCTGCGCTCTGTCGCCACTTGTTTGCAAAATTTCAACTGCATTGGTTGGTAGCAGTCTGCCTATGCTCTTAGCTGAGTTTGCATCGGCATATACGTCTTTTACGACATCTGTGTAGTTCATACCCGCACCAAATGCAGCACAAGCCACGATGGCTGAAAGAATGATTTTTTTCATATTTCTCCCTTCAAAATGAAATCGACTGAATTCTAAAAGCTTTTGTATTAATTATAAATTAAAAGTAAAATATATTTTAAGAATAACGCAGAAAAATTCTATTTAAAAATGAGTAAAAACACGCCAGATACGATAAGGCAGACGGCTAAAATTTCTTTTAAATTTAGCCTCTCACCAAGAAAGATGACAGCTAAAATGATAGCCAGCACAACGCTAAATTTATCAACTAACGCCACCTGATAGACTTTGCCAACTTGCATGGCCTTAAAATACATAAGCCAAGATAGCCCAGTAGCTATGCCACTAAGTATCAAAAATAACCAATTTTTAGGGCTTAGCGAGCTTAGCGGTTGCCATTTTTTAGCAACGCTTAGAAGCAAAACAAGCATCAAAATAACAACGATCGTTCTTATAAATGTCGCAAAATCGCTGTCGATATCCTTTACACCAAGCTTTGCAAAGATCGCGGTAAGTGCAGCAAAAACAGCTGAAAGAGCTGCGTAGATAAACCACTCTGGCATCTTTATCCTTATAAATTTAAAGGGGCAAATTTGCTTCGCCCCAAGCTAAATTTATCCCTCGTAGTCACTAAGCATGTCAAGCGTAGGAGCAAAATACAAAGCCCCAGTTACTGGCGTGCTAAAGTCAAGTAGCCTATCTGAGTTGCCTTTTGGCTCGCCGATAAACATCTTTTTAAGCATAAGCTCAACCGTTGAAAATGTGCTAGCGTAAGCGATGAAGTAAGTGCCTGTTTTGCTGCCTTCAGTAAATGGCATATTGCCACGAACGACCTTTTTATCGTCGCCGACATTTGCTGCAGCTGAGTGTGAATTTGTAGGTTTTACACTCTCGTCCATCTCGATGTCATACTCTTTTGAGCGACCTATAACTTTTTCTTGTTCGCTTACACTTGTGGCGTTCCACTCTGTCATGTTATGGAAGTATTTTTGCACGAAAACGTAGCTACCACCTTTAAATTTAGCATCCTCTTTGCCGACTTTTGCAAAAAGATCTCTATCTTCGCCATCAGGATTTTCAGTGCCATCGACAAAGCCGATGATCGCCCTGCCGTCGTGGTACTTAAAGCCTTGAGTCTCGTCTGTAAGCTCTGCAAATTTAAACAAAACTTCTTTGATATTTTGCGCCATGTCAAAGCAGTCAGCTGCGTTTAACGCACGGATGTGGATGTGGATATCACCCTTTGTGCTAACGGCTTCATGTTTATCGCCTTTGATCGCTTTAAAATTTACAAGCTCTTTTGGCAATTCTTTTGAAATTTCAAGCTTCTTCCACGCGTCATGTCCCACGCCAAGGACGCAATTTACATTTTCATTTGCGCCAAATCTAACTTTGGCAGTTTTATTTAAATTTACAACCAAAGCACAAAGTCTAGCAAAACCCTCTTTACATGCTTTCTTGTCACCCTTTAAAACCCATGTTTGAAAGACTGTGTTGTTGCCAGGTGCTTGTGTGACCTCTTGTGAATTTACGCTCATTTTTTCTCCTTTAAATTTTGTTTTTATGCGATATTTTCTAAATTTAGTTGCTCGTTTATCTGCTCGTCGCTATCGTCAAAGACAAACTCAACCTTGTTTGCGCCAAAGCTCTTAGCTATCGCCTCAAGCGTGTCGCGAGCTGATTTGTGAATTTTACTTTGAAGCTGCGAGATAAGGCGAACACTCATCTTTTTCACTTCATTTCTAGCCTCTTCTATGAGCCTGTTTTTGTCCTCTTCTGTAAATGTGCTTCCAAAAAAGCCATTTAGCGAGTCAGGCAACAAAAATGGTATAAATTTGCCGTTTTTCTCATCGTAAAATTTCATATCGGCGATTGAAAATTTATACTTACATGGAGGCATTTTTATCTTGTAGCTAGAGTTTGCGATCTGTGTGATCTCAAGCTTTGGGCTAGTTAGATCGTAGATGAAATTTATCTCAAACTCAAATATCATCGAAAGCTTCTTCTCGCTTACTAGCCACCTTAGATACTCTTTGCCAAAATTTCCAAACGCATGATCGGTTTTTGTGACGATCTCTTTGCTATATACCTGAAAAACAGATAGCTCACCTATGCTCTTTAGCTGCGAAATTTCAGTGCTGACTGAGACATTTTCGCTATCATCTTTTGCCTTTTTTAGCGCCTTGTTTGACCTATAAAAAGCAAATGCCAAAATAGCTAGCAAGATAGCTAATATCAAATTTGCGTATTCGCTCATATTTTCTCCTTTAAAACTCGCATTTTATCCTAAATTTGTAAAGCAAAATAAATTTACTCACTCTGGCAAGGTGATAGGGCTGTTATAAGGCATGTGAGCTCCTACTATCTTCGTAGTCTCGTCCTCCAAGCCATCAAGCACCTTTTCTCTCGTTTTTGCAGCTTGCGCTGGATCTATATCATAAGTGATAGATATGCTTGGCTCGACCTCCTGCACTGCTAGGACGTGAAGAAGATCAGCTATAAAGATGATCTTGTCATTATCTGCCTCAAAACTTATCATGTTGTGCCCAGGAGTGTGGCCGTAAGCTGGGATAGCTGTGATCTTTAGTGCCCCATCAAATAGTGGCTTTTTGTGATCAAAAAAGCTTTTATCATCCTTATAAAGCGATAAAATTTCCTTTGTTCGCTCATCTTTGCTCTTCATCCAGTAGTCCCACTCTTTTTCATCTATAAAAAGCTTGGCGTTTTTAAATGTCTTTTTGCCACCATCTATGAGCCCACCTATGTGATCAGGATGAGCGTGCGTAATGACGACATAGGTTAGATCCTCTGGCTTTATATTTCCAAAAGTTTGCAGATCATACTTTAAAATTTTCAAGCTATCTTCATAGCCACTATCTATGAGTGCCGTGTAGTCCTCGCACTTTGCAAACATTACGTTGTGTTTGTTTGGTAAATTTTTAGTATTTGCTACAAGCTCTTTTTGCGCCTCATCTTTGGCTATTAGCCTATCTACTGGCGCGTCAGTCGTCTTTAGTGAAAATACATAAAGCTTGCATCCACCCATAGTTCCTATCCATACTAGATCATTTTGTTTGCTAACTGCCTCATCATCGGCACAAAAAGCCAAAGTGCAAAACAACGCAAAGCTTAATAAACTCTTTTTCATATCTCATCCTTGAATAAATTTGCGAAATTTTAGTCCTGTAAATTTAATGAAAAATAATAATCCTTTAAAAAAAATATATAAATAATAGTTTTAAAAATAGAGATAAAAAAAATTATATTTAAATAACTAATTTTAGATTAAGCCTTTTATAAAATACCTTGCTAAATGTAAAACTAGTGTAAATAACGTATATTTTCGTAAATTTAGCCTACGATTTTTCATTAAATTATTATTATTTTAATTAATAATTCATTTTAAGAATAATATGATTTCATTAAAATTTCGTAAAGGAAAAGATATGAAAAAATCCATTTTAAATAAAAAATGTATTTTTATAAGTGTTGCTTGTTGTGCTATTTTGCTTACAAATTCACTAAATGCTAGCGAAAAAGAAAGCGGCAAATTTGGTGATATAAAAAGCTGGGAGAGTGACGAATACAACGCTGATTGGGGCTTAAAATATATGAATGCAGCCATTGCCTATGCCAGTGGTGCTACTGGCAAGGGGGTCACACTTGGTGTAATGGACTCTGGCGTCTTGCTTAGCCATCCAGAATTTAGTGATGGCAGGGTGAGTGCATTAAAAATTTCTGGCAGCTACTATAAAGATGGTCAAAGATATCCAGATACTGAGTACGGTAACTCACCATTATTAAAAAAATGGAGTGAAGAGAAAAATAAAAACGACTTTGGCGAGTTTAGAAAAGGTGAGAAATTTGATGCAGATGGCAACTGGATCGCAGGCATAAATGACTCACACGGCACTCACGTAGCTGGCACAATAGCAGCTTCAAAAGATGACACTGGTATGCACGGCGTAGCATTTGACGCAAAACTAATAATGGGAAATACTGGCGGAACAGACGGCATGACCTATGGTCCAAATCAAGACTATAACTTCTTTTTAGCATCTTATGAAGGGCTAGCCAAAAATGGTGCAAGAGCGATAAATAATAGCTGGGGTTCAAACCGTAAATTTTATAAAGCTTACGAAGGAGCTACAGGATTTGACGGTGGCAATAACCTAGACATAAAAGATCTTGACGCAGCCTATAAAAGCTACTATCCATTTGTTACAAATGGTAAAAATTTCTTAGATGCTGCTTATGAGGTCGCCAAAAAATATGGCATCATACAAGTTTTTACTGCTGGAAATAGAGATGGTATGAAAGAGTCTTACACAAGAGCTATGCTTCCATATTTCCGTCCAGATGCTGAAAAATACTGGATAAATGTCACTGGTATAACAGACAATGGCACACAACGCTACAACACACCAGGTCACTCTAAATGGTGGAGTATCGCTGCACCAGCGAAGCCAATATATTCAACTATTGTAAATTTACAAAATGGTGAGGCACAATACGGCAAAAAAGGTGGCACATCTATGGCAGCTCCGCACGTCACTGGTGCTCTTGGGCTTGTCATGCAAAGATATCCATATATGAGTAACGCTCAAGCAAGAGATGTCTTGCTAACTACAGCAAAACAAGTCAATGATGAGTTTAAAAAGCCAGCTGATACAAGAAAAATTGCTGGTTTTACTGCACCTCTTGGCGTACCTGATGAACGCTGGGGCTGGGGAGCACTTGATATGTCAAAGGCTATGTTTGGACCAGGTCAGCTACTTGGCGTCTTTGATGTAAATTTAAATGTAGATGATCTTTACTCAAATGATATTAGTGATGTAGCTATAAAATTTAGAAAAACTGAAGATGAGGCAGAGGCGAAAATTTGGAATGAACGCAAGAGCGAGCTAGAAAAAATGTCAAATTTAACAGCTGAGCAAAAAGCCGAGCTTGATATAGGAAATGCTAGAGAAAAAGCAAGGGAGCAAAGAGCGAGCGAAGGCTATGAGGGCACGCTCATTAAACGAGGCCAAGGCACTCTAAGTCTAGCTGGCAACAACTCATACACTGGTAAAACCATAATAAAAGGTGGCAAACTCACAGCACTAAATCAGTCACTAAAATCAAGTGAAGTAATAGTTGAAAATAGTGGTGCTCTTGAGCTTGTTAAAGAGATGAGTGTTAAAGAGGTAAATAGAAACAAATTTACTCTAAAGCTTTCTTTGCAAGATGTAACTAGAAAAAGCACAAATGACTTAGTAAATGCCACTATAAAATCAGGTGGTAGCTACATAGCTTCAAACAACGCAGCAAATGTCAATATCAAATTTGAAAAAGGTTCAATTATAAACATAAGCGAGCCAGACGTTGAGATCATGAAAAGACTATATGATGATGGCTCAAAAGCAAAAACCTACGCCATAACTGGAAATTTCAGCGGATATGATGGCACCACTTCAAAAGAGTACGCTTTCTTTGATCTTGACAAAAAATTTAGCGATAACAAACTAGAGCTCACTCTTAAAAAATCAAAAAATACAATGACAAGTATCGCAACAAGCGACAACCAAAGAAAAGTAGCTCAGCTCATCGAGAGCACAGCTAGCAGACCAGCACTACTTGCTTCGCCATTTAGAAGCAGACCAGCTGTCATCACTAGCGATCTTTATAGACACTTCATCTACACTACGCCAAAAGAGGCAAGAGATACGCTAAAAACATTTGCAAACGATGCAAATTTAGCTCAACATAACGCGTTTTTGCTAGAAAATATTTTGCTTAAAAATGCGATCATCAACCACGAATTTGATCCATTTGGAGCAAAAGCAAGCGATGCAAATGGTATGAAATTTTGGTCAAATACAATGGCAAATGCTATGAAATTTGATGATATAAAGGCAAATTCACTAACTCAACTTTTTGGATTTGACGGCAGCGTAAATGATGCTTTTACACTTGGCGGCGTGCTTGGTGCTAGCAGCGAAAAAGTAAAAGAAGATGGAGATGATGCTTACAAAACAAAGGGTGCTAGCATTGGAGTCTATTCAAAAAGCGAGATCGCTAGTACAAAACTAGACCTTGGACTTATATACACAAATGCAAAACGCAAAACGCAAAATGGTGCGACAATAGCTAGCTTTTACTCAAATGAGCATATAAAAAGCAAAGAAAAAGCACTCAATGCTTATGCGAATTTGGCACTAACTAGCTTTAACACAGCAAACTTCTCTCTAAATCCTTATATAGGCGCTAGCTATCTACGCATGAAAACTGATAGCACAAGCCAAAATGTTGGAATTTTTAGAATGGACGTTGATGAAAAAACTAGAAATTTAGGCATCTTTAGTATAGGACTAAACCCTAGCGTACCATTTAGCCTTGGCAATATGAAGATGAAATTTGAAGCTGATCTAGCTTACAATAGGCTAGTTGGCGATACAAAACCAAATATCGGCGTAAATGTCGCAAATGCTGGATACTTAGAGCTTGAAGGCAAAGAGGTTAAAAACCTTGGCACAGCAAGCCTTGGCGTAAAAGCAAATGTTTATAAAAACATAAATTTAGGCCTATCTTACACAGGTGCTTTTGCTAAAGATGTGAAGTCAAATAGTGTAAATGCCAAATTTGAGATTTTGTTTTAGTAGAAGTTATGCTCGCTACTTTAAAAGGTAGCGAGCCATTAAATTTAAAATAGTTGAGTGAAAGAAAAGCCGTTTTTATTAAGTGTATCTTTGATCTTTTCTTGATGCTCAAGACCCTTTGTCTCAAGCGTTATAGTGATGCTTGCATCGCCGTAGTCAAGCTTAGTAGAGAAGCGGTCGTAGTCGATCTTGACGATGTTTGCATTTGCTGATTTTAAGCTATCAGTTAGGCTCATTAGTGCTCCTGGCTTATCTACAAGTGTGATTTGCAAGGTCATCTTGCGGTGAGACTTGATAAGACCCTTTTCGATGATGATAGAAAGCACTTGAACGTCGATATTTCCGCCACTTAGCACCACGCCTATCTTTGCGCCTTTTTTAAATTTGATCTTATCATGCATAAGTGCTGCCACGCCAGCTGCGCCAGCTCCCTCAACTACAATCTTTTGCGTTTCTAGCAAGAACAAAATCGCAGTTGCGATCTCCTCATCATCAACCTGCACAAACTCATCTACGCACTCAACGATATTTTTAAGCGTGATCTCGCTCGCGTCACGCACAGCGATACCATCAGCTATGGTGCGAACTGACTTTGAGTTTATGCTCTTTTTAGCACCATAGCTATTAAACATAGCTGGAGCGCCCTTTGCACCGACGCAAACGACTTTTGTTTTTGGATTTACCTGTTTTATACAGCTTGCCACGCCGCTAGCCAAGCCGCCGCCGCCAACTGGCACTATAACCATATCAAGGTCGCTTATCTCATCAAGCATCTCAAGACCCACAGTGCCCTGCCCTGCCATGACATACTCATCGTTAAATGGATGAACAAAGGTCATATCTTTTTCTTTTGCGTAATTCACTGCAAATTCATACGCCTCATCAAAGTTATCACCCTTTAAGATGACCTCCGCACCAAGGTCTTTTGTGCCAGCTACCTTTAGAAGCGGGGTTGATTCTGGCATTACGATGCAAGCATGCACACCAAATTCTTTTGCACTTATCGCAACGCCTTGAGCGTGATTACCAGCGCTTGCAGCCACGACGCCACGTTTTCGCTCCTCTTCGCTTAGGCTAGCTATTTTATTGTAAGCGCCTCTTATCTTGTAAGCCCCAGTTCGCTGTAAATTTTCTTCTTTCAAATAGACATTTGCGCCTAGAATTTTGCTAAGTTTTGCACTTAGCGCAAACGGAGTTTTATTTACAAAGTGACCGATCGTTATCTTTGCTTGGATTATTTTGTTTAATGAAACCATTTTCAACTTTCCTTTTAAAATTTATTCTTTTGCCTTAAGCAGCACGCCACACTCAATGTGATGAGTGTTTGCAAACTGATCAAAAATGGCAAATTTTATCACTTTATGGCTTTTACAAAGCTCATTTAAATTCTCTTTTAAAGTATCTGGGTTGCACGAGATGTAGATGATGTTTTTGAAATTTTTGATGAAATTTACGACGCCTTGGCTTAGTCCTGCGCGAGGCGGATCAACAAGGACGTGCGAGAAGTTAAAGTCGCTTAAATTTATATCTTTTAGCCTATTAAATTCCCTAACGCCAGCAAATGCGCTCATCAGCTCATCAGCATCCATGCGTAAAAATTTGATATTTTGTGCCCCATTTAGCTCACAGTTTTTAATGGCATTTGCGATCGAGCTTTTTGAAATTTCAGTGGCAAGGACATTTTTAAATTTAAACGAAAGCGGGATGGTAAAATTTCCGTGTCCGCAGTAAAGCTCCAGTAGATCAGCACCAGCCTCCGCGCACTCTTTCGCCCAAGCTATCATCTTCTCATTTACTGCTTTATTTGGCTGGATAAAGGCATTTTCGCTTAGGCTAAATTTATAAATTTGCCCATCAACATTTAGCTCATCGACCAAATTTAGCTCACCGCTAAGAAGCTTTTGACCGCGAGATCTAGCTAGGATCATTACATCAAGCTTACTAGCTAAATTTACCATCGCCGCTTCAAACTCACTATCAAGCCTTTTGTGATAAAGAAGCGTGACCAAGGTGCCACTTTTACAGGCGATAAACTCCACTCCAAAGAGCTTTGTGCGTAAAATTTCATCATTTTGCAAGCTCTCAAGCAAGCTTGGCATTAAATTTGAAATTTGCTCACAGACCTTTGGGCACTCATCTATAAAAACTTTTTTGCCCTTCTCGCTTGCGTGCATCGTGTAGCAAAGCTTGCTGCCTTCGTGCCAGATGCCAAACTCAGCCCTAGTGCGGTAGTGCTTTGGGCTTGAGCTAAAAAGATCAAATTTACCATCATAAAAGCGGGAGAAATTTTGCTTGATAAGATCAGTTTTAAATGAAATTTGCTCACTATATGAAGTAAAAAGAGTGCATGAGCCGCACTCTTTTAGGTATTTGCAGTCCAAATTTATGCCGCTTTCTCTTCGACTTTTTTACCGACAAATCTAACCAAAGCCCAGATCGCTAAAAATCCGCAAGGAAGTGCGATCCAAACGCTAAGACCAAGAGCCACTGGCAAGTAGCCAACAAGCACACAAACCGCGCAAACGCTAAGTGCGTAGACCATCTGTGTTGAGACGTGATCGATGTGGTTACATCCAGCACCCATTGATGAAAGTATCGTAGTATCAGAGATCGGCGAGCAGTGATCACCAAAGATAGCGCCAGTTAGAACGCTTGAGATATTTACTATCATATAAGCGTGCATCGCATCGCCCTCTAAGCCGTAGTTTTTGCCAACGGCGTAAGCTAGTGGGATAGCAAGAGGCATCAAAATGCCCATCGTGCCATAGCTTGTGCCTGTTGAGAAGCTGATAAATGAACCAAGGATAAAGACAGCCACTGGTAGGATAAATTTAGGCGTTGAATCACTTAGTAGATCGACCAAATATCTTGAAGTGCCAAGCTCTTTTATAACTGCGCTAAGGCTCCAAGCAAGTAGCAAGATGACAACTGTGATGATCATAGTTTTCCAGCCCTTTACCCACGTGCTAATAGCCTCTTTTACATCAAAAATTTTGCGCCAAACACCCATGATTATAGCTACTATACTAGCAAGCAGTGCTGCTTGAAATAGCGATGTAGCAGAGTCTGCTGCGCCAAAAGTATCTTTAAATGTTGAAAACGAAAGCGGATTTGCAAGCGCATTTTTAAGAGTATCGCCCTCAAGTGCAGCAAGACCGCTAAAATAAAAGCTAGTAAATGCGCCGATAACTAGCACAAGAAGCGGCACGATAGCATTTGAAGCGCTTAGTTTTACGCCCTCTTTTGGCTCAAGAGTCTTGTCTTCAAGGTCTTGAATTTGAGTTTTACCTGAGTGAAGCTCACCTCTTCTAGCGCGTCTTTCAGCTGCTAGCATAGGGCCATACTCGCGTTGCATCAAGGCTGTGCAGACGATGAAAAATAAGATAAAGAGGTTGTAAAATCTATATGGAATGGTCTCGATAAATATAGAATAAGCATTTATCCCAGTCTCGCCGATAAGCTCGTAGCCCTTTTCGATGAGCGAAACCTCAAGTCCGACCCATGTCGAGATGATAGCGATACCCGCAATCGGTGCTGCGGTGGCGTCGATGATGAAGGCTAGCTTTTCGCGGCTTATTTTAAATTTATCGCTTATTGGTCTCATGATAGGGCCAACGATTAAGGCGTTTGCGTAATCATCAAAAAACACAAAGATACCCATAAGCCAAGTTGAAATTTGAGCTGAGACGCCAGTTTTTGCCTTTTTGCTAAGCCAAAGAGCAACCGCCTTTGTACCGCCCATCTTTGTGATGAGTGCGACCACACCGCCTATACAAAGTACTTGAAGCAAGATGCCTGAGTCAGTCTTATCAGCCATTGACTCGACCACTCTTGAAACGATGCCTGTAAAGCCTTTGATGATGCCCATAAAGACATTTTCATTAACGATATTTATAAGAAAAGTTCCACTAAAAACACCGATAAATAGCGACAAAATGACATCTTTTGTGATAAAAGCAAGCGCTATAGCAACAACTGGCGGTATAAGTGTGAAAACGCCGTAAATTTGTGCGTTTCTTTTGGCGACTTCAGGATCAACTCCAAAAAGCGCGACACTAAAAAAAAGTAACAATAAAATTTGTCTCACATAAACTCCTTAAAATTTTTCTATCGCAAGTCCAGCCCAAGTCTGCGTATTTGCCATGACTTCGACCCTATTTATATTGACGCTTTGTGGCATATTTAGGCAGTTAAGCAAAATGGTCGCTATATCCTCAGACGTGATGAAATTTGTATTTTCATAAAGACTATCAGCCTTTGCCTTATCTCCTCTAAATCTAACCTCGCTAAATTCAGTCTTGCAAAGCCCTGGCTCGATGTTTGTCACCCTGATATTTGTGCCAACTAGATCGTTTCTTAAATTTAAGCTAAACTGCTTTACAAAGGCCTTTGTAGCGCCATAAACGTTGCTGCCAGGATATGGCCACGAGCCAGCTGTAGAGCCAAGATTAAAGATATAGCCCTTTTCTTGCTTGTAAAGTAGCGGCAAAACGGCCTTTGTAGAGTAGATAAGACCCTTGACGTTTGTATCTATCATCGCTTCAAAGTCCTCAACCTTCGCATCTATCGTCTTTTCAAGTCCAAGCGCCATGCCAGCGTTATTTACAAGTACTTCGATGTCCTTAAATTTATCAGGCAGGCTCTCAACAGCTTTAAAAACAGCCTCTTTATCGCGTATGTCAGCTACGATGATATGCGTATCGCCAAGCTCACTTGCTAGCTTTTTTAGCCTATCTTCGCGCCTTGCAAGAGCTACTATCTTATAGCCCTGCTTTGAAAGTCTTCTAGCGATCGCCCCGCCAAATCCAGATGTAGCACCCGTCACAAAAGCTGTCTTTTTCATATCTCTTCCTAATTAAAATTTGGCTTTAAGCCAAGCTCTTCTAAAAATTTAATATTTTTTTCGTTTTTATCTTTAACCGCATAATCAAGCGCATTAAATCCAGCATCATCAGTCGCGTTTATATCAGCACCGCTATCTATCAAAAGCTTTAAAATTTCAGGCGTCGCGTGAGCTGCTGCGTGCATGAAAACGCTTCTGTTTGTATGCTCTAGACCACACGTATCTTCGGCTTGCATCATGCCTAAATTTATCATATTCATCCTAGACTGCTCATCGATGTAGCTCTCGTTTGCATTTGCCCCACTCTTTAGCAAAAGCTCACAAAGAGGCGCATCCTCAAACTGCACAGCGTAAAAAAGCGCACTTTTACCAAAGAAATTTTTGTGATTTACATCAGCTCTATTTTTAAGCAAAATTTTTACATTTTCTAAATTTTTAAGAGCAAAAAAGAGCGGTGTCTCATCGCCTAAATTCACATCAGCCCCGCGTCTTATGATCTCTTCTATCATGTCGCTGCTTTTGTCATTTAGCAGTGCGATATCAAGTAAATTTGTAAGCTCAGCAGTGCTGTAATTTTTAGAATAAAGTAAATTTGCAAGCTCATCTTGGCTTAGCTTTTGAGCCATCATCTTTTGCTCAGAAGTTAGAGTTTTAGCCTTATTTACCTTTTTGCCAACGCTAAAGCTTAAAAACTCATTTATCACGCTAGTTGCGTAGTAAGCGGCACTTGCACTATCAATGCCAAGACCTTCATAAAATTTAACTAGTGGAGTTTGTGCGTTTTTATAAGCTTCGCTGAATTTTTTATATTTTAAAAAGTTAAACAAGCTCTCATTTGCCCAGTATCTAAAATACTCCATCTGAGCGTCTTTTTGGGCTTCTGCAACCTCTGGCTTTGCAAGCTCTTTTGCATAAAGCTCAGGTGCAAACGAGGCCTTTAGCAAGATCCATCTAAATTTATTTAAATTTTCTCTATAAACGCCCTCGCCAACGCAGCTTTGAGACTCGCTTCTAACTGCCACGCTCGCATCAAAAAGCTCTTTTACCTCTTTTAAATTTAAAAGCGAGCCATCACAATAAAATAGCCCATCATTTGCATAAGCAAGCTCGTTTGGAGTAGTTTTGAAGCTCTCTTTTTTAGCAAGGTCCTCGCACTCTAATGCGTGCAAATTTACAAAAAGCAAACCGCTAAAAAAGAGAAAAAAAGCTACTTTTTTCATCAAAGCTCCTTAAAATTTCGCGATATTGTAACAAATTTATATACTAAACTCGCTTATTTCATTAAAATTTAGGTATTTATAAATTTGATCTTTGTTTAAACTAAGGCTATCTCTTACTATCTTTTTATACTCGCTAACGCTTGGCAAACGCCCTAGTAGCGCACATACAGCGGCTAGCTCGGCACTCCCTAGATAGACCTTTGCACCCATGCCCATTCTGTTGTCAAAATTTCTAGTCGAGGTCGAAAATACAACGGCATTATCATTTACCCTTGCTTGATTACCCATGCAAAGCGAGCAGCCAGGTACTTCTGTCCTAGCCTCAAGCCTTCTAAATATCTCATAAACGCCCTCATCTTCAAGTGTTTTTTTATCCATCTTTGTTGGCGGTGCGATCCAAAGCCTAGTAGTTAGCTTGCTCTCACGCTCCAAAATTCTAGCTAGCGCTCTGTAATGCCCGATATTTGTCATACAGCTGCCAACAAAGACCTCGTCGATCTTTTGCGCTCTTTTGCTATCAGCTAAAATTTCACTTAGCGTCGCCACGTCGTCTGGGTCATTTGGACAAGCAAGGATTGGCTCATCTATCTGCGCTAAATCAATCTCTAAAATTTCAGCGTAACTTGCGTCCTTGTCGGCTCTTAAAAGAGTTGGGTTTTCTAGCCATTTTTGCATCTTCTCTTTTCGTCTAGCAAGCGTCTCACGGCTCTCGTATCCTGCTTTTATCATCGCTTCAATCAATGCTACGTTTGAGCGAACGTATTCGCAAACGCTCTCAACGCTTAAATTTACCACGCAAGCAGCTGCCGAGCGCTCAGCCGAAGCGTCACTTAGCTCAAATGCCTGCTCCACTTTTAGGCTCTCTAGTCCCTCGATCTCTAAAATTTTGCCCGCAAAAATGTTCTTTTTATCTCTCTTCTCAACGCTTAAAAGCCCCTTTTTGATCGCAAAATAAGGTATCGCATTAACTAGATCTCTAAGCGTCACGCCCTCTTTTAGCTCGCCTTTAAATTTGATCAAAACTGACTCTGGCATATTTAGTGGCATCATCCCAAGCACCGCTGCAAACGCCACTAGGCCGCTGCCCGCTGGAAAGCTGATACCAATAGGAAATCTCGTGTGGCTATCGCCGCCTGTGCCCACCGTGTCAGGCAAGACCATGCGGTTTAGCCACGAGTGGATGACGCCGTCGCCTGGCTTTAGGCTCACACCACCACGAAGCGTCATAAATTTAGGCAAGCTCTTTTGCATCTCAAGGTCGCTTGGCTTTGGATAAGCAGCCGTGTGGCAAAAGCTTTGCAAGACAAAATCCGCCCCAAAACTAAGGCTAGCAAGCTCTTTTATCTCATCTCTAGTCATCGGCCCAGTGGTGTCTTGCGAGCCAACGGTCAAAATTTCAGGCTCGACGTATGCTCCAGCTCTCACGCCAGCCTTGCCACAAGCCTTGCCGACCATCTTTTGAGCGAGTGTATAGCCACCGCCCTGCTCTTTTGGCTGCTGTGGTTTTATAAAAATTTGCTCCTCGCCAAGCCCCAAGAGCTCTCTAGCCTTTTTGGTGACTTGCCTACCTATCATCAAAGGTATCCTGCCGCCTGCTCTTATCTCGTCGCTTAGGGTGTTTGGGCTAAGTTTAAAATTTGCCACGAGCTTTTTCTCACCACCTGCAAGCTTATAAATTTCGCCCTTAAATGGATAAATTTCTATCTCATCGCCCATTTCTAGCTCATTTACGTTTGCAACTATCGGCAGTGCGCCGCTATCTTCGGCGGTGTTAAAAAATATCGGAGCTATGGTTGTGCCAATCACGATACCGCCTGTTTTTTTGTTTGGCACGCCCTCTATTTCATCGCCCAAATGCCACTGAATAGAGTTTATACCGCTCTTTCTACTGCTACCAGTGCCGACCACGTCGCCAACGTATGCCACACTCTTGCCACGACTTTTTAGCTCTTTTAAAATTTCTAGCCCCTCAGGCATCTTTTTAACAAGCATAGCCTTTGCGTGAAGCGGTATATCAGCCCTTGTATAGGCCTCGCTTGCTGGGCTTAGATCATCTGTATTTGTCTCGCCAGGCACCTTAAAAACGACTGCACTTATGCACTCATCAAGTGGCTTTTTGTGCGTAAACCACTCCGCATTTGCCCATGATGCAAGCACCTCTTTTGCAAATTTATTGCTGCTTGCTAGCTTTGCGATCTCGTCAAAATGCTCATGCACCAAGATGATATTTTTAAGCTCCCCTGCCGCAGCGCCTGCGATAGTTTCGTCGCTATTTTTTAGCGCTCGCACCAAAATTTCTACATTGTATCCGCCAAGCATCTTGCCTAAAATTTTAATGGCACGAACCGCATCAAGCCCACTAATGCTAAGCCCGTCTATCACTTCGCCAAGAAACTGTGCCTTTATCTTTGCTGCGTCATCAACTCCAGGATTTACGCGATTTGTGAGCAAATTTATAAGAAATTTTAGCTCGTTTTGCGCCTTTTCATCGCCACAGGAGTTGCTAGCAAGCTTTATTAGCTCGCAAATTTCGCTTGTTTGTTTGGCGTTTAGCGCAAGCGGTGGCACGCCCTCTTTTTCTCGCTCACTAACGTGTTTTTCGTAGTCGGTAAAAAAGCTCATAAATTTCCTTTGTGATTTTGCTCGTTTTTAGTCCAAAATCGCTGATTTTGCTTGCATTTTATCAAAAAGCAAAACAATCTAAAGTAAAATTTGCCCAAAAATTCAAATTTCAAGGAGCAAATGTGTCAAAAGCCTACCTAAAATCGCCCATTGGAATTTTACAGATCATTGCTAGTGAAAATGGAATTTGCGAGATAAATTTTGTAGATAAATTTGAAAAA
>CAUUIN010000034.1:0-20137 GCA_963545295.1 uncultured Campylobacter sp. | reverse complement strand
CTTGTTTAGATTTCAAAGATTGACTAATAGTTTAACAATTGTAAGTTAAAAGAACTTTCTGCTCTGCGTTCTGCAAAACAGAAAGTGAAGTATATAGAAGTGATGCTTAAAAGTAGATAAAAATTAGGCTATTTTTTAAAAGCCCATGAATAAATTTTGGAGTCCAACCTTTTCATTAAAAATAATATCTTTTTTATTTGGATCGTACTTAAATTTACTTACTACTTTTTTGCCATCTTCTTTTAAGTATCCAGCAGATATAAGCGTTGGCTCGATAAGAGTCATCTCTGGGAGAAGTGTATCAAAAAATTTAGCCAAGCTCTCATCCACGCTCAACTTGCCTTCAAGTGATAGTTTATCAAAGATCGCAAGCTGACTTTCTCCGCTTTTAAAGCCATTAATAGCAGCGTCTAATTTTAAATTTATCGCATTACCGCCATTTTTAAAGCTTAATGTATCTACTTTCACACTTGGGTTTTTCTCTAAAATTTGACCCATTACTTCGTCTAAATTTAGCCCAGCAAATATACTCTCGTTTGTATCAACATTTACATTATTTAGTCTATCAAGTATATTATTTATAGTTGGCACGTTGATATTTGCTATCTTACTATCTAAGATAAAATCTGTAAATTTCACTTTATTAACAGCAACTGCACCTATCTTCACCACATCATTTGAGCTACCAAGATCATTTGAGACTTCAAATTTAGAGCTATACTCAAGATCGTCCAAAGCAACATTACCATCTTTTTCATCTAATAATGCAAGTTTTTTGATCTTAGCTTTTGCTACGTAAGGGGCTAGTTTGTTTTCAAATATCTTTGAAATTTCAACTGGCACAGTGTAGCTTGTGTCTATATCGACACCTTCAACATTAACTTCTGCTTTATTTTCTTCATTAAGGTCTTTTAAAGCAACTTTTTCAACGCCCAAGTTTGCACTATTTACATTATCTTTTGCGTCAAGTTTCAAACCAAATTTCACATCCTTTGTATGAACGTTCATAGTTTGCTTGTCGCTAAAGTCGATATCGCTAAATTTAACATTTACATCTTTATCACCACTCACACTAGCTTTTGTTTTAGCTGTCGCGATGACGTTTGATCCAAGAAATGAAGCTACGATATTTTTTACCGCTTCATTTTGTATAGAAATTTTTGAATCAATATCAAAACCATTTACAAATGCAAGCACTGAGTGAGAAATTTCATTTTCTACCTTAAAATTTAGATCCTCATCTACATCTTTGCCAGCCAAATTTTTCAAAAGATCTTTTGAAACGATAAGATCAAACGATCCTTTTGAGCCAAAAAAGCCTTTTTGATAGCTGTTTTCTGAAACTTTAAAGCCATTTACATCATTTAGTCTATCAACTATCCTTTGATAATTCTCCTCGACCTTGTTTGAGGCAAAATAAACAGCGCCTGCGACGATCACGATAACTACGATTAGAGCAGATATCACCTTTTTCATTTTTTTCTCCTTTTTGTAATGTGTTGTAAAAACAACCAGATACCTAATAATAAGCCAACCATAGCAAGTGGCATGATATAGCCATGCTCGCCAAGATAGTCGTTCGCACTCATAAAATAATCCCCTGCCTTAAAGCTTGCAAAGCCTATGATGATCGCCCAGAGAATAGATGAGATCAAATTTATAATACTAAATTTATAAAAAGAGTACTTCGTAAGACCAAAGGCGACAGGCACCAGGGCCTTAACTCCGAAGATAAATTTCTTGATAAATATTATCTTGCCACCATGTTTTTTAGCCAAAATTCCAGCGTAGGCAAGCTTTCTTGTGTGATTTTTGATATATGGCATGAGCGAGCTTTTGTTATATCTCGCAACGTAAAAAAACAGCGTATCGCCGATCGTGTTCGCAACGGCAGCCACTGCTATGCTAAGAGTTAGGTCCATCTTGCCAGCAAAGCTTAATATCCCAGCAGCTATTAGTGCAACCATACCACCACCAAGGCTGTAAAAAAATAATACGACGTAGCCATAGGTTGAAATTGAGTTTATAATCTCTTGCATCATTGCCCCAAAAGTTTAGAAGCAGAAGATATTAGCTGCTCGTAAGCGTAGCCACTTTGTTTTAAAATTTCATCCTTTGCGCTGATGACTGCTCCGCCAAAGCTAGCTCCAGCGAAAAACCCATCATTTGCAGCGTATGCGTAGATGTCGCTTGAAAATTTAAAATCGCTTACTTTATTATAATTGCGTCCGATATCTCCAAATGCTACTGAAAGCTTTGTATCAAGCGTGATTTTGGCGTCTTTTATGTCGTAGATGATGCTATCTTTAAATATAAATAGCACAAGCGAGCTATCTTCATAGCCAAGCTGTATGCCGATGCTGCCGCCACTTATACTAACTGGTAAAATTTCACTTGGCGAGTTAATGTTGCCAACGACCATGATGCCATCTCCGCCCATACCACCAACTACAAAACCGACCTTTTTAACACTTGGAAATATGATCGTCGCTTTTGACTGCTCGATGAGCTCTTTTATAGGAGCGTTTCTAGCGCTTCTCATCGTCGTTATAAACGAATTTGCCGAGTCTAGCACAAGCTCCTCGCTGGCAAAGCCAAGCGAGAAAAACATTATTAATGATAAAAGAAATTTCATATCTTGCCGTTATTTCGCAAAATCAACAGCACGAGTCTCTCTGATGACGCTTACTTTTATCTCACCAGGATACTGCACCTTACTCTCGATCTCTTGTGCTATCTCTTTTGCCACAAGCACAGCTTCATCGTCGTTTATAAGCTTAGCATTTGCGATGACACGGATCTCACGGCCAGCATTGATCGCATAAGCTTGCTTGATGCCCTCTTTGTTTTTTGCGATGTTTTCGATCTCTTCGACACGTTTTAGGAAGCTCTCAAGCACCTCGCGTCTTGCTCCTGGACGAGCTGCACTTAGTGCGTCAGCCGCGCAAACAGCTGCACTTTCGATACTTGTCGCCTCTTCGTGTCCGTGGTGAGCGTAGATAGCGTTGATGACAACTGGATGCTCTTTATAGCGTTTGCAAATTTCAGCTCCAAGATCAACGTGACTGCCCTCATACTCGTGAGTTAGCGCTTTGCCGATGTCGTGAAGTATGCCCGCTCTTTTTGCTAGCTTCTCATCTCCGCCGCACTCAGCTGCGATGATGCCAGCAAGGTGAGCTACTTCAAGGCTGTGAGCAAGGGCATTTTGACCGTAGCTAGCTCTAAATTTAAGCTTACCTATTAGTTTTACTATCTCTGGATGAATTTTATTTAGTCCAAGATCCATGACGATATTTTCGCCCTCTTCTTGTATGCTTTGTTCAAATTCTTCAGTCACTTTTTTATGAAGGTCCTCTATCCTTGCTGGCTGAATTCTGCCATCCTCCACCAAAAGCTCGATCACTCTTGTTGCGATCGCACGTCTATAAAGGTTAAAGCTACTTAGAATGATAGCGTGTGGTGTATCGTCAATGATGATATCAACGCCAAGCACCATTTCAAGGGTTTTGATGTTACGTCCCTCTTTGCCGATGATCCTGCCTTTTAACTCGTCATTTTTGATATTTACGACATTTATTAGTCGCTCAGCTGCAAATTCTCCGGCAAATCTCGACGTAGCCTGCGCCAAGATATAATTAACCCTCTTTTTAGCCTCTCTTTTTGCCTCTTCTTCGTATTTTCTGACGATGTGAGCGATATCCGCACGAGACTTCTCCTCGACCTTTTTAAGTACGACCTCTTTTGCCTCTTCTTCTGTTAAGCCAGCAGCATGCTCAAGCACCCTTATAGCCTCTTCTACTTTGTTTTGATAAGTCGCTTTTAAATTTAAGCCCTCTTCGTAAGTGACCTTTGCATCTTGCTTGTCTTTTTCAAAAAGTTCTTTGCTCTCATTTAAAAGCTCTTGCTCATTTAGCAAAATTTTCTCTTTTTTGGTTAGCTCATCAAATTTAGTTGCATACTCTTTTTGAAGCTTTGTCGTCTTGTCATCGTATCTTTTTTTAGCCTCAAATTCAGCCTCTTGCACTGAAATTTTAGAGTTTTTAAGCGTTAGCTCAGCTTCATACTCGATGGCTTTTGCTTTTGCTTTTGCTTGCTCTAAAAATATGTTGTAGTTTGCATCATTTATCTTTTTGGCGTAAAGATACCCTGCTCCAACGCCCACCACACCGGCTCCTAAGCCTATTAAAACCTCTATCATTTATTCCTCTTTTTATATAATTTTTGTTTGGGGTTATATAAAAGTCTCCTACCGCATCGTGCGTCTGTGAGAGCACATCTTTGGTGTAAAAGTCTTTTACCTCTAAGAAAACTATCAGTTTTGGCTTAACGGGCAAAGTGTCAAAAAATCTATCGTAAAATCCTTTTCCGTGCCCTATCCTTGCCATAGCTCCATCAACCCCAATCGCTGGAACTACTGCCATATCGAGTTTAACATTATTCGTTTTTTTGCCAGAAGGCTGTCTGACATTAAATTTATAAGTTAGAAATGGCAGTCGCAATCTTACCATCTCTAAGCTAAGACCTACCATAAAAGGGGCAAAAATTTCACATTTATGTGATAAATTTCGTCTTATTTTAAGCACATCAACTTCGTAGTTAAGCGGCAAGTAAAAGAGCACCTTTTTAGAATTTGTGTAATTTATCAAATTTAAAAGCGTTTTTGCCGCCTTATAATGTGTGCTTTTTGCTCTAAATTTAGCAAGCTTTATCAAATTTGCTCTTGCATTTTTTCTAAATTCGTTTTTTTCTAAATTAACGCTCATTTTATGCTCTTTCTTGTATAATCCTGAAACATTTTTCAAAAGGAAATTTATGACACTAAAACGCGCAATTATAACATCACTTTGTCTTTTTGCATTTTTCGGATGCGGCGACGACTCTAGCAAAAAAAGCGAGCAAAACACTAGCGAGCCAGCTGTTCAAAGTAAAAATTTAGAAGAAAATGCCAGCAAAGATGAAAATTTAAGCAAAGATACACTCACACCAAAAATGGATGAGAGCGCACAAAGCGACGAAGCAAAAGAGATAAGTCTAAAACTGCTTAATGGCACAACTATACAGATCACAAAAAGAAGCAACGGCTTTGACGTAAAAGATGGCAAAAAAGCGACACTTTACGTCTTTTTCGCTACTTGGTGCCCACCTTGCAAGGCTGAGATCCCACACCTAAACAACCTAAGTGAGAAATTTAAAAACGAGCTAAACATAGTTGGCGTATTGCTTGAAGACAAGAGCGAGGACGAAGTCAAAGAATTTGCACAAAAGTATAAGATCAAATACGACATCGCGGTTGGCGAGGGAAATTTCTTGTTTGAAAAGGCGATGGGAGGCATCAAAGGGCTTCCTGCATCTGCACTTTTTAAAGCAAATGGTGACTACGCACAAGGCTACATCGGTCTTGTGCCTGAAGAGATGCTTGAAACTGACATAAATAGGGCTATAAAATAATGCTTGAGTTTTTAAAAAGAGGCTTTGAAAAGACCTTTGGAGCGATAAGCTCAGCTAAGAAGTCAAAAAAGATCGACAAAGAGAGCTTGGAGGAGATTTTACTAGAAGCTGACGTAGCTTACGAGATCGTGGAGGAGATTTTATACTACTTGCCGCCACAAGATGAAGTGAGCAGAGCTGATCTAAGACGCGTTATGAGTAGCTATTTTATCTACGAAAAGGAGCGCGTGATCGAGCCTGATAAGCCATTTGTAGATCTCATCCTTGGCGTAAATGGTGCTGGCAAGACGACAACTATCGCAAAGCTAGCAAATTTATATAAAAATAACGGCAAAAGCGTTATTTTGGGCGCTTGCGATACATTTAGAGCTGGAGCGATCGAGCAGCTACGCCAGTGGTCAATCAGACTAAATGTGCCAATAATCGCCACCCAGCAAGGTCACGACCCTTCGGCTGTTGCTTACGATACGATCAGCTCAGCCCTTGCAAAAGGCATCGATCGCGTCATCTTAGACACGGCTGGCAGGCTTCAAAATCAGACAAATTTAGCAAACGAGCTTGATAAGATCGTTCGTATCAGTAAAAAGGCCTACGAAAAGGCACCGCACCGCAAGATCCTCATCCTTGATGGCACGCAGGGCAACGCTGGCGTCGCGCAAGCAAAGGCATTTAACGATATCGTCTCGCTTGATGGCGTCATCATCACAAAGCTTGATGGCACTGCAAAGGGCGGAGCGCTATTTGGCGTGGCAAGAGAGCTTGAGCTACCTATATTTTATATAGGTGTTGGTGAAAGCATGGATGATATCATTAAATTTAACCCAGACGAGTTTTTAGACGAGCTGATGGACGCCATTTTTGAGTAGAGTAAAATTTCTTAGTAAAATTTGCTTTTTCGCTGCTCTTTTGGCGATTGATTTTCTTGCATTTACTCCAAAAAGTCCTGCGATCATTGAAAATTCGTGGGACAAAGCAAACCATTTTTTAGCCTTTTTCGTCCTTTATATACTGCTCTACCTTGGCTATGAGTTTAAAATTTTAAGAAATTTAGCCCTACTTTTAGCCTTTGGCGTGCAAATAGAGCTCGTTCAGGCATTTTTACCAAATAGGAGCTTTAGCCTGCTTGACATCGTAGCAGACATGATCGGAGCGGCTTTTGGAGTGATAGTAGTTGAAATTTTAAAAAGGATATATTATGGCAAAAGCAAAGCCAGTTTTTGAGTGTCAAGCCTGCGGTAATCAGCAGGCAAAGTGGCTTGGTAAATGCCCACAATGTGGGGCTTGGGATAGCTTTGTCGAGCTTAGCCAGCAAGAGATAAAGATAAGTAAAGAGATAGCAAAAAGTAGCAGCACACCTAGCAAAGCCATAAGCATAGACGAAGTTGAAATTCAAAATTTCACGAGATTTAGCACCAAAGATAGCGAGCTAGACCTTGTTCTTGGTGGCGGCGTAGTTGAAGGCTCGCTTGTGCTTATAGGCGGCAGTCCGGGAATTGGCAAATCAACCCTGCTTCTAAAAATCGGCTCAAATTTAGCAAAAGATGGCAAAAAAACGCTCTATGTAAGCGGCGAAGAGAGCCAAAGCCAGATAAAAATGAGAGCTGATAGGCTAAATGCTGTGGATAAAAATTTATACCTTTTAACTGAAATTTGCCTAGAAGATATCCTGCTAGAAGTGCAAAAAAGCGACTACAAGGTGCTTGTGATAGACTCTATTCAAACGCTTTATAGCCAAAATATAACCTCCGCACCGGGATCTATCACACAGGTTCGTGAGATCACATTTGAGCTGATGAGGCTTGCAAAGAGCCAAAATATCTGCGTTTTCATCATCGGGCACATAACCAAAGAGGGCTCGATCGCAGGGCCAAGAGTGCTTGAACACATGGTCGATGTGGTGCTTTATTTCGAGGGTGACGCGAGCAGAGAGCTAAGAATTTTACGTGGGTTTAAAAACCGCTTTGGCTCGACAAGTGAGGTTGGCATATTTGAGATGAGCCAGCACGGACTTGTGAGTGCAAACGAGGTATCTAGTAAATTTTTCACACGTGGCGGGGCGATGAGTGGCAGTGCGATCACCATCATAATGGAAGGCTCAAGAGCACTTAGTATCGAAATTCAAGCCCTTGTTTGCGAAAGCGCCTATCCAAAGCGAAGTTCGACTGGCTTTGAGAGAAACCGCCTAGATATGTTGCTAGCACTTCTTGAGCGAAAGCTTGAAATTCCACTTGGGCACTACGACGTCTTTATAAACGTTTCAGGTGGTGTTAAGATAAGCGAGACTGCGGCCGATCTAGCCGTCATCGCAGCGATAATAAGCAGCTTCAAAAACCGCCCTATCAGTAAGGACAGCGTCTTCATCGGCGAGCTAAGTCTAAACGGCGAGATAAGAGAAATTTTCAACCTCGATCAGCGACTAAAAGAGGCAAAAACGCAGAAATTTAAAAATGCTATCATCCCAAACAAGCCACTTGACACGCAAGGTCTAAAGTGCTTTTACGCCAAAGATATCACGCAAGTGCTTGAGTGGATGTAATATAAATTTTAGAGCAAAATAGGTTTTTGCAGGCACTAAAAATGAAAAGGTAGCTCTTAAAAACGAGTTTTTTAGTGTTTTTGATCAATTCAAACACTTAATTTTTGCTCTTTCCTTATTTATGTATGCCAATAGCTGCTCATCTTTTAGTCTTCCATATAAATATGGATTTGCTAGTTTAAATATCACCTCTTGTATTGTTTCATTTTCAAAGCTTATATCTTCGCGACATTCAATTAAGTTTGCCCACTCTTCAAGTTCTAAAAAAGGTATTTTTTTATCCAAACTCCTTTGCAAAATTTCCACAAAATTATCTTGAGACAGACAAACAAGCTCACAATCACTATCAAAACCTATCTTACTCAACATACTTTTTAATGTCCGTATATCATGGTTAAAATGTATAAGATCCGATAATATCTTTATTCTTTCATTGTTAAACATTTACTACTCCATAATTTTACTAATTAAAGACCTTTGTATGTTTATAGAAGGTATCCAAACTCCACAAAGCTGTAAGTTTTAAAAAAGAGAATTTGACCTCATATTTTTCATATTTTTAAAAAATATAAATTTACAAACAGGTAAATTTACGCAACTATCACTGCAGCTACGGCAAATCCACCGTCGTGAGTTATGCTAAGGCTTGCTTCTTTGATATTAAAATTTGTATAAATTCTTGGGCTAAATTTTATCTTTGGTGCGTTTTTTGCATCTTTGCTGAGCACAATGTCCAAAAAGCCGCACTCTTTGCTAATGCCTACGCCAAGGGCTTTGCTAGCTGCTTCTTTGGCCGCCCAAAATCCAGCCAAAGTCGCATCATTTTTTGCTAGCGTGATCTCGCTATCGCTTAAAAATCTCTTTAAAAAAAGCTCGCCGTGACGAGCCTTCAGTCTTGAAATTCTATCTATCTTAACGATATCGATGCCTATCATTGCACCACGAAATCAGTAAAAAATATGTTTTTGATGTAGCCATCATTTAGCACTTCATTTAGCTTGCCAACGATCTCGTCTTTTAGCCTGTCCTTGCCCTTTGCAGTGCTTACTTCTTCGTATGTTTTAGAAGAGAGCGTTCTTATGATGATATCTCTTAAAAGTGCCTTTTTCTTATCAAGCTCAGCAGTTAGTAGCTCGTCGCTTTGCTCTAAATCGATCTTAGTTTTAAGAAATCTCGAGCCATTTTCACTAAGCAAATTTACGACAAACTGATCAAGTGGATATATCGGTCCCATGTTCGAATAGTCGTTGCCACCGCGTTTTGCTTTGTTTTGAGCGGGTGCTGGTTGAGTTTGAGTCTGAGCCGGTGTTTGTGCCATATTTGCCTCTTTTGGCTCGTCCGAACTAAGCATCAAGAACGCCACTAGCCCTCCGATAACTAGCAATAAAACAAATATCGCGATGATGATTATCATCAAAGCGCCATTGCCACCCTTTTTTGCTTTTTTCTCTTCAACTTCTTCAGCCATCTTTCCTCCTTTAAGTTTTGGCTATAATTATACAAAAAATTCACAAAAATGAGAAAAAATGATACATAAAACAAACGCCGCTAGGCTTTTAGACAAGCTAAAAATAAAGTACGATATACTTGAATACGAAGTCGACCTAAACGATCTTTCAGCCATTCACGTAGCAGCTAGCACCAAGCAAGATATAAAGCAAATTTATAAGACAATTGTCTGTCAGTGCGAGCCTAAAAATTTTGTCGTTGCCTGCGTGCAAGGCGATCTAGAGCTTGATCTAAAAGCACTTGCTCATGCGTGCGGAGCCAAACGCTGCGAGCTTATAAATTTAAAAGAGCTAGAAAAGATCACCGGCTACATCAGAGGTGGTTGCTCGCCACTTGCTATGAAAAAGCACTTTGCCACATTTATCGATGAACGAGCCAGCGAGCTTGACTACGTGCTAGTAAGTGCTGGAGTGAGAGGCAAGCAGATAAAAATAGCACCAAATGACCTTTTGAAGGCTTGTGAGGCTAGTTACGCTGATATCGCTAGGTTAGCTCTTTAAAAACTCTATAAATTTAAACTTCTCGCCTAAAAACTCTGGCGAGAGTAGAAATTTCGCCTGTTTGGCCGCATTTTCATAGGCTTGTCTGCTCCCTTTTTCAAGCACCAAAGATAAAATTTCATCCACGCCAAAGTCGCAAACCAAAGCATCATTTTGCTTTTTAAATTTAAGCATCAAAAAGCCAGCCTCACTAAAGACCTCTTTTATCTGCTTAAAGCAAAGGCTATAGGTTAGATCTGAGTTTTTAAAATATGGCGCAAGATCAGAAATTTCAAACAAAGAAAAAACTTGATGATCTTTAAAAACTCTTAGGCTAAATTCGTTTTTAGGCTCAAATTCGCCGTAGTCAAAGCTTAAAAATCTAACTTTTTTTGCCGCATTTGCAAGCTGAGCTGCAAATTTAGCGTAGCTAGTTGATATCTCGCCCTTTTTTATACCAAATTTCTTTGCTAAATTTAGTAAATTTTGATCCGCCTTTTGCCAGTGAAATTTTAGATCATCACCCACAAAAAGCATATTTTCGCCCTCTATCACCTCGCAGCTAAATGCGTCAAGCAGCTCATTTGAGATGACGAAAATTTCATCAAACGCACACTCATCTAAATTTTTATAGTGTTTTACTTTTACCTCATTACCAAAGCGATTTTTAAAGGTTTCAAGCTGCTTTTTGCGTAAAATTTCATGCGGCTCGATGATGACAAACTCTAAATTTGACAAAATTTCTGGCTCAAGCGTAAATACACCTTGCACAAAATCAGCCAGCATATCGCCAGAATTTGCGCCGATCTCCACGATCTTGCAAGAGCTAGAAATTTCACCATTTTTGCGTAGTTTTAAAAAGTAGTTTGCAAGACAGGCGCCAAAGAGGTAGCCAACGCTTACATTTGTGTAAAAATCACCTTTTTTGCCGATATCCACACCAAATTTATAGTAGTTTTCATTGACCCAGATATCAAAAAACTCGCTAAATTTCATAGATCAGGCAGCTTCCAGCCTCTGTAAAATGCAAACATCCTGACCGTTATGCCAAGAGCGAGCAACAGCATGGTAAAAAATATATTGCTAAGACCTAGATGATAGAGGATAAAGTAAGCAAGCCCCACGCCAAGGCTTATCGTGCCGTAAAGTCCAGTGCGTAAAAACCACGGGACCTCATTTAGCAAGATGTCTCTTAAGATACCGCCGCCAACGCCATTAAAAAAGGCGATCATCATGACGCCAAAGACGTTGTAGTTATACTCGATCGCCACCATCGCACCGACGATAGAAAAGCAGATAACATCGATCGCGTCGGCAAAGATAAAGACAAATTTCTTCTCCAAGCCCTCTCTTTTTGTGTGTAAATTTGTAATCCTAGATACGACAAGCATAAAGATGACGACGCTTACTGGCATGTAGTGGGTAAATGAATAAACCGCCCTGCCAACGAGCATATCACGCATGATACCGCCACCAAGTGCGGTCAAAAATGCAGACAAAAAGACGCCAAGCCAGTCGCACTCTCTCTTTACTGCAAACAAAAAGCCACTAAGCGCAGCTGATGCGATACCAACGTATTCGACAAAAAGTATTAAGCTCATATTTTTCCTTAAAAATGGGCATTTTATAATGAAATCTCATAAAATTTCATTAATAAATTTTTAAATAATAGTTTATTTTAGGCTATAATAACAAAAATTTTAAATAAGGAAATTTGATGAAAAAAATTCTAACTTTGCTCTTTTTGATCGGTTCATTTTTTGCGTTAAATTTAAACGCTGATGTGATCCAAAATCAAAAATTAAAAAATGCGATAAACATTTTAAACGCTTTTGGCACTAGAAATTTAAAACCAAACACCAAATTTACAGGCATCAAAGCCATCGCTATCATCCCAGACGTGACAAAAGCAGGTGCTATCATCACTGGCTCAAAAGGCAAAGGCGTATTTATCGCCAAAAATGACGATGGCGAGTGGTCAAGCCCATTTTTTGTAAATTACACATCTGGCAGCATCGGTCTTCAGCTAGGATATAGCTCGGCTGATATGATCATTTTGTTTAAAAACTCAGAAGCCTACGCGAGCTTGTTTAATGCAAAAGATACGATCAGTCTAAAAGCAGAAGCAACTGGCGGCGTTGGCAACAAAGCAGCGATCACTAGTGACCTACCTGAAATTTCAGCTTTCATAGAAGAGCGTGGCAAAACTAGTGGAGCTTTTGTGGGCGTTAGCCTAGATGTGGCAAGACTTAAGATAAACGCGCAAGACACAAACGACTACTACGATAGAATGTATGAATTTGAAGATATCTATAACAACAGCCCAAAAGCTAGCAAATACACAATCAAATTTAAAGAGATAATCTCAAAATACTTCTTATAAAAACCTCACATCTTGGCTCTTTTAGAAGAGTCAAGCTCTTTTTTACATTTTAAAGATTTTAGAAATTTTAGTTTATAAATTTAGTAAGATTATGGCTTAGCCTTTTGCTAAACCATAAATAGTGATACAAAGCGTTTTTTAGGGATCGGAGAAAATTGAGTCATATATTCAAACGCCTCTTCGTAGTCGCCGTCAGTGTATTGCGCGACTTGCTCGATAAGCTCGTAAAGCTCTTCATCATCCATCGAGTCAAAGCTGCCTCTATTTTCCAAAACCTCTAACAAAACGGCGTCTAATTCTAGCTCGTCGTAAGTCATTTCGTTCCTTAATTCTGATTTAAAAAATGCGACACTATACCAAAAGAAGCTTATAAAATACTTTACTTGGAATTTGTAATTTGTAATAAATTTTATGCATTTTTTAGCAGTAAAGTTGTAAAATCTTTACATTCATTATCATTTTGGCTGGGATTTTGTGGAAGACTTTGAACTATTTTACAAGCATTTTAACGAGTTTTTAAAAGCTTTTGATCAAAAAGGCTCTGAGATAAAAGAGCAAATTTTGCGTGTGCTTTTTACTAGCAAGTCGCATCTAAATGCTCAAGAAATTTGCCAAAAAATTTATGAAATTTACAAAAATGAAATTTCAATGACTTCAATATATACCTTTTTAAATTTTCTTGAAGCACACCATCTAGCAAATAGTTTTGAGCAAAATGGTGTTAAAAATTACGAGCTAAATTTAAAATCCTCTCACGATCATCTGATCTGTGAAATTTGTGGGAGGGTGGTTGATTTTGAAGATGAGATGATAGAGCAAAGACAAGATCAAATTTGTAGCGAAAGATCGTTTAGCGCAGAGTCTCACAAGATGATACTTTATGGAGTTTGCAGTGATTGCCAAGCAAAAAATGGGGTTTAAATTTATCATTTCATTTTACTTTTTGATAATGAAAGACAAAAAAATTTCAGATTTGTTTAAGTTGCAAATTAGATAATACGCAGACAAAATAAAAGGATGAAAATGGATATAAAAACACAAACTTTAGCACAAGTGGCAAGCTATTTTTCGATGATAGCTCATACAAATGGCAGACTAAGAGTAAGGGTTAGCCCAAAGATAAAAGAGCTAAGCAACAGCGTAAATTTAGCGAGTTTAGATGACATGATCGCTCAGATAAATGGCATAAAAAATGTCAAATTTAATAAGATAATAGGCTCTGTAACGATCGAATACGACCACGAAATTTTCCCTAAAAATCTCTGGGAGGATCTCTTAAAAGGTCAAAATTTAGAAGAAATTTCAGCTAAAGTAAATGAAGTAGCAAGAGAAGTAAAATATGCTTAATGAGCTTTTAAACGCCTCTTATACTAGCGAAAAAAACGCACTTAGGCTATATGAAGGGCTAGCTTCATTTGGCGAAGTATTTGATCAAATCGCAAGCGTTAGAAAAAATGCGATCGTCTTGATAGAGAAATTTGCAAGCACGCATGAGTATGAGCTTGTTTGCGAAAATGAAGCTATCTTTTTGCCAGCAAAAAATAAAGAAGATGCGCTGATAGAGGCACTAAACTATGAAAATGAGCTAAACAAAATGTATGAAAAATTTTGTGAAAGCTTAGATGATGAGGAGCTAAAAGATCTATTTTTTAGACTTTGGGCTACTTCAAATAACGAATACATCGCCTCTTTAAAGCACTGCTTAAAAGAAATTTATAACGGAGCTGGAGCAAAAAATGAGCTAAATTTAAATGAAATTTCACAAAATTTTGAGCAAAACGGCATAACAAACATTTTAGAAAGCTATCAAAATGACTTTAATGAGATAACTAAAAGCTTGCAAAATATCGCAAGTGGCAAGGCTGATAAAAGCGAGTTAGCAAAGATAACCAATAATCCAAATTTCTCGTTTTTTAGCGGGCTTGCACTTGGGGCATTAGGCATTTCAGTAGTTAGCAAAAATTTAAATAAGGATGAAGAAGATGAATAATTTACAAAATCAAACAAAGAAAGGATTTAAAATGGCATTACCATTTTTAGCAGGTTTAGCAGTAGGCGGTTTAGCAGTAGTTGCTTGGAGTAAAAGAGATAAGATCAAAGAGTGCGCCAAAGATGGCTTAGATAAAGGTAAAGAGGCTGCAAAAGATCTTTACAAAAAAGGTAAAAACGTCGCAAAAGACGCAAAAGACTTTATGGTCAAAGAAGAGAAAAAAGCAAAACGTGGCGTTAAAAAAGTAGAAAAAGAGGCTGAAAAAGTGGTTAAAAAAACAAGAAAACCACGTGCTAAAAAGCCAGCGGCTCCAAAAGCTATCACACCAAATGATATAGCTTAAGGATAGAGAATGCAAGAAAATAGTCTTTTTACACTTTCAAACACAAGGCTTCCGTTTGATCACTTCATCAGTGGAGCCTTAATCGCTGGCATGGGTGCGGCTGCGCTTGGCTTTAACGACTATCTAAACAACAAAGCAACTAAAAAAGATGTCGCTAAGAAGATAGTAAAATACGCTGTAACAGGTGGTTTTGTAGGTGCTGTTGGCATTCATGCTTCAAATTTGATAGCACAAAAAAAATATCTAAACGCAGCAGCTTTCACAGCAGCTGGCATCGGTGGTCTTTTGATAGCTGAAGAACTAATAAAATTGGAGAGTAAATAATGAATAACCCTTATATCAATGAAGAAAACGCAAGCGAAGTAGCAGCAAATGACGCAGCAGCAACTCAGCCAAGCGCAGTTGATAATGCGATAAACAATGCAGCAAAAGATCTGCCATTTATCCCTGAAAATTTCAACACAGCTGGCTTTGTAAAAGGCCTACTTTTAGGCGGCATAGCAGCTTATGTGCTAACTAATCCAAAAGCACAAGAGTGCGTATTCAAAGCGATCATCAAAGGTGGCGAGCTAATAAATGCTGGCATAGAAGAACTAAAAGAGCGTTTTGAAGATGTCAAAGCTGAACTTGACTCACAAAAATAAGGTTACTCTAGCTCACAAGAGCAAAAACAGAGTGAGGTTTATTTGCGAGAGCCTAAACGCTAGAAGCGATGTCAGTGCCATCGAGGCTGCGATCTCAGAGCGAACCGATGCAAGAAGCGTGCGTGTAAATAAATACGCAAAAAGCATCGTTGTCGAATTTGATAAGAGCTATGAGAAAATTTTAGATTTTATAAAGAGCTATGATTTTCCAACCAAGCCAAAAGATGAGAATTTACCTAGCAAGGCAAATATCTACAAAGCTGCTGCTGCACTTGGTGTAACGCCGTTTATGAGCAACAAAACTTTAAAATCAGCCGTGACTCTTTACGCCACAGCTCCAAATTTAATAGAAGGTGCAAGAGAGCTAAGACACGAGGGCGTCACCTCAAAAGTGCTTGAGGCAACAGCTATTGGCACTAGCCTTGCAATGGGTGATCATTTGGCTGCAAATAGCACAAATTTGATGATAAATATCGGCGAATATATGGAAGAAAGTGCTAGTCACAGAAGTGATGATCTCATCAAAGAGTTAGCAAAACCAAATATCGAAGAGGTTTGGGTTGAGCGAAATTTAAACGGCGAAAAGACACTTGAAAAGGTAAAAACCGAAAATTTAAAAAAGGGCGACATCGTAGTGGTCGGAGCTGGCGAGACGATAGGCGTTGATGGCTACATCGTCGAGGGTAATGCTGATGTCAATCAAGTCTCAATGACCGGAGAAGCAGAACCAGTTGCAAAAGCAAGAGGCGACCGCGTCATAAGCGGCACTGTCGTCGATGAGGGCAGGATCAAAATTTGGGCTGAAAACGTAGGTAGCGACACCGCAACCGCAAGGATCAAAGAGTACATCCAAACTTCACTTAATGAAAAATCAGCCATCGGCGTAAAAGCTCTAAAACTAGCTGACAAACTTGTGCCAGTCACACTCTCACTTGCTGGGCTTTCGTATGTTATAAATAAAAATATGAACAGCGTTGCAAGCGTGCTTCAGGCTGACTACTCTTGCGCGCTTAAGCTTGCTACGCCAGTTGCGTTTAAGTCAAGCATCTCAAAAGCTGGCAGAAACGGTATCCTCATAAAAGGTGCAAAGGCGATCGAGGCTCTAAGCTCAGTTGATACCTTTGTCTTTGACAAAACCGGCACTCTAACTCATGGACGCCTAAGCGTGGTTGAAATTTACTCTTTTAAAGATGGCTTTTCAGAGGCTGATATCTTAAATTTAACAGCAAGTGCCGAGGAGCACTACTTCCACCCTGTGGCTGAGGCGATAGTCGAGGCTGCAAACAAGCGTGGATTTAGCCACATCCACCACGACGAGGTTGAATTTATCGTGGCTCACGGCGTAAAAACTGCGATGCACGGCAAAGAGGTTGTCATCGGTAGCAGACACTTTTTAGAAGATGATGAGATGATAAGCTTTAAAGCTCACGAAACTCTTATAAATAAGGCTTTACAAAGCGGTTTAACCTTGCTTTATGTGGGATATGACAAAGAGCTTGTTGGCGTGATCGCCATGAAAGATGACATGAGAGCAAACGCTAAAGATATGGTGACAAAGCTACGAAGTCTTGGCGTAAAAGAGATAGTTATGCTAAGTGGCGACATAAAGAGCAAGGCTGAGGAGGTTGCACGCGAGCTTGGACTTGACAGGGTCTATGCTGAGTGCTTGCCAACAGATAAAGCAGCGATCATTGAAGAGCTAAAAAATGAAGGCAAAAAGGTCGCTTTTGTCGGAGATGGCATAAATGACGCACCAAGCCTAACTAAGGCAAATGTCGGCATCAGCATGCATAAAGGCGCAGATATAGCTAAAGCAACGGCTGATATAAGCCTTTTAAAAGATGACATCATGAGCGTTGCGCTTGCAAAAGAGCTTGCAAATAAAACGATGAAGCTCATTAGCTCAAATTTCCGCTCAACCGTTGGCGTAAATACAGCCATACTAAGTGCCGCAACACTTGGCATGCTAAATCCAATAGCAACTGCCATGCTTCACAATGGCACGACGATCTGGCTTCTGCTCAACTCAATGAAGGGCGTAAAGATCAAGTCAAAATAAATTTGAAAGGATAGATGGTGTTTGAGAATTTCTTAAACTTTTTAAACGGCAAAATGGATGTAGCCAACGACTTTTTATATGGATATTTTTTGGTTATCATCCTTGTAGCTTCAGGAATTTACTTTAGCTACCTTACCCGTTTTGTGCAGTTTAGGATGTTCTTTGAAGCTTGCAGAGTTCTGGTAGAAAAAAAGGACAAGTATAACAAGCACCATCTAACGCCATTTCAAGCACTGATGATCTCGACTGCTTCGCGTGTTGGTATCGGCAACATCGCTGGAATTTCAGCTGCAATCGTCGCTGGTGGTCCTGGAGCACTTTTTTGGATGTGTTTGATGGCGTTTTTAGGCTCAGCTTCAGCCTTTATCGAGAGCACTCTAGCTCAAATTTATAAGACCAAAGATGTCTTTGGCTTTAAAGGCGGACCGGCTTACTACATCAAAAATGGGCTTGGCATAAAGTGGCTTGGCTCTTTGTTTGCCATTATCCTCATCATCACCTATGCTTATGGCTTTAACGGGCTTCAAAGCTACACTATGACCTCTGCCTTTGAAATTTACTACGACCAAGCAGGCAGCAACATCACCTTTGCGCAGAGCGGCTTGCCTATTGGTATCGGACTTATCCTTACAGCATTTACGGCTGTGATGTTTTTTAGCAAAAGTCACATCATCGGCAAAGTTAGCTCATATATCGTGCCTTTCATGGCTCTTACTTATATCTTGCTAGCTATCATCGCGATCGTTTTAAATTTCAAAGAAATTCCAGCTGTTATCAAGATGATCATAGAAAGCGCCTTTGATTTTAAAGCGATATTTGGTGGATTTGCTGGAAGTGTGATCGTAATAGGCATAAAAAGAGGGCTTTTTTCAAACGAAGCTGGCATGGGTTCAGCACCAAATGCAGCGGCTGCGGCGCACACAAGCCACCCAGTAAAACAAGGGCTAGTGCAAGCAATGGCGGTCTTTATCGATATGACGATATGCGTCGCCTCTGGTATGATCGTGCTTTTTTCTCAAGCATATCTTACAAAACAAACTGGAGTAAGTGGCGAAGTGCTAACCGCTCTACCTCTCGTTCAAGCAGCGATGAAAGAGTATTTTGGCGACTTTGGGCTACACTTTACAACCCTTGCAGTAGTGCTATTTGCCATCACATCACTCATCGGCAACTACTACTACGCTCAGGCAAATATGAAATTTCTAACCAAGAGCAAAAATTTAACTCTTGCATTTAAGGTCACAGCAGTGATTATGATATTTATAGGTGCTCAGATGAACTTAAAACTCGCTTGGAACATCGCTGATATCACGATGGCAGCTATGGCTACCATCAACATCATTGCTATTTTCTTGCTTTCAAAAGTGGTGATAATAGCGATAAAAGACTACGAAGCTCAAAGAAAAGCTGGCAAAAACCCAGAATTTGACCCAGATAGCCTAGGTATCAAAAATACAAGCTGCTGGGGCAAAAACTAAAGGAGAAAATTTGGGAAAAGATATAAAGATAAGCGGCAAACTACTAGATCTAAACACTCATAGACAAGTAGCAAAGGTCGGCATGAGTGTCACTTTGGCATCTGTTTGCCTAAGCGCACTTTTTATGAAAAATAGATCTGTTAAAAAAATCCACGTAGTTTCTGGCATCGCATTTACATGCTTTGCTCTTTACCACGCTGGACTTTACGACAACGGCATCTTTAAAAAGATGATCGTAAAAGCCAAAGCCGCTTCAAAAAAGGCGTAAAATGAGACTAAGCGACGCTGAAATTTTAGACTACATCAATGAGGATCTGCCCTATTTTGACCTCACAACGTCGCTTCAAAATATCAATAAAAAAGCCTCGCTTGAAATTTACTCACGTGATGAAATTTGCGTTAGCTGCGTAGATGTGGCAGCAAGCATTGCCAGACTGCTTGGCTGCGAGAGCGAAGTTTTTGTCAAAAACTCTCAAATTTGCAAGGCTGGTGATGTGATCATAAAAATTTATGGCAGTTACGAAGATGTGCATAAGGCTTGGAAACTAGCCCAAGTCGCACTAGAATATGCTAGCGCCATCGCAACCTATACAAACAAAATGGTAAAAGCTACAAAAAGCATCAATGAAAAATGCGAAGTCTTAGCAACTAGAAAGAGCTTCCCATTTGCGAAGAAATTTTGCGTAAAAGCCGTGCTTGAAGGCGGTGGTGGCATGCACAGGCTTGGACTTAGCGATAGCGTTCTTTTTTTTAAAAATCACATAAAAGCCTACTCTAGCTTTGATGAATTTTTATCTCATTTGCCAGAATTTAAAGCCAAAATGGTCGAGCGAAAGATCTGCGTAGAGGCTGAAGATTTGGACGAAACAAGCAAACTTTTAAAGGCAAAATGCGATGTCGTGCAGTGTGATAAATTTAGCCCAGAGCTCATCAAAAATGTGCTTGAACTAAGAGATAAAATTTCACCAAATACCATGATCCTAGCAGCTGGCGGTGTAAATTTAGCAAACGCGAAAGATTACGCAAATGCCGATGCGATAGTAACTTCTGTAATGTACTCAAAAGGCGTTGCTGACATCAGCGCAAAACTTGAAATTTTGTAAAATTTTACAAATAAAAATACATATAATCTATATATCAAATAATAAACGTCTATCAAATTTTAAAATTTGCAAGAGAGCATATCACGATTGTAAATTTACTGCTATTTTAAACTACCTACGCAGCTTTAGCACTTGCTGCGGGCCATAAAAACGCTTACCGCGCAG
>CAUUIN010000033.1:0-20265 GCA_963545295.1 uncultured Campylobacter sp. | reverse complement strand
GGCATAGTCGATAAAGAGACCGCCACAAAAATAGCAAATTTATATGAGATAGATATAAATGCTCATAGCGAAAAGAGTAGCTTTATCTTAAAGTTGGTTGCTTATCTCTTTTTCGCACTCGCGTTTTTTACGCTAGTTGGCGCAAACTGGGAGGAGATACCAAGGCTTGTGCGCTTGGCGCTTGTGCTATTTACACTTGGACTTGTAAATTTTGGCGGAGTTTATTATCTCAAAAAGGGCAAAGATAAGCTTGGTACGGCTACGCTCTTTTTAGGAAATTTCTGTTACGGCGCAGCCATAGCGCTTATCGCTCAAATTTATAACATCAGCGACGAGCCAAGCGGAGGAATTTTGCTTTGGAGTATCGGAGCGATGGCGGTCTCATTTGCTAGCAAAAAGGGCGTGCTAGTAGCTCAAAGTCTCGTTTTTGCGACGATCTGGTTTGTTTTAAAGGGCATGGGTGGCGAGTTTGCTTATGAATTTATTGTATTTATAATACTTGGCGCCTACATACTTTATAAAAGTGGCTCCGCATTTCTTGCCATCATGCTTTTGGCGGATATATTTTTCTACATCGTTTCGCTTTGCGCTAAGATCAGTGGCTTTAATGAATTTTATGACTATGATCTTATGTTTAGAGCGCCGATGGCTGTTACTTTATCGCTCTCATACGCACTTTTACTTGTCGCACTCTTTAGCACATTAGCTGGCTTTAGAGATAGGTTAGCACACATTATAAAAGGCTTTGGCAAGTATCTTGGCATCGTCATCTTAATCGCTTGCTTGATAGCTTATGCAAATGGCGACATCTACGAGCTAGAAGAGGATAAATTTTGGTTTGCAAAAGCATTTTTCTATAGCAGCTTTGGCAAGGTTTTTGCACTATTTAGCATTGTTGGCATTGCACTATTTTTCAAAGAGAAAAACAAAAGTGGTTTGCTTCTTAGCTTGATACTCTTTGCGTTGCCATTTGTCTTTAGTCTAGGCGTTGGATATGCAAATATCTTCTTCTCACTAGCAAACATCATCGTTGCAGCCGTGCTTATCAAAAATGGCGAGCTAGTACTTGGACTTTGTATGATATTCTTAGTTGCGGTGATTAGATACTTTGAGCTAATAGGCGATTATTTGGGGGCTACGGCGCTATTTATCATCTTTGCCTTCGTCGTGCTCGCAGTTGCTGCTAGAAAAGGAGGCAAAAAATGAAGATAAGATCACTAATACTAGCCATAATCTTTCAAATTTTACTATTAATTGCGATGCTTGCATACGTGCTCATGCCACTTTATCTTGGAAAAGAGATAAAAGTAAGGGTAAATCTTTACGATCCAAGGGATATCTTTCGTGGAAACTACGTGAGTTTAAGCTATGACTTTTCAAATTTACAGCGGTATAAATTTTATGAAAAAACTGGCATGGAGATAGATGTATATGATGGAAATTTCACAAAAAATGATGAAATTTACGCCATTTTAAAGCAAGACGCTAATGCCACTTATGCTTTTGATAAATTTAGCTTTACTAAGCCAAAAGACGCTCTTTTTCTAGCTGGTAAATTTGATGGATATTCATTTGTAAAATATGGCATCGAAGAGTTTTATATGCCAACTAAAAAGGCACAGCAAACCGAGCAAGAGATGTTGGATCAAGATGTCGATGCTGTTGCTGTTTTGATGGTGATGGATGATGGTAGGGCAAGACTAAAAGATCTCATCATTACACCAAATGGCAAAAAAAGAAGTAGAGATGAAAATTTTGATGAAAATAGCTACACAGATGATAACGAGAGCCTTGAAGGGCTAGATGAAAACGCTACCTTACAAGATCAAAGATAAATTTAAAGAGATATTAAAAAACGGGTTAATTTATCTTATTTGCATAAAATGCCCTTAAATTTTAATTTTATTTTTAAATTTAAGCGTTAAAATCTCTCAAAATTTAATAAAAAAGGATAAAAAAATGTGTAAAGACTGCGGTTGTTCAATGGGAAATCACGCCCACACTCACACTCATGCTGACGGCACCACTCACTCACACCCACATACTCATGATGGGCATACAGACCACGCTCATGACGCTCACGAGCATAGCCACGACGCTCACGCACACCCCGTGCTAAATGAGAGCAAAACGATAGATGTGATAGAGAAAATCCTCTGCGAAAACGATAAAGAGGCAGCTCACAACAGAGCTCATTTTGATGAGAAAAAGATACTTTGTGTAAATTTGATGAGTAGCCCAGGTGCTGGTAAGACCACGCTTTTAGAAGCTACGATAAAGGCTGCTAAATTTAAAATAGGCGTCATTGAGGGCGATTTAGAGACTAATCAAGATGCTGACCGCATAGTAAAGGCTGGCGCAAAAGCTCATCAGATAAGCACAGGTCAGACCTGCCATTTAGACGCTTTTATGGTGCATGAGGGGCTTCACCACTTGCCGCTAAATGAGCTTGATCTAGTATTTATAGAAAATGTTGGAAATTTAGTCTGCCCTGCAAGCTACGACGTTGGCTCGCACTTTAACGTTGTGCTTCTTTCAGTGCCAGAAGGCGATGATAAGGTGAGTAAATACCCAGTGATGTTTAGGGCTGCTGACGTGCTTTTAATCACGAAAGCTTCGCTTGCGCCACACTTTGACTTTGATATCGAGCGAGTGAAAAATGACGCTAGAAAGCTAAATCCAAAGGTTGATATCTTTGTGATAGATAGCAAAACAGGCGAGGGCATCGATAAATGGATAAGTTATTTGGAATTTAAAAAAGAGCTAAGATAATGTGCCTTTCGATCCCTTCAAAAATAATAGAAATAGACGAAAACAACGTCGCAACAGTCGAGACTTTAGGCGTTACTAGAAAAGTAAGCCTAGATCTCATCTCTGAAGATGTAAAAGTTGGCGAATACGTGCTAATCCACGTTGGATACGCCATGCAAAAGATCGATACACAGTTTGCACTTGAGAGCTTAGATGTCTATCAAAAGATCGCTGATGATATGGACGCGGGGAAAATTTGATGGATCTTATCAATGATTTTCGCGATAAAGATCTCATCCTAGCTCTTTCAAAACTGATCCAAAAAGAGAGCGTAAAACCGCTAAATATTATGGAAATTTGTGGCGGCCATACGCATAGCATTATGAAATTTGCACTGCCAAGCTTAGTTGGTGAGCATATAAATTTTATCCACGGCCCGGGCTGTCCAGTCTGCGTGATGCCAAAGAGCCGCATAGATGAGGCCTGTAAGCTTGCAAGCATGGATAATGTGATCTTTTGCACGCTAGCTGATATGCTAAGAGTGCCTGGCTCAAAGACTAGCTTGCAAAAGCTTCGTGGCGAAGGGCATGATATAAGGGCACTTTACACGCCACTTGATGCGCTAAATATCGCTAAGCAAAATCCAGACAAAAAGGTTATATTTTTTGCGATCGGCTTTGAGACGACGACTCCGATGAGCGCAAATTTAGTTGAAAAAGTGCTTCAGCAGGGCATTAAAAATCTCTACTTTCACATAAATCACGTAACCGTCCCAGCTCCAGTAAGAGCCATAATGAGCGATGAAAACGTGAGGATAGACGCATTTTTAGGGCCAAGTCACGTTAGCGTCATCACTGGAAGTAAAATTTATAAAGAACTAGCAGATGAGTTTAAAAGACCTATCGCCATTAGCGGTTTTGAGCCACTTGATATCATGGCAAGTGTGCTAAATTTGGTCCGTCAGCAAAACGCAGGCACATTTGAGGTCTATAACGAGTATGCAAGAGCGGTCAAAGAAGAGGGCAATTTAAAAGCAAAAGAGCTCATAGCTAAGTACTTTGAGCCGTGCGACTTTGTCTGGAGAGGCCTTGGTGAGATAGCACAAAGTGGCATGAAACTAAAAGATGAGTTTGCCTACCTTGACGCTAGAGTGCAGTTTGACTGTAGCGTAGAGAGCGCAGGAGAGAGCAAGGCTTGCATTTGCGGGCAAATTTTAAGAGGGCTAGCAAAGCCCTTTGACTGCAAAGTCTTTGGCAAGGTCTGCAACCCGCAAAATCCGATAGGATCGTGCATGGTCTCAAGTGAGGGCGCTTGTGCTGCTTACTTTAAATACGCAAGAGTTGGTTAAGGAATTTAATGAAAAAGATAATGCTAAGCCACGGTGGCGGTGGCGAGGAGATGAACTCGCTTATAAACGAGACGATATTTAAAATTTTTGATAACGAAATTTTAAGGCAGAGCAACGACTCAGCGATATTAAATTTAAACGGCAAGATCGCATTTAGCTCAGATAGCTTTGTGGTAACTCCCATTTTTTTTAGTGGCGGCGACATCGGCAAGATCGCAGCTTGCGGCACGATAAACGACTTAGCGATGGTTGGAGCAAGCGCAAAATACCTAAGCTGCTCGCTCATCATCGAAGAGGGGCTAAGTATAGAAGAGCTTGAGAGAGTGCTTGGCTCACTTGCAAAAACTTGCAAAGATAGTGGTGTGAGCGTGGTTTGTGGCGATACAAAGGTCGTGCCAAAGGGTAAATGCGACAAAATTTTTATAAACACAGCAGGTATTGGCGAGATAGTTTGCGAGGGCGTGGAGCTTAAAAATTTAAAGGCAGGAGCTAAAATTTTAATCTCTGGAGATGTTGGCAGACACGGGGGTGTGGTGCTTGCAGCAAGAGAAGAATTTGAGCTTGGACTTGATCTAAAAAGTGACTGCAAGAGCCTAAAAGAGGTTGTCTTAAAGCTATTTAGTGCTGGCATAAAGCCCCAATGCATGCGTGATGCGACTAGGGGTGGGCTAAGTGCTGTGCTAAATGAGTGGGCTAAATTTAGTAAATTTGACATCTTGGTTTTTGAAGAAAATATCAAGGTGGCAAACGAAGTGATGGGCGTTTGTGAGCTGTTTGGATTTGAGCCTTATGAGCTTGCAAATGAGGGCACTTTTGTGATGGCTGTTGATGAGAGCGAGGCCGAGGGCGCGCTTAAAATTTTAAGAGAATTTGATCAAAATGCGATGATAATAGGCGAAGTAATGCAAGCTAAAAACGAGCGTGTCATCATTGAAAACGCCTATAAATCAAGAAGATTTCTCGAGCCACCAAAGGGCGAGCTACTACCAAGGATCTGCTAATGCACGAGCTTAGTATCGTTCAAAATTTAGTTGGCCTTTGTGAGAAAAATGCCGCTAAAGAAAATGCCAAAGAGATAAGCAAGATCGAGATAAAAGTTGGCCGCTTAAGCGGAGTGGAGCCTCATTATTTGCAGAGTGCCTTTGATGTTTATAAGGCTGGCACGATCTGCGAAAATGCCGAGCTTGTGATAAATTTACAAGGCATTGTTGTAGAGTGTTTGGATTGTGGATTTGGCGGGGAGCTTAGCGAAAATGACTTCACCTGCCCAAAGTGCAAAAGTCAAAATTTAAAGGTGACTGACGGCGAAGATATGTATCTTATGCGTCTTGAGATGAAGTAAAATTTTACGTATAATAATGCGTAAAATTTTATGAATTTATTGATTTTTTATGAATAGTGTTAAATTTTTCTCAATCAAACGCCTAAAGAGCTATAAAAACGAGCAAGAGCATAAAAAGAACTTTTTGCTAGTACAGGCATTAGCTCCAAAACTTGGTATTTTAGAAATTGCCACTAGAAATTTAGCTTTTAAGGCTTTAGTGGATAATAACAAGGTAGATATTTTAAGCTCTTTTGGCGGCTACTTCAAGCTAGATGATCTCTTTGTCTCAAAGCAAACTTTTGGATTTTGGGCAAAAATCATTGATGAAGCCAAAATCCATAATGATATCGTCAATCTTGATAAGCTTGATTTTAAAAAGTATTCTAAATTTAACCGCAAGAATAAACTTTTAAACTATCAAAAAGTAAAGATTTTATATGACCTTGCTGTTAAAATTCGAAACCGAGCATTTCATTTTGAAAATCTTTATAAGCTAAATGATGATCAAACGCCGAGAATTTCAACTCGTGTTGGTAAAACTTTAGTAGGCATTGATCCACAAATGTTAGAAGATTTTATTAATGATGCGTTGTTTTGTTTTGATGAGGATCTGGCAAGATATTTAGAATGAGTGGCGGATAATAAGCTCCGCCGTGAACTTCGCAGAAATTATACTAAACAATAATTATTTTATGCTTAACGCTTTTTACTCAAATATCAAAAACGGAGCTTGCAGGACGTTTCTTATTATTTTTAATGGCGAAAGTAGGGCGTCTTGCAAGATCTGCGTCGAGTACTCGGGCTTTTCAGTCGTGCCGCGTATGGCGATGACGGTTGAGAGCGAGCGGTCTTTGCCAAGGATGATTTGGTTGATAAGTGGGATCTTGTCGATGATGCCGCTTGCGTCTTTTAGTATCTTTAGCTCAAGATCGATGTTTATCTTTTTGCTATTTAGATCGATCGTGCCACGTCCGCCGATATCTGCGCTAGTGCCTATCATCTCTATCGCTAAAAACTCGATTACGTCGCCTTTTCTTGTGAGTAAAATTTTACCGTTTTTAACAGTAAAACCCTTGTTGTTAAAATCAGGCGTTTTAAAGCTAAGAAGCGATGGCACCGAGTTTAGAAAGCTTAGAAGCTTTTGATAAAAGATGTAGTCTTTTAGATACGTGCCAAAAAATCTTACCTCAGCCTTGAAATTTTTCGAGCTCTCTCCAAGCATTTTTAGGCGAAATTTACCGCCCTCAAAGCTATTGATACTAAAAAGATCGTTTATAAATTCGCCACTTATATCAGTTGCATCTAAATTTATGCTTTTCTCGTCGCTAAAATACCCAACTCTACCTTGTTTAGCTAGCCCGTTTAGCGAGGTGCTTTTGCCCTTTTTCTCGGCACTAAAGCTAGTAAATGGCAAGGTTTTATTAAGATCTTTTAAGATGATGTCGCCATTTTTTGCAAAGAGCTCAAGCGGCGTGCTTTGCTCTTTTGTGCTGTTGTCATCAAGGACTAGTAAATTTAGGTCGTTGCTCTTAGCTTCTATGCCTTTTTCAGTGATATCTAAAGAGAGCTTTTTGCTCGCACTTTGCACTTTCACGCCACCCTTTGAGACTGTGATCAAAAAGTCATCGTTTTCGTATTTTGAGCCATTTTTATCTAAAAACGGCATGTCAAATTTAAGCCCTTTTGCCAAAATTTCAAGATTTACAAAGTCCTTACTCTTTATGCTCACGTCATCAAAGCCAAGCACGCCATTTTGCTTTAAAAGTGGGGAGTTTTGCATGATAAACTGACTATTTTTTGTAGCTATCACGCTCTCATCGCCAAAGCTTAAATTTATCCCCAAAGGCTCAATTCTAAGCGTCGTTTCGCTTGGCTTGCTAAAGTCAAGAAGTGCGTTAAATGGTTCATTTTTAAAGGCTAAAATTTCATCATTTTTCTCTTTTAGATCAAAGCTCTCTATCACTCCCTTTATCTCGCCAGTGCTTTTTTGCAGGTCGATATTTGCCACGGCGTTTGCTCTAAAAAAGTCAAGCCCAAAACCAGTCGCATCAACGCTTAAATTTGTTGTATTTATGAGCTTAACTAGGGCGCTTTTAGTGTTAAATTTACTCCCAGCGATATCTAAAACCGCGTCACTTATCTTAAATTCGCCATTTGCGATGACGCTTTTTTCATCAAAATTTTCTAAGCTTTTTTCATCAAGCTTGATTAAAATTTTTAAGCTAGCATCCATTTTGCCGCTTAGCTGCCTTACTGGCACGTTGATCTTATAAGCCCTTAATATATCATTTATCGCCTCATCGTAGATGGAATTTGTCTTTATAAAAAGCTCTAAATTTGCGCTTTTTTCATCAAAGATATTATTTATCGCGACGTTTGAGCCATCAAGCTTTTTGCCTTTATAAACAGGCGCAGTAAGGTCAAATTTAAGCTTTGAGTTTTTAAGTGTGATATTTGCTTCAGCGACATTTACAGCTGGCAAATTTTTATCAAATTTAACAAGTAATTTTTTGGCATTTGCAGTCGCATTTAGGTCGTTTAGATAAAAGTTATTTTTGGCAATATCTGCCTTGCCGTTTATCTCATTTAGGCGATAGTCATCAGCCACGATGTAGCCATATATCCAGTTTTTAACCTCGCTGTTTAGGTGTATGCGGCTATCAAGCTCAGCGATAAAGTCCTTGATACTGCCAGCATTTACGTCGTAGGCTTTGTAGGTTAAAAGCGTATCTTTTAAGGCAAAGCTAAGCTTGCCATTTAGCTCGTGCGAGGTGAAATTTCCATCAAATTTATAGTCATTTTTGTCAAAATTTGCACTGCCTTCGCCACTAATGCTTACATTAAAATCTTTAAGGCTCAAATTTCTTACTATAAAGTGATCAACGCCATTTTGCTGCTCATTTTGAAATTTGATATCTATGTTTAGATAAGGGCTATCAACGAAAAATATATCATCTAAAAATAAAATCTTGATCTTAAAATCATCGCCGATTTGCACGCTATCAAGCGAAATTTCTTGAAAAAATGTGCCAAGATAATCCACTCCCTGACTAAGGTTTAAAAGCTGCTTGTCGCTAGCCTTTTGCTCTGTGTTTTGTTTAAATTTAGGAAGCTTTATCTGCTTTGCTCTTACAATTATTTTTTTATCTAACTTTATATATAATTGCTCCAATTTTACGCCGTAAAACTCGAAATCGTTAATTTTTATGCCGTATTTTAAAAGCAAAACAAGCGAAAGAATTAAGATGATAAAAAATTTTATAAAAAAGCCATACCTAGATATTTTCTTTGATATCGTACTCATCGTTGTCCTAAGCGTATTTGTCTATTTGGCACGCCCCATAAACACGAGCAAAGTCGTCTTTGTGCCAAAGGGAAGTGTGGGCGAGATTATATCTTATTTAGCTAATCGCAACTTTAACTTAAGTGTCATAGACAAGTATGCCATGCGCTTCATCGGCTCGCCTCAGTCAGGCTGGATCGAGATAGGCAAAGATAAAATTTCAAGGGTTGATTTTTTAAAGAAACTTGCCAAGGCAAAGGCTGCGATGACCGAGATCACGCTCATACCAGGTGAGACTACCATCGTTTTTTTAAACCAAGTAGCAGCCCAGCTAGGACTTGATGCAGTTAAACTAAATAGCGAGTATAATGCCCTTGCGCCAGTGAGTGATGGCTTTTTAATGCCAAATACCTATAAAATTCCAATAGGCATCAGCGAAAGGCATCTAGCCTACTACCTTGTAAATTCATCTAAAAAGGCGCAAAGCGAGATCAGTAGGAAAATTTTTGGCGAATACAACGAGAAAAAGTGGTTTAAAATTTTAACCATCGCCTCGATCATCCAAAAAGAGGCAGCAAACGACGCTGAGATGCCACTTGTCGCCTCCGTCATCTACAACCGCCTAGACAAGGGCATGAGGCTACAGATGGATGGCACGCTAAACTACGGCATCTACTCGCACGATGTGATCACGGCTGAGCGTATAAGAAGCGATATGAGCGAGTTTAACACCTATCTAAACGACGGCATACCGCCAAGTCCAGTCTGCTCGGTCTCGATAAGTGCGATAAAAGCGGCGATAAACCCTGCAAAGAGTGATTATCTATACTTTGTGCTTGATAAAAAGGCGAAAAAGCACATTTTTTCAAAAACCTTAAGTGAGCACAATCAAAATATCGCAAAATAGGGCTAAAATACAACTAGCTTTAATAAAAAACGTGATAAATTTCAAAAAATCAAAAGGGCTAAAATGAGTGACATTATCTGGACTAAAACCGACGAAGCACCGCTTTTTGCAAGCTACTCTCTCTTTCCTATCGTAAAGAGCTTTTTATCACGCGCTGGCATTAGCATAACAAGGGCTGATATCAGCCTAGCAGGGCGAATTTTATCTCTTTTTAGCAAAGAGCTTGGGCTAAATAAGGCCGATGAGCTAGAGCTTTTAGGCGAGCTGACCGCTCACAAAGAGGCAAATATCATAAAACTACCAAACATCTCAGCCACGCTCGTTCAGCTAAAAGCAGCGATCACAGAGCTTAGAAGCAAGGGGATAAATGTGCCGTTTTATCCAGATGAGATCGTCACAGACTACGACGAAGAGGTCGCTAAAAAATATGCAAAAGTGCTAGGAAGTGCGGTAAATCCAGTGCTTAGACAAGGAAACTCAGACAGAAGAGTTTTGCCACCAGTTAAAGAATTTGCCAAAAAACATCCGCACAGCAACGGCAACTGGGACAAGGCAAATAAGACAAAAATTTGCTACATGCAAAAGGGCGATTTTTATGAAAATGAGCGCTCGATCATCGCTAGCAAAGATGAGAAATTTTATATAAATTTTATTAGTAGTGATGGTAAAAAAGAGCTTTTAAAAGAGCTTGCCGTTCAAAGTGGCGAGATCGTTGATGCTACCTTTTTAAGTGTAAATGAGTTAGATAAATTTTATGAAAGCTGCTTTGAGACCGCTTTAAAAGAGAATTTGACCCTTAGCTTACATCTAAAATGCACGATGATGAAAGTTAGCGACCCAGTCATCTTTGCTCACGCGATAAAGAGCTATTTTAAAGAGGTTTTTGAGCTATTTGGCGATGAGTTTAAGGCTAGTGGCATTGAAGCAAAAAACGGCTTAAAAGATATGTTTTCTAAAATTTCAGCTCTTAAAAATAAAGATGAAATTTTGGCTAAATTTGATGAAATTTTGAGCAAAAAGGCAAAAATTTGGGCATTAAATGAAAATGCCATCAACTTTGACGTGCCAAATGACGTCATCATCGATGCCTCAGTGCCTGCGCTCATTAGAAACTCTGGCAAGGTAAAAGATAAGGACGGCGAGCTAAATTTCTCGCTTTGTATGATCCCAGATAGAACCTACGCTAGGGTTTATGAGGCGTGCGTGGCGGATTTTAAGGAGCATGGCGCGCTTGATGTGAGCAAGATCGGTAGCGTGGCAAACGTGGGACTAATGGCTAAAAAGGCCGAGGAGTACGGCAGTCACGATAAGACTTTCATCGCAAAAGAGGCGGGTGAATTTGTAGTTTTTGATGAGGCTGGGCAGAGCCTCTTTAAATTTAGCGTCAAAAGTGGCGACATTTTTAGGATGACGCAGGCTAAAGAAGATGCGATAAATGCGTGGTTTGAGCTTGCTTTAAAAAGAGGCGAAATTTCAAAAGATGAGATTATATTTTGGCTAGATAGCAGTCGCGCCCACGATAGAAATTTGATAGCTAAATTTGAAAAATTTAGAGATAAATTTGCTAGTGCTGGTGTGAAATTTGAAATTTTAAACTACGAGCAAGCAACTATAAAAACACTTAGCTTGATAAGAGCTGGCAAAGACGTCATAGGCGTAACTGGCAACGTTTTAAGAGACTATCTAACCGATCTTTTCCCGATATTTGAGCTAGGTGGCAGCTCAAAAATGCTCTCAGTTGTGCCACTTCTTGCTGGTGGAGCGATGTTTGAAACGGGTGCTGGTGGGACGGCTCCAACGCTTGTAAAAGAGCTAAAAGAGAAAAATCACCTGCTTTGGGACAGCCTAGGCGAGTTTTTAGCGCTTAGTGCTTCGCTTGAACATCTAGCGTTTTTTAAGCAAAAAAATGAGGCAAAGGAGCTAAGTGACGCGCTAAATAGAGCAGTTGCTAGCTATTTGGACGAAAATAAAACCCCAAATGCCACTCTTGATACTAGAGAGTCGCACTTTTATCTAGCGCTTTTTTGGGCGAGAGAGATGGCAAAAAGCGGTGGAATTTTAAGCGCGATATTTGCAAATTTAGCAGACGAGTTAGAGAAAAACGAGAGCAAAATTTTAAAAGAGATCAGACAAAATGATGGTGCAAACGTGGAATTTGGCGGATACTACCTGCCAGATGAAGTGAGGGCAAATGAGGTCATGAGACCAAGTGTAATTTTAAATCAAATAATAGGATAAGAGATGAAAATAAGTGTAGTTGGAGCTGGAAACGTCGGTGCTAGCATAGCTTATGCGCTTTGTATGAGAGAGCTTTGCGACGAGATCGCACTTGTGGATATTTTTGGTGATGTCGCGCGCGCAAAGGCGATCGACCTAGCGCAGTCAAGCTGTGTGTTTAACGCAAAAACTAGCGTTTGTGGTGGCGATGATTTTGTGCTAATTGAAGGTAGTGACATCGTCATAGTCACAGCTGGAAGCCCAAGAAAAGAGGGTCAAACTAGAGAGGACCTGCTACTTAAAAACGCCGTCGTCGTAAAGCAAACAGCGCAAAAGATAGCTGAATTTGCCAAAAACGCAGTGATAATCGTAGTCACTAATCCGCTTGACGTGATGGTCTGGACGGCTCATAAATTTAGCGGTTTTAGCAAAAACAAAGTGATAGGCATGGCTGGCGAGCTAGATAGTGCAAGGTGCAGATATGAGCTAGCGCTTTTAAAAGATAAAGACGCCAGCAAGCTAAGAGCAAAGATCGTCGGCGCTCACAATGACGAGATGATCGTATCAGCTAGCAATATCAGCGAAAATTTAAATGAAAATGAGCTTGCAACTCTTAAAAAAGAGACAAGCACTGGTGGCGCAAAGATCGTTAAACTGCTTGGCACATCAGCATATTACGCTCCAGCGGCTGCAGCTGTGAAGATGTGTGAGATGATTATTGGCAAGAGCGATGAGATAATAAGCGCTAGCGTGCTAATCGATGACGAGCTAAGTTGTGGCAGGCTAGTAAGGCTCGGACGTGATGGCTTAAAAGAAATTTTGGAGCTAAATTTAAGTGAAAATGAGCAAGAGCAACTAAACAAAAGCGAAGCTGAAATTAGAAAAAATATTAAATTTTTAAAAGAAAACTTAGAGTAGGAAGATATATGATCGTAAAAGAAAATGTCCCCGTTTGGGTCGATGAGAGCAGGTGTAAGGCCTGTGATGTCTGCGTAAGCTACTGCCCAGCAGGCGTGCTAGGTATGAGGCTTGAGCCAAAGGCGGTGCTTGGCAAGATGATAGAGGTGGTCTATGCTGACTCATGCATAGGGTGCCGTGACTGTGAGCTTCACTGTCCTGATTTTGCCATTTATGTGGCTGATAAAGGCTTTAAATTTGCAAAGCTAACGCCTGAAAGCAAAGAGCGAGCCGCGGCCGTAAAGGCAAATAAATTTGCAAAACTTGGAGAGAGCGCATGAGAGAGGTAGTATCAACAGGAAATGCCCTAGTAGCAAGGGCTGCGGTCGAGTGCGGCTGTAACTTTTTTGGCGGATATCCTATCACTCCAAGTAGTGAGATCGCCCACGAGTTAAGTGTGCTTTTGCCAAAACATGGTGGCACATTTATACAGATGGAAGATGAGATAGCAGGCATCTCAGTAGCTCTTGGTGCAAGTGCGAGTGGTGCTAAGGCGATGACTGCAAGTTCAGGTCCAGGAATTTCACTAAAGGCTGAGCAAATAGGCCTTGGCTTTATCGCTGAGATCCCGCTTGTCATCGTAAATGTCATGCGTGGCGGCCCTTCAACTGGTCTGCCAACACGTGTCGCACAAGGCGATATCTTGCAGGCTAAAAACCCAACTCACGGTGATGTAAATATGATCGTCCTTGCCCCAAGTAGCCTAGAGGAGTGCTACACGCAGACGGTGCGCGCCTTTAACCTCGCAGCTAGGTTTATGACGCCTGTTATGCTGCTACTTGATGAGACGATAGGTCACATGCAAGCTAGAGTGCGTCTGCCTGAGATTAGCGAGCTAGAAATTTATAAAAGAAAAGAGTTTAGTGGCGAGCCAAAAGAGTATAAGCCTTACGAGGCCGCGCACGACGAGCCAGCCACGCTAAATCCTTTCTTTAAAGGCTATCACTACCATATAACTGGGCTTCATCACGGCGCTACTGGCTTTCCAACAGAAGATGGCAAGATCGTTGAATACTCGATAAATAGGCTATTTGATAAGATAAATTTACACACTGACGAGTGCGAAAAATATGAAGAGTTTATGCTTGATGATGCGCAAATTTGTATCATCGCCTTTGGTAGCGTGGCTCTTTCAGCTAAGCAAGCGATCTTAAATTTACGTGAAAAAGGGCTAAAAGTAGGGCTATTTAAGCCACTTACGCTTTTCCCAGCTCCAGCTAAAAAGCTAAAAGAGATATCAAATAAATTTAATAAAATTTTAGTCTGCGAGCTAAATTTAGGTCAATATAGTGGCGAAATTTCAAAGATCATCTTAAGAGATGACTTTGCAAAACTGCTAAAAGCAAACGGCAGACCGATAAGCCCAAGCGAGATCGAGGCTAAGATAGGAGAAATTTATGGCTTTTAATTACGATAAATATTTACGAACAGATAAAATGCCTACTCTTTGGTGCTGGGGCTGTGGCGACGGCGTCATACTAAAGGCGCTCATCCGCGCGATCGACACCATGGGCTGGGATATGAACGACGTTTGCGTAGTCTCAGGCATAGGCTGCTCTGGCCGCTTTAGCGGATATCTTGACTGCAATACCATCCACACAACTCACGGTAGAGCCGTAGCCTACGCCACTGGTGTAAAGATGGCAAATCCAGACAAACACGTCATCGTGGTAACTGGCGATGGCGACGGGCTAGCGATCGGAGGCAATCACACGATACATGGATGTCGCCGAAATATTGGCCTTAATCACATCCTCATAAACAACTTCATCTACGCGCTAACAAACTCGCAAACTAGCCCAACCACGCCAAAGGGCATGTGGACGGTCACAGCACAATATGGCAACATCGATCCTAGTTTTGACGCCTGTAAGCTTGCAACCGCAGCAGGAGCTAGCTTTGTCGCGCGTGGAAGCGTTATAGAGCCTGAGAAGCTTACAAAGCTCTTTGTGGAGGGCTTTAGCCACGATGGATACAGCTTTTTTGATGTATTTTCAAACTGTCATATAAATTTAGGTCGCAAAAACAAAATGGGCGAAGCGGTGAAAAATTTAGAGTGGATAAAGGGTCGCACGATTAGCAAGGTTAAATTTGACATGCTAAGTGACGAAGAGAAAGAGGGCATTTTCCCACTTGGTGTATTGCACAAAGACGAAGAGAAGATAGAATACACCAAAGCTTACGACAAGGTAAGAAAGGCTGCTATGAGCGGCGAAGCGATCGATTTTAAGGAGCTAGTATGAAGTCACAACTAAGATTTGTCGGCGTTGGCGGACAGGGCGTCATACTAGCAGGCGAGATCCTCTCAGCTGCCAAGATAAAAGCAGGCGGATACGGCGTCAAGGCCTCTACCTACACATCTCAGGTGCGTGGAGGACCGACAAAGGTCGATATCATACTTGACGAACAAGAAATTTTATACCCTTACGCAAACGAGGGCGAGATAGAATTTATGCTAGCGACCGCTCAGATAAGCTACGATGCCTTTAAAAGCGGCGTAAAAGAGGGCGGTGCGATCGTTGTTGAGCCAAATTTGGTAAAAGTAAGCGATGAAGACAAAAAGCGCTGGAAAATTTATGAGATACCTATCATCTCTATCGCAAAAGACGAGGTCGGAAATGTCATCACTCAAAGCGTTGTGGCTCTTGGTGTGGCTGTGGCGATGAGTGGGTGCATGGATGAAAATTTAGTGCGTGAAGAGATGCTAGCAAGCGTGCCAGCTAAAGTCAAAGATGCAAATGCTAAAGCTTACGAGCTTGGTCTTAAATACGCAAAAGAGCTTTTAAAATAAATTTTTGGCTAAATTTAAATTTAGCCAAAACCTCACAATATGGATCAGATAAAACTAGAAAATTTCTGTAAAGAACATGGCTTTGAAATGCCTATCATTAGGAGCTTATCGCCTGATGAGTGCTTAGAGATAAGAGAGAATTTACTTCATAAATTTAGCCTAAATGATATAGATGAGTTTTTTAAGATAGATAAATTTAATAAATTTGATGGCTTTAGTGCGGACGAAGCAAATTTTGATCTAAAAGCCCTTTTTAGTGAGCTTAACATCGCCACGCCAAATGAAATTTGCATAAATTTTAATAAATTTGAGAGCATTGATATTTTTATATTTGGTGATTTCGATAATTTTTTTAGCGATATCTGGTATCCGTCACTTGATGATGTTGAGATATTTGATTTAAATTTAAACTGGATCGTTTCAGTCAGACACTATGGGGCTATCTATTATTTTACTTTCTAGCTTTCGTTAAAAGGTAAAAATTTACAAATTTATATATTTTTTGATAATCATACGATTTTTATCTCATTTAAATTTATTAGTTTTAATAATTTATTTAAATTTAATAAATATCCTCAAAGATACGTAAAAATAGCTATTTTATAACATTTTTCTATTTTTATTAATATATATTGCGCGATAACATTATTTTTATCTTTATCAAAATAATAAATTTATAAGTAGTAGCTATAAATACGATAAAATGGTCTTTTGCTAAATGATTTTAGCTATCAAATCTCACTATATAAGCTAAAATAAATTCTTATGTTTCTTTTAAGTAAATTTTTTGTAAAGTTTCATTATTAATTTTTTTATTAATATAGTTGCTTTAGTAAATATTAAGAAATGAACTGGCGGTGCGTCTTAACGCTAATAAACTTATTAAAATAGGAAGTTATCAATGAGTGAAAAATTTACCAGAAGAGAATTTCTACAAAGTGCCTGTATCAGCGTAGGTGCATTAGCTACAACAGCTGGTGCGACCAATGTTTTTGCTGGCGAGTTGCCAAAGGGCAATGAAAATGGCTTGCCATCTGTTGATGTGCTAATAATCGGCTCTGGCGGTGCTGGACTTCGTGCAGCAACAGCCGTTCGCAAGCAATATCCAAACTCAACCGTCGTTGTAGCCACAAAGATGATGCCATCACGCAACGCGACTTGTATGGCAGAGGGCGGTATAAACGGCGTTACTGACTTTAGCAACGGCGACAGCTTCAAGCTTCACGCTTATGACACCGTAAAAGGTGCAGCTTATCTTGCTGATCAAGATGCAGTTGTGAAATTTTGCGAAGCAGCAGGCGCAGTCATCCACGAGCTAGACTACAACGGCATGCTCTTTTCTCGTAAAGACAATGGCGACGTGGCATTTCGTTTTATGGGTGGCGCTAGCAAAAAACGCTGTAACTACGCAGCTGATAAGACCGGCCACGTTTTGATGCACGCCTGTCTTGATGACGCTATCACAGCTGGCGTTAAATTTCTAATGGATCATGAGCTACTTGAGATCGGACTTGAGGATGGTAAAGTAGAGGGCGTCGTTCTTCGCAATATCCAAGATGGTCAAATTTACCCAGTTCTTTGCAAATCTCTAGTCATCGCAACTGGCGGATACACTAGAATTTTTTATAACCGCACATCAGTTCCATTTATAGCAACAGGCGATGGTATCGCTGCTGCGCTTAAAGTAGGTCTTGGTTTTGAAGATCCTGAGATGCTTCAGTTTCACCCAACTGGCGTTCAAAATGGCGGCACACTTATCACAGAAGCTGCTCGCGGTGAGGGTGGTTACTTGCTAAATAACAAGGGCGAGCGCTTTATGAAAAACTATCACGAAAAGATGGAGCTAGCTCCTCGTGACGTTGTCGCTCGTGCGATCGAGACAGAAATTCGCGAAGGCAGAGGCTTTGGCGAGGGTATGAGCGCTTATGTACTTTGTGATGTTCGCCACCTTGGCAAAGATACTATTATGAAAAAGCTTCCAAAAATTCGCCACACAGCGATGCTCTTTCAAGACATCGACCTAATCGAGCAACCAGTGCCTATCCGCCCAACAGCTCACTACTCAATGGGTGGCATAGAGGTAGCTAAATTTGATGATATGAGCACAAAAATCCCTGGAATTTACGTAGGTGGTGAGGCCTCATGCGTATCTATCCACGGTGCAAACCGCCTTGGCGGCAACAGCCTAACTGACGCAGTTGTAACTGGCGATCTAGCTGGCAAGGGTGCTGGTGCATATGCACAAAATGCAAAATTTGCAAGCGGTAAGAAAACTTCTGAGCTAGCAAAAATGTGGCAAGATAAATTTAAAGCCATAGCAACAGGCGAGGGCGGTGTAAATGATATGTACGCACTTCGTGAAGAGCTTGGTAAAAACAACTGGGATCTAATGGGTATCTTTAGAACTGGCGCAAAACTTGATCAGCTCTCTAAAAATTTAGAAGCTATCCAAGCAAAATATGACACCATCAAAGTGCCAAATCAAAACCCAGTCATGAACACAGCATTTACTGACTATGTCGAGCTTGGCAACCTCATACTTCTTTCTCGTGCAGCATGTCTTGCAGCGCAAAATCGTCTTGAGAGCCGCGGCGCTCACACAAGAGAGGACTATCCAAAAAGAGATGATGTAAATTTCTTAAAACACAGCATAGTCACACTAAAAGACGGCAAGCTTGAACTTAGCTACAAAGACGTTGTAACAGGCATATTTTCACTTGACGGCAAGAAGCCAGAGTAAGGAGCTAGGATGAAAATTATTATCGACCGTTTTGACGGAACTAAAAAATATGAATCAACTTATGAGCTAACAAATGAAGAGATCAAAGGTAAAACCCTTTTAACAGTGCTTTTTGATATCAAACAAAAAAAGGATGCGACGTTAAATTTCACAGCATCTTGCCGCTCAGCGATATGCGGTGCATGTGCTGTTAGGGTAAATGGTCACTCATATCTAGCTTGTGATACAAAGATGAATGAGCTTTTAGCTGAGTTTGGTAATCCAGATACTATTAGAATTTCACCACTTGGAAATTTCAAAGTTATTTCAGACCTTATGGTGGATTGGGAGCCAAGTATAGAAAATTTACGCAAGATCAAACCAAGCATCACTGCTAAGTCAGAATTTAGCGCTGCAAAAGGTTGCAAACAAAGCCAAAAAGAGTACGACAAAGTAGCACTTGAATGGGACTGTATACTTTGCGGTGCGTGCGCTAGCGAGTGTAATAAACTTGAAGCAGACGCGAGTGACTATATGCAGCCATTTGTCTTTGTGCATGCTTATAGAGCCGCCTTTGACTCACGTAGCAAAGATCCTATGCCACACCTAAAACCAGCTATCGATAATGGCCTTTGGATGTGCGTAAAATGCCAAGAGTGTGCTGATCGCTGTCCAAAAGGCATAAGCGCATGCGGTGATATAACTGATCTTCGTATCATGGCTATACAAAAAGGCTTTGATGATGGCATGGGACCAGATCACGCTGAGGCGTTCTTGACCGATCTAGTAGATGGCTCAGGCAGGCTAAATGAGATCAAGCTTGCACTTCGTTCAGAAGGCGTTATTAAAAATATGGGCAAAATGGATATCGCGGCGAATTTAATGCTCGCTGGTAAGATGAATCCACTTCATATTTTTGGCGAAGAAGACATAGAAGGTCATGACGATCTAGTAAAAATGATAAATGCGGCTCGCAAAGCTGCTAGTAAGGAGTAATTATGCAAAATGAATTCGCTTTTTTCCCAGGATGCGTACTCTCTCAAGCAGCTAAAGAGGCTAAGATGTCGCTTGAGGCCATCGCACCAGTACTTGGCTGGAAGCTTCACGAGATAAAGGGCTGGAGCTGCTGTGGAGCCCAACAAGCACAAGACGTAGATCCTATCGCTGCACTTGTGGCAAACGCTAGAAATATCGCACTTGCAGAGCAGATGAATATGCCGATGCTTACGACATGTTCAACTTGTATGCTAACCCTAACAAGAGCTAAAAGTACGCTTGATAAGGGTGCAAAAGATCGTATCAATACATTTTTAGCTGAAGGCAATATGAAATATAACGGCTCAACCGAGATCACAAGCCTTCTTTGGGAGCTTTATCAAAATGTTGATACGCTAAAAGCAAAGGTTGTTAAGCCACTTAGCGGTCTAAAAGTAGCGCTATTTTACGGCTGCCACAGCCTAAGACCTGAAAAAGACCTTCACAACAGAGAAAGCTCAGTCAATCCAAAGAGCTTTGAAACTGTTGTAAGCGCACTTGGTGCTACTATCGTGCCGTTTGAGAAAAGACTTGACTGCTGCGGCTTCCACGCTAGCTATCCAGCTGGAAAATCAGTAAGAAAAATGTCTAGCCAGATCGTAAATAACGCTGATAAAAACGGCGCAGACGTAGTTGTCACACCATGCCCACTTTGTCAAATGCAACTTGACATCTATCAAGAGAGATATCAAGATGAGAACCACTCAGATGTTAGAAAACCTATCATCCACCTTTCTCAGCTTGTAGGTCTTGCACTTGGTCTATCTGTTGAAGATCTAGGTCTTGATCTAAACATCATCGACGCTAGCAAGATAGCGTAAATTTTATCCCACGTCTTTTTGGCGTGGGAAATTTCAAACATAAATTTTTCAAAATAAATAAAATTTGATAACAAAATAGTTTTAAAATTTACTTTGTGACATAGAAATTTGC
>CAUUIN010000032.1:0-20265 GCA_963545295.1 uncultured Campylobacter sp. | reverse complement strand
GTCTGCCCTCGCTTATCTTATAGACAAACTCAGCCTCCACGCCAGCTTCGGTTAAGTGCGATATCTATAAATTCTTGCTCCTTTTGAGTACCAACAAAATCTCTAGTCAATAAATTTTAAAATTTATATGTAAAAATGGGTCTAAATTTATTAAGAGTAAGGATTGCTTAGATCAACGATCGTAGAAAAATAGCTACATATATTTTTGATATGAAGCTATAAAAGCTATTTAGAACGTTTTTATAGTAAGTGAAAATTAAAAATTTTATCAATAAATTTATATTAAAATGGTATCAGACTCAAGAGCTTTAATAAACTTTCACTATTAAGCTTCTTTAATGAAGCTAACAGCTTCATGTGGATTTGTAAATATATGCTCACTAAACTGTCTCAAATCAGGCTCTTTGCCATATCCACATGTAAGTCCAACACCAGTTATTAGAGCGGCTTTAGCAGCCTTTAGATCCATGATGGTATCGCCAACCATAAACGCATTATCTTTTTCTTTTTCTAGTCTTTTTAAAGCCAAATTTATAGGTTCTGGATCTGGTTTTGGATTAACGACATCATCTCGTCCGACAACCGTTTTTATAAATTTCATAGCGCCTAAATGCTCAAGTAAAATGATAGAAAATTTTGATGTCTTTGTCGTAACAACACCAATGTCGGCAAACATACTAGCATCTTTTAAAGCATCCATAGCATGCGGTAAAAGCACGGTCTCATCAAGATAAATTTTCTCGTAGCACGCCTTATACTCTCTTACATAGTCGGCGAGCAAATTTTTATCTGCGCCAAGCTTTTCAAACATTATTTCAAGCGGATATCCTACTAAAGACTTTAGTGCATCATGATCAGGCTCTTTCTTGCCATGAGCCAAAAACGCCGCATCAAAACCTTTTAAAATAGCAGAAGTTGAGTCTATAAGTGTGCCGTCTAAGTCAAATAGTATAGTTTTTTTCATGATATTCTCCGCAGAAATAAAAAAGGGCCTAGCCGAAGCCAAGCCCTAAAGAAGTAATTTTAAATTATAAAATTATTTGTTGAAAGTAGCTTCAACACGTCTGTTTTGAGCGCGACCTTCTTTAGTTTTGTTTGTAGCGATTGGTTTAAGCTCGCCGTAACCAACTGTAGAAATTTTAGCTTTTTCTACGCCGTAACCAGCAAGAACCTCAGCCACTGCTTTTGCTCTTTTTTCAGATAGTTTTTGATTGTAAGCTTCTGCACCTACGCTATCAGTATGTCCAGCAAGTACAACTTTATAATCTGGGTGTTCGCCCATAAAGTCAGCTACTTTTTTGATCTCAGCTGCATATTTTGGTCCAACTTTGTAGCTATCAAATGCGAAGTTAACATCTAGATCTCTAAGAACGATAACTTTCTCGCATCCTCTTTCGTCAACAACTACACCAGCTGGAGTGTTAGGGCATTGATCGATATCGTTTGGCACACCATCGTTGTCATCATCAAGAACTGGAGCTGGAGCTGCTGCTGGAGCTGCTGGAGCTGCTGCTACAACTGGAGCTGCTTTTGAATCAAGACCGATGCCAAAGCCTAGTGAATAGAATAGGTTGTGATCAGCGTGCTCAAATTTAATAGCGTCTCTTGCCTCTGCTTTAAGAGCAAATCTATCAGTTACTTGATATCTTAAACCAAGACCATATTGACCAAAACCACCATCTTCATTTTTAACAAAGATAGCTGGAACATCTTCATAACCAGCACCAACTAAACCATATAGGCTAACTGGTCCAAAGTCAACGATATTTTTTACAAGGTTTGCGTGATATCTAAGAGCTCTACCCTCTCTTACAACGTTGCCTGTTCTCTCTTTTAGTTTTTGAGAGTAATCAACACCAAGTTCAACTTGATCAAAGAAGAAATTTTCAAGGTTTCTAGCCGCTCTAATACCAACGAAGTTGTGGTCTTTTACACGTAGATTTCCTTCTGGATGAACACCACCAATAGTTGGAGTGATCTCATAGTTATATGCTGCGTTAGACGCAAAAACCGCTGTTGCGGCAACCATAGCTAAAGCAATCTTTTTCATAATAGAATTCCTTTCAAATAGGGTTTATTTTAAAGTGGTTTTATTTTAACTAAAAAAATATAAAACAACTCTAAATTCTAATTTAATTAATAATGTAAATCTGAAATTTACATAACCTAAATTTTGCAAATGCAAAAGCACTTGCAAAAAACCATTAACGTTTAGAGAATTGTGGGCTTCTTCTAGCCTTTCTTCTACCAAATTTCTTACGTTCAACAACACGAGAATCTCTAGTTAGCAAGCCTTTTGGTTTAAGTGCTGCTCTAAAATCAGCATCCATGTCAGCTAAAGCACGTGAAATGCCGTGTCTTAAAGCTTCAGCCTGTGCTGAATAACCGCCACCTAAAGTTGTAGCTACTACGTCTATTAAACTCTCTTGTTTTGTTACTAAAAGTGGTTGAATAACTTTAAGCTTGATAGCCTCGTGACCGCCAAGCCAAGTGTTAAGATCCATACCATTTACTACGATTTTACCGCTTCCAGACTTTATCCAAACCTTTGCTACGGCAGTTTTTCTTTTACCAGTTGCATAAACTTTTGCCATAATTATTTTCCTTCTTTTTTAGCTATTTGTGCCGTATGAGGATGCTCACTGCCAGCATAAACTTTTAGTTTTTTTATCATCTCTCTTCCAAGTTTTGTCTTTGGAAGCATGCCACGAACAGCTAATTTAAATAGTTTTTCTGGCTTATTTGCTATCAAATCGCCAAATTTCTCGCTCTTTACGCTACCAAAATATCCTGAGTGTCTGTGATAAAGTTTATCTTCAGCTTTGTTATTACCAGTAAATTCTACTTTAGAAGCATTTATGATGATAACATAGTCGCCACAATCTACGTTTGGCGTGAAGCATGGTTTGTTTTTGCCACGAAGTATAGTTGCTACCTCAGTTAGCAATCTACCAAAGCGCTTACCAGCTGCATCAACTACGATCCAGTCTCGCTTAACTTCGTTTGGCTTTGTTATTTTTGTCATTTTCTTACCTTTGCCAAGTTAATTTTTGAGTTGTGATTGTATTTAAACAATGCTTTAATAAAGCTTAAATTAAGTAGCGTTTAAACTTCAATATATGAAATTTTGCCTTCAAGTGCATAGAAGATGACGGCGATTATACTATGTTTTTCATAAAATTTAGCGAGTGCATCTTTATACTCTTTTACCTGTTTTTTGTTCTCTTCTATATTTTTTTCTGTCGTTTTATAATCAATCACGTAAATTTCACTCTCTCCAACACAAAACAAATCCATCTGTTTTAGTTCATTCTTTACTTTAAATGGCTGCTCTTTGTAAATTTCTTTGCCTTTTATGCACTCTATAAATTTTGGCTCGTTTATAAGCATTTTTGCCCTTTTAAATGCATCTTCAAGTGCTTCAAGTGACAAGAATTTATGAAATTTATTTAGCATCAAATTTTTAGCCTTTTCTAGTGAGCCCTCATCAAATTTCTCGCTCATCTCAAGCAGATAGTGAAACGCAAGGCCAAAGTATATCGCACTTAAGTTTTTACCGCTAGTTTTTTGCTCTTTTGCCTCTACCTCTTGTCTTTCTATCTTTAAAATTTCAGGCATTTTTTCATCTTTTTTTGCCTCTTTTTGCTCACTCTTACCAGGCAAAATTTTGCCGAAACTAAACTCTTTTAGATCAAGATAGTCGTTTGCTTCACTATTGTCGCTTTTTTTTGTGTAAAACGAAAAGAAACTTGGGCTACTTCCGCTTGGGGCGGCTTGCTTGATGATAATGAGCGACTTTGTAGCTCTTGTGAAAGCAACGTAAATTTTATTGATATTTTCTTGCTTTTCAAGCTCTTTTATCTGCTCCAACACGCTTGCGTAATCGCTGTCAAAATTTTCTCTACCTGAAATTTTACTCTTTACGATCCACTCGCCTTTTTCGTTGTATTCTGTTATGAAATTTGACTCATCTCCCCTGCCCTTGCCCATCATATCGCAAACTATGACGTGAGCGAACTCAAGCCCCTTTGACTTATGCACGGTCATAACTCTCACGCCGTCGCTACTTTTTGGGCTGATTTTAGAGCTAAAGTTTTCAAGGTTAAATATAAAATCACTTAAATTTTTATACCCCATGCTTAGCTCAAACAGCCTTAAGATATCAACGTCTGCCATGTTTATACCTAAATTTTTCGCTAGGTAAAATAGGCTATTTGTCGCGCTCTCTTCAGGTTTTATACTTATTTTTTTGACATTTGCATTTACTAGTGCTTTTATATTTTTTTCATAAATTTCTTCTTTAAATAGGCAAAATTTAGCATACTCGATGATCGCAGCGACAAGTGGTGTTCTTTTTAGCTCCAAAGTACCTTCATTGACACTTTTTATCCCCTCGCTGCTAAGCACTTCTGAGATGAGGCCAATGTCACTATTTTTCCAGCAAAGCACGGTTATATCGCTTGCATTTACGCCAGCTTTTAAAAGCTCTTTTGCCTGCGAAACGACCGCACCTGCTATATCTTCATCGCTTAGCACACGCAAGTAGCCATAGTCATCTTTTTCCACTTCAAAATACGCACACTCGCCGCTTACTTCATAGCTTAGCGTCTCATCTTTTTTAGCTGGCTCTTGAGGCTCAAAACTAAGCCCATATCTATGATAAATTTCTTCAAAAACGGCGTTATTAAATTTCACCAAAGCCTTTAAACTTCGGTAGTTTCTTGGTAAATTTTCTATCTTAATCTGACTAAAATCATCTCCCAGCTTATCAAAAAGCTCCTTTTTGCCACCCCTAAATTTATAGATGCTCTGCTTCGTATCGCCGACGTAAAAAAAGCTTCCAAGCCCATTTTGTCCATATCCTGAGACGATTTCAGCGATGAGTGGCAAGATGATCTCATACTGGATCACGTTTGTATCTTGAAACTCATCGACTAAGAGGTGATTTATCCTGCCATCAAGCCTAAAATAAAGCGCCTCTTTATCCAAATTTTGCACCAAAAGCTTAAAAACCAGCTTGTTTATATCAGCAAAACTTAGCGCATTTATCTCCTTGTTTAGCTCTAAATTTGAAGCCTTATAAAGCTTTAAAAGCTTGCTAAAGCCACTTAGCCTATACTTTTCGACCTCTAAGATGTAGTTTTTCGCTGCCTCTTTTAGCTCATTAAAGAGTCTATCAAGCTCAGGGGTGTAAATTTTGCTAAAAGTGCGGTAGTCTAGGCTCTCTCTAGAAAAAACCTTGCTCTTAAATAGCTCAAATAAATTCTGCTCACTAAAAGTCTTTTTTGCAGTGTCACTTGCGCCTTTTTGCAAAGCGATATGCTCATTTATCGCCCTTTGTGCCGCCCTTACCTTGCTATCATCTGGATAACTTGCGCCACTATCTTTTAGCTCGCCACCAAAGCTTTCATAAAATTTCGCCAAAGTCTGCGAAAAGCTAGCCTCTTTTTGGCTTGAAATGATCATCATAAGTGCCAGCTCGCTAAGAAGCGCCCTATCCTTGCTCACCTCTTTTGCAAATTTTTTCCACGCCAGATCTTGCAAGCTATCTTGCACGCTGTAATCAGGGCTAAGCCCTAAATTTTGGCTAAATTTTTTCAAAATCCCAGAGAAAAACGCATCAAATGTATAAATTTTAAGCTCGCTTTGCAAAAAGAGTGCAAGCCTCTCATCTCGCCTTTTTATCGCCTCATCTTGGTTTATATCAAGCTCCGCTCGCACCGCATCAAGCTCGCCTTTTTTATTTTGCAGATCCAAAAACGTGGCGATTATGCGCTCTTTCATCTCGTTTGCCGCTTTTTTTGTGAAAGTTAAAGCGACGATCTCGTTTATATTTTCACCTCGAAGCACCAAAGCGATGTAGCGAACGCTCAGAGCAAAGGTCTTACCGCTTCCAGCGCTTGCTTTTAGGGCTAAAAAATTTTTCATAACTCTCTCCTGCAAAGCGTGGCGTATTCGCAAAATGCGCAAGCACTGCTCTTTCTTTCAAAATTTATCTTGGTTTTGTTTATGCCTTTTAGCTTTTCTATCTCGCCGTTTAGATCCTCTATGCTTTTTTTCGAGCCAACCAAGCTAGGCTCGTTCTTTAGGGCATAGTAAGCGCTTCGCGCCACGCCACCATAAAGTGCCTCATAAAAGGCAAGCTGAAGCGAATTTACATTTGCCTCGCCCGTTTTATAATCAAGTATAAGCACGTCGCCATTTGCGTCCACATCGATCCTATCGATAAATCCCTTTATCTGCACGCCACAAAACTCGCTTTGCATCTCTTTTTCGCACTCAAGCACTCTAAAACCAGCTCTTAAGCGCTCGTTTTCATAAATTTCATACTCTTTAAATTTATGCGTCCAAATTTCAAACTCAAGTGGCGTAAGATTTTGCTTTGCTAGCATCTCTTTAAAAATGGCTAGATCAAAGGTGTTATTTTGCTTGTAAAAATCACTCGTGTAATATTCAAAAAGTGCGCTATGAACGCTATTTCCTTGCTTTGTGCCAAGCTCTTTTGCTACGCCTTTTGCAGGCTTTATGCCAGCTATCTTTGTGTAGTAGTATTTTCTTGGGCAGGTTAGAAATAAATTTAGCGTCGAAAACGAGAGTGGATTTGCGAAGAAATCATGCTCTAAAATAACCTCATCATCTTTTAAATTTAAGCTCGCTTCTCCTTTTAAAAATAGCTTCAAATAGGCCTCGTCGCTAAATTTCTCATCTTTTATCGTTTTGAAATTTTTTAAAAATCTTGAAGGTATGCTCTCCTCATTTACGCAGCAGCTTATCGCCACTTTTTTGGCGTTATTTATGAGGCTTTCGTAGTAAAATCTCTGCAAATTTTCGCGCTCCACGTAGCTTATAAGCCCCGCTTTTTGCCTAACTTTCGAGTTTAAAAACATCTCGTTTGCGCTTCTTGCAGGGATGAAATTGTCGTTAAAATCAACTATGATAACGCCATCAAATTTCATCCCACGGCTCTCTAGCATGCCCATGACGCTGATCTTTCCGCCGCCCACGTCATCGATACTTAGGCGCGAGATATTTAGCAAGAAAATTTCACTTAGTTGCTTTAAGCTAAAGCTAAAATACCTACATAAATTCTCCATCCTAAAAAGCTCAAGTGCGAGCTTCTCTTCACATCTTTTATCTTCGCTAAGAGCCAAAATTTCATCCATCAGCTCTTTAAATTTGCTAAATTCACAAGGCATTAAATAGCTAGCCTTAAATTTCTCAAAAAGTTGCTCACTCACGCCAAATTCGCTTAAAATAAAGCCAAGCTCCTCGTAGCTTTCAAGCTTGCTTTGATCAAAAACTGGGCTTGCCTCTTCATTGATCGCTTTTGTGATGTAGTAAAGCGCTTCATAAAATTTTGTATTTTTAAAGCTCTCGCCCATAGCGTAGTTAAAAATTTTAGCGCTATCATGAAGTCTTAAAATTTCGCTAAAGCTCTCATCAGGCAAGATGACAGCGATATTTTCAGGCTTTATGCCCTCACGCACGAACTCGCTCGCCTTTGCCATAGCGTAGGCGCACTGCAAGCTTCTTGTGGCAAATTCTCTTACTAAAACTGGCTCAAATTTTGTGATATTTTCTAAGCAGACTAGCTCGTTTGTATTTAAATTTAGCTCATATTTTTTATAGTTTTCAAACTCGCTAATGGCTGAAATTTGCCTTATCTTATCGATAAGTTTTTTATTAAAGATGCTAGTTTGAAAGATGATCTTTAGCGTGGTTAGTTTTGAAATTTTCTCTAAAATTTCCCACTCAAACTCACTTAAAATGCCATCAATGTGCAGTGAAATTTCACTAAAACTTCTTATGTAGGCTTCATTTATGGAGTAAATTTTTGGCAAGGTTATATCATCATAAAGATCCTCTTTATCAAGTAAGCTCTCATACTCTTTCAAAACCGCTTCAAGGATACTTAGGTGCTCCTCAAAATCAGCGTAAATGTCGTTAAATTTGATCTCGGCAATGCTCTTTTTGCTGATAGCAAGCTCTTTAAAAAACGAAAAAAGATAGTCGTTGTTTTTTAAAAACTCAAAAAACTCAGTTGGGATTTTAAGCACCGAATTTGCCTCTTTGACGCTGGCACAGGCTCTATTCATAAGCACTAAAGCGTAGGTGCTGTCAATCTCAAAGCGGCCATTTACAAAAACGGTCTTTTTATAAAACTCAGCGATGCTTAGGCTTTTTGGGATTAGCTCGTCATTAAAACTGGCATTAAATTCCCTGATCTTACGCGAGTTTGTAAAGACAAAAAGTTGATTTAGATTGCGCATTTTTCTCTCTTAAATTTTTAAAAATGATAGCCAAAAGCTGATAAAAGAGCGCTTTTTCTCTCTTAAAATAAGCTTTGAAAATTTTTCTAAATTCATTAAAAATTTAAGCCTTAAAGTGCTAGGGGCTACAATTTAAAAAAGGAGCAAAAATGCATAAAGAGTTAAACAGATCTGGCTTTTACTATGGCTTTCCGGTTTTATTTGCCACTACAAAAGATCAAAAAGGGCAAGATGATATCACCGTGCTTTCGTCCTCCTGGACGCTAGGAGATAGCGTGGTGCTTGGCATCGGGGTTGATAACAAAGGCTATAAAAATATCCAAAACGGCTCAGACATCACGCTAAATTTATGTGATGAGAGCTTGCTTGAGGCTATAAAAAAGATAGAAAAGCTAACTGGCGATGAGGAGGTGCCAGAAGAGAAAAGAGCCCTTGGATACAGCTACGAAAGTGATAAATTTAAGGTGGCAAATTTACACAAGGAGCCTGGCATAAACGCAAAAAGCGTGCGCATAAAAGAGAGCAAGATACAAATAGAAACAATCGTAGAAAAGTGCGAGATCAAGGAGTGGTTTTGCATCGTCACTTGCAGGATAGTTGGCATCTTTGTGGATGAAAATTTATTAAAAGATGAAAAGCTAGATACGCAAAAATACTCGCCACTTATCTATAAATTTAAAGAGTACGTTGCAACTAGCAAGCGTTTGGGCTTAAATTTTGGCTTTAAAGAGATTTGATCTAGCATTAGTAAAATTTGCAGTTAAATTTATTTGGTTTTACTTTGCAAAAAGAGACTTTAGATGCAAATTTGACTTACTTTGTGACGTTAAAATCAAATTTATAATATCTCGTATCTTGCTTGTCGCTTAGCCTTAAAAGTAGCTGCCACCTGCCCTCTTTTAGGCTCACACTCTCACTTACGAGATCATTTTCTTGCCATGAGGCATTTAATGTTTTGTTATCTTTGTTTGTTTGTGGGCGAGTGAGTAAAATTTCATAGCTAAGGCTTGAAATTTCGCCATTTTTAGGCGTTAGATGAAATTTAAATTTGCCCTGCTGACCTTTAAATTCTGGCTCAAATTTAAGCTCAAATTTCTTATCAAATCTAGCCTCGCTCTCTTTTATAAAGGTGATGTTTTCATCGACACTTTGGTGACTTTGCATATAAGCGCTATCCATCTCGACTGGGTTATTGATCGCAACAACGATGGTTGCGGCGCAAGCTAAGATGATAGCTACTATGCTAAGCACGATGCCATAAGGCCAAAAGCTCTTTTTAACCATTTTTTACCTTTTTATAAAAGATGATGAGAACGAAAAATGCTATCAAGCCGTAGATAAAAATTCGCAAGAAATTTAAGGTCGTTTTGTTTGAACTACCGATGCCACTTTCTAGGCTCAAATTTAAGCCTTCAGCGATCTGCTCGGCGATATCAGCGTAGCCATTTAAGATAGCGGCGTTATAGACATCTTTGCCATTTTTTGAGACTAAAATGGGGATGATAGTGCCTGATTCTGGATTAGGACTTAAAATTTGCTCTTTGTTAAAGAGCTGTGAAGTTTTGCTATCGCTAAAAATTTCAACCTTTTTTTTATCTCTGATAAGAGCTAAAAAGACAAAAGGCGAGCTTAAATTTTGCTCTTTAAAAAGCGTCTCTAGTTCGCCATCTTTATATACACCAACTACTAAATTTATGCCACTTTTCTCATAAAGCTCGCTACCGATCTCATTTAGCTTTTGGCTCACTTTTTGGCTTAAAATTTCATCGTCATTGATAACAAAATTTGCACCCAAAGCCAAATTTTGCCAGAGCAAAATGATAAAAATGAGTGCAAATTTCTTCAAATTTAACCTACAAATAGGTGATTTGGCGTAAGTACTGACCAGGCACAAATGGCGCCTGCGACGACTATTAGCAGGATAATGGCTTTTTCTATTATGCCTAGCATCACTTCTCCTTTACAATGACATGTTTAGCGTTATCAACGCTCTTCATCTCGATGCTAGCTGCATCTTTTAGTGAGTAAGGCTTGGTTGCGACCTCTTTTTGCAAGCCGATGCCAACGTATGTAAGCGATGCCAAGATAGAGAGCAAAAGCACCACCGCTATTAAAAAACCGCTAATGCCATTTAAGGCAAAGATGTTTCTATTTTTATTTTCCATTATTCGCCCTTTGATAGCGATATGACGTACTCGCCAACTGCTTTTTGCTGGATCTCGTTTAGCCTGCCATCGTTAAATTTAGGCATAGTACCGATCGCCTCTTTTTTGCCACGATTTAGCACGTCAGCTACAAAACTAGCCGAGCCATATTTGCTAAGATCAACTGACATACCATCCATGCCCTTGCCATCTTCTCCGTGGCACGACGCACAAGCAGCGTAAAGCTCTTTGCCAGTGGCTACTAAATTTTCATTTTTAGTGCTTTTTATCGCGCTTATCTCCTTAGCCACGTAAGCTGCGATCGCCTTTGCGCCATCAGCGTCCGCTAAACCTGCTGGCATCTCGCCCGTAGGATAATCAAGCCCTTTTGAGCCATTTAATATCGTTTGAACAATGCCTTTTTCACTACCCCAAATTTGTAAATTTGCAGCCTTGCCACCTATGCCATCGCCTGTGATGCCATGACATGCTGAGCACTGCACAAGATATATGCTCTCGCCCATAGCGTGAAGCGTCTCTTTGCTTGGATTTGCATACTCTTTTTCAAATTTAGCGTTTGCCTCTTTAACCTCTTTGTTGTACTCGCCTATTTGCGAGTAAGAATTTAGCGGATAGCCTAGCAAATAGTACCAGATCGCCCAAACTAGCGCTAGCAAAAAGACGATCGCCCAGCCAAGCGGGACAGGGTTTTTGTATTCTCCTATGCCGTCCCAGTTGTGCTCGCTAAGCTCAACGCTCTCATCTTTTTTAACCTTCATCTGCCCAACATACCTACCAGCTACAACGATGGTAAGCACGATGATTAGAGCCGCTCCTATTAGAGCGAGTAAATTTACATTATCTTCTAAATTTAGCCATTGCATACGCTCTCCTTTGTAGCCTTACGCTCTAAAATTTCGCCACCGATCTCATCGTTAAGCGCTAGTTTTGAGTACTTCTCGTAGTTTCTTCTGCCAGTTTTTTCGCTTTTATAAAGATGAAAAAAGTAGGCATACAAAGTGATCGCCAAAAATGCCGTCAAGAAAAAATAGCCATAAGCTTGAAATTCTCTAATGTTTTCCATCTCTCGCTCCTACTTTAGGCTATTTAGATAAGCGATGAGTGCTACGATCTGGCGAATTTCACCTTTTGCAAAAGCACTTTTTACCTGCTCATCTTTCATATTTTCAATGATAGCTGCGGCTTCAGCCTTAACGTTAGCATTTGTTTGTTCTAGTGTGCCAAGAGCTGGCATATCTTTTTCGTCATAAGGCGTATTAAAGACCTTCTTAACAGTTAGGGCTTCAGCGTATGCAGTCTCGATATCAGCATTTTTCTTAAATAAAAATGGATATGCTGGCATAATCGAGCCTGGCACTACTGAGGCTGGATTTAGCATATGATTTTCATGCCAGTCAGTCGTTCTGTAGTTACCCACACGCATAAGATCTGGACCTGTTCTTTTTGAGCCCCAAAGGTGCGGACGATCATAGGCAAATTCGCCACTTAGCGAGTACATGCCGTATCTATCAGTCTCTGCTTTAAACGGACGGATCATCTGTGAGTGGCAGGTGTTGCAGCCATTTTGCATATAGATGTTTTTGCCAGCTAGTTCTAAAACAGTATAAGGCTTTGTACCCTCAAGCGGTCTAGCTCTGTTTGCAAAGTCTGGCAAAATTTCAACTATGCCAGCGTAAGCGATGACAATAAAGACGCAAACTGCAAAAAAGAATGGATTTTTTTCTAACCAAGTAAACATCACATCACCTCCGCACTAGCTTTTGCTCCGCCGCCCATTGGCGAAGCGCTTTTTGGCTCTGCTAAGATAGCTTTAGCAGAAGTTGATTTATAGATATTATAAGCAAATATCAAGAAGCCAACTAGATAAAGAAGTCCGCCAATAGCCCTTATATAGTAGTATGGGATAAGCACAACTACCGTGTCTATAAACGAGTAGAGTAAATTTCCGTAGCTATCAGTCGCTCTCCACATCATACCTTGTGTGATACCAGCGATCCACATAGAGGCAAAGTATAAAACGATACCTGTTGTTTGTATCCAAAACTGAGCTTCCATTAACGACTTTGAGTAAATTTCACGCTTAAACACACGTGGCGTCATGTGATAAAGTGCAGCCATGATCATAAAGCCAACCCAGCCAAGTGCGCCATCGTGAACGTGTCCTGGCACCCAGTCAGTAAAGTGCGCTAGGGCATTTACAGACTTGATAGAAAGGATCGGGCCTTCAAGTGTTGAGAACATATAAAATGTCGAAGCTAGGATCATAAATTTAATAAGCGGACTCTCTCTAAGCTGTGCCCACTCACCCTTCATCGTAAGAAGGATATTTATCGCTGAACCCCATGAAGGAAGTATCAAAACGATAGAAAAGACTGAGCCCATAGTCTGCATCCAATCAGGCGTAGCAGAGTATATGAGGTGGTGTCCGCCAGCCCAAAGATAGATAAACATCAGACCCCAAAATGAAAATAGCGATAATTTATATGAAAATATCGGCTGGCCACTCTCTTTTGGTAAGAAGTAATAAATTTGAGCGATGATAGCCACTGTAAAAACAAATGCAACTGCGTTGTGACCGTACCACCACTGAACCAAAGCGTCGTTTGAGCCAGCATACATAGATACAGAGTGTAGCCATGAGCCATATCCGCTAACAAGTCTTGTTGGAACCTCCATATTGTTAAAAAGATATAGCATCGCAACGCCCAAAAATGTAGCGATATAGTACCAAACTGAGATATAAAGTGTCTTTTCGCGGCGGATACCGATGAGGCCAAATATACTAACGCCCCAAAGCACCCAAACTAAGACCACCGCGATATCTAGTGGCCACTCAAGCTCGGCGTACTCCTTAGCTGTGCTCTCGCCCATAAAAAGCGTAACAACAGCTAAAATCATAACAAGCATATATAGCCAAAAATGAAGCTTACCAATAAACATCAAAAATGGCGATTCGCTCATCGAGACCTTTAAAACACGCTGTCCGATGTAGTACCATGTGGCGAATATGCCAGATAGCATGAAGCCAAAGATGATGCCATTGGTATGAAGAGGACGCAACCTCCCAAAAGCCGAATATTCACCAGCTATGTAGTTAAGCTCTGGACAGGCCATTTGAAAAGCTATAACTACACCAATAACCATGCCTATGATACCAAAGAGTATCGTGGCAAACATAAATAGCTTTGCTACACTATAGTCATAGTGTAGTAGCTGAGATGGTCGCATAAAATATCCTCCTAGTTAAATTTATATTAATGATTTGTTATTTTAGAGTATAAGGACTATAAAAAAACTTAATTAATATAAATTCTCATTAACTAGGAAAGTCTTCTGTCTATTTTGTAACCAAGTCCTGGGACATTTTTTATAAAGTTGTTGCCAACCTTATCTCTAACACGCTTAACAAAGGTTCTAATAGCTGCCTCAGTAACGCTCTCACCAACCCAAACGACGCTTTTGATCTCATCATGAAGCACAAGCGTACCAAGTCTTTTTATCAAAAGTGAGATAAATGCAAGCTCTTTTTTAGTAAGCGAAATTTCAACGCCGTCTCTGATAAGCACGCGTTTGATCTTGTTAAAGCTATATCCGTTTGCAACTTGGATAATATTTGCAGTTTCTATCTTGCTTTTTGCGACATTTTCTATCGTTTTTAAAAGATCATCTGCCATGATAGGCTTTATAAGATACTTATCAACGCCAACATCGATCGCCTTTAGCAAAGTCTCTTTTTCGCTATGTGCACTTAGGACGATGACAGGTGTGTCTTTAGAAATTTCCTTGATATATCTTGTCATATCAAGTCCATCGCTAATTGGCATAAATACATCTGTAATTACCATATTTGGGTTGTATTTTTTAAATTTTTTCAAACCTTCATCACCATTTTGAGCAGTAAAAACTTTCTCAAAATTGTCACTTAGCACATCGTGCATGATCTTTTTGCTGTCGTTATCGTCTTCAACAAGCAAAACCGTTAGGTTCTTTAAAATTTTACTCATCTATCTCTCCTTTGTGTGGTAACTTTATTAAAAAACAGGCCCCGCTATCGCTGTTACCTGCTGTTATTTCTGCATTAAATTGATCGATTATTTGCTTTGACATATAAAGTCCTAAGCCAGTGCCTTTGGCATCTTCTTTGGTAGTAAAATATGGCTTAAAGATCTCATCTATCACTTTTTTATCTATTCCGCCGCCATTATCTTCTACGCTTAGGTAAGCATATTTTTCATCACTATCAATCTTTATTTTTATATTTTTATCTTCTATCTTTTTTAAATTTAGTGCGTCTTTTGCGTTGTTTAGTAAATTTATGATGACTTGCATGAGTCTGTTTTTATGACCATAAATTTTAGAGTCAGCCAGCACCTCAAGCTCTATATGAATGCCCTCTTTTTTCATCACGCCTTTTACGATCTGTATCGATGCTCTAGTTGCATCTGCTAGGCTAAATTCTTGCGAAAGTGTATTTGGGTTTAAAAATGAGCTAAACTCATCAGTAGTTTCTGACATATACTTTATGATCTGCATAGCTCTCTCATAAGAGCAAAGAAATTCGCCATCTTCGCTGCCTGCAAGCTTTTTCATCTTGTATAAAACTAAGCTTAGCTCATTTAGTGGCTGCTTCCACTGGTGAGTTATATTTGCCATCATCTCGCCCATCATCGCAAGCTTAGCAATCCTCATGCCCTCGCTACTTGATAGAAAATTTTCATCTAAATTTAAACTAGGCATTTGCTCTATATCCTAAAAATGATAGATAAAGTCCGTTTAAGATCATTATGCAAGCTGAGAGCTTAAACATGATCTCTTTAAATTTCTCCCCCAACAAGCCAAAAAAAAAAGCTGGTTAGTAGCATCGCTGGTAAAGTACAAAGTCCAAAGATAAGCATTATGAGCGACGCATCGACTGCATTTGCGCTTAAAACTCCAAGTGCTAAGAAATAATAGACCACACCACAAGGAAGCATGCCATTTAAAAAGCCAAGTAGCAAGAAATTTGCTAAATTTTTATTCTTTAGCCTATCTTTTGCCATTTTTACAACAAATTTAAGTGCTTTTTCGCTCTCTACAAATTTTAAAAGCTCACCTCTAAAAAGCAAGGCGATGCCAATAAATGCAATCACCAAGCCAACTATGAAAAATATCACGCCTCTTGCTTGCATACCAAAGCTAATGACTGCTCCAAAAGCGCCAAACAAAGCTCCTAAAGCCACATAAGTAAAAATTCTAGCTAAGTTATAAAGCGTGCTTAGCATTAAAATTTCACTCTTACTTTTACCTTTAAAAAATAGAGCCTGCAAGCTCAAAAACCCACTACACATGCCGACACAATGACTAAAGCTGCTCAAGATTGCAACTGAGATAATCATGTAAAGGCTTATGTTTTGCATATTATAAAATTTCTAAAAACTGCTTAAATATATATTTGCTCTCGGTAGGGCCGCCGCTTGCTTCTGGGTGGTGCTGGACTGAAAAGATCGGATAGTCTTTATATCTCACACCCTCGATCGTGTTGTCAAACAAATTTCTATGTGTCACAACTGCTACTTCAGCGATGCTCTCTGGCACGTTGTAATTGTGATTTTGTGTTGTTATCTCGATCGCTTTTGTCTCTAAATTTAGCACAGGGTGGTTTGCTCCGTGCTGACCAAATTTAAGTTTATATGTCTCGTATCCAAAGGCATTTGAAAGCAGCTGATGTCCAAGGCAAATGCCAAAAATAGGGATTTTTGCCTCTATCATCTTTTTGATCTCAGCGATTTCAGCCTTTAAATTCTTTGGCTCCCCTGGGCCATTTGATAAAAAGACACCATTTATCTCGCCGTTTTTAAATTTCTCTATCAAAACTTCAGCCTTAGTATCGTGTGGCACCACGATAACCTCAAGGCCAGTTTCACATAGCTCATTTAGGATATTTCTCTTTACGCCAAAGTCAAAAACAGCTATCTTTTTGCCGATACTTTTTAACGGCTTATATGACTTTAAATTTCTATCCCAAGCGCCTTTTTTATGCTCGTACTCATCCATAGCACTGACTGTTTTTACGTAGTTTATATTTTCTATGCGTCCGCTGCTTTCAAGCCTGCGTTTTAGCTCGTCTTTATCGCTTATCTGCGTTGAGATGTAGGCCATTAGTGCGCCCTCATCACGTAGCATCTTTGTTAGGTATCTAGTATCAACGTCATAAACGCCAAATTTACCCTGCTCTTCAAAAAATTTACCCAAAGATTTTTGCGAGCGGTAGTTTGACGGAGTCTCGTTGTAACTTCTCATTATGACGCCACTTGCGTGAATTCTAAGGCTCTCCATATCATCTTCGTTTATGCCAACGATGCCGATCTCTGGCATAGTAAAGACGATAAACTGACCAGCATAACTTGGATCACTCATAATCTCCTCATAGCCAGTCATCGAGGTATTAAAAACGAGCTCGCCTGCACACTCGCCGTGAGCACCAAAGGCTTTCGCCTCTAAAAAAACGCCATTTTCAATGTAAATATAAGCTTTCATTAAAGCATTCCTCTTTTTTTAAGCTCGTCTTGATACAAACGCTCAAAAATCAGGTCGTATTCGTCAGTTCCTGGGATAAGCTTGCGTTTGTAGTTTTGCATCATCTCATAGACACTATCCTCTATCTTCTCATAGCTTTTTAAATACTCATCTATCGAGCTATAAATGACATTTTTCACGCGATTTTCAGATACGTTATACTCGACTAAATCGCTCTTCCAGATAGCTTCAAGTATCTTGTGAGCGACATTACTAAATCTATCTTCGTGAGTTAAAATGACGTCAAATTCGCCAGCAAGTTTCTTTTTAACGAGCCAAAACATATTTTTACGGTCGATTTGCATCGTTTGCATCTCGTCCTCGTTTTTCTCTAAAAGCTCATTTACTCGCTCATCTAGTGCTCTTTCTTTTTGAACGTCAGTAGTTAAAATTTCACTTGCTTTTGCTACGATTGGCTCAATACCTTTGTTTAACTTTACAAAACCACAGTTTAAAAGATCTATTGCTATTTTATGTGAAACATAAGGTACGTGTGGAAGTTTTATACGCATTTTAAACCTTTAAATTTTTATGCCATTGTAACTAAATAAAGGTAAAACTTTACTTTGAAATTTTAACGACTTTATCATTGTCACTTCTTAGAAAATAAATTTCTCTTCGTCCGTCATAAAGGACTTTGCCGCTTGTTTTTTGCTCGTTTTGTAAATTTGAAGATAGATCCATCTCAAGTGGCTTACTCATAAAATAAGCCTCGCCCAAGCTTCGTCCAAAATCAGGATACCAACTAAGTGCGCAAAGCACGAGTAAAAGCAGATAAAAGGCTCTAAAAAATTTTCTAAATGGCGCGTAAAAGAAACAATATCCAAATATAAAAAACACAGGTAAAAGCCACAAAAAAGGCACGTTATCTACAAAAACCACATTGAAATACTCATTTATGCCATAAAAGGAAAAGTAGTTGTTGTAAAGTCCAACAAATAGCGTAAAAATAGGAGCAAGAACAAATATAATGCCAGTAAAAAATGCATTGAAAATTTTCATAGACTCTCCTTTTTTGTGGGATTATATTAAATTTTAGCTTTATTATTGCTCTAAATTTATTAGCCAAGATGTTTTAAGCTCCAAAATGTCACAAATTTTCAAACAAAACTAAATTAAAACGTTAAATTTTAAATTGGTGTGACATTTTTTTAGATGAAAAATAAGAGATTTTTTAAAACTTTTAAGTTAAAAAAGAGAGAAATTTAAAATTTAGCCTTTGCCATAAAAGCAAAGACTAAAAGGTAATTTTAAGCTTTTTTCTTCATATCAAATTTATTAGCCATGAAGCCAACAAGACCGACGAAGAAAAGACCACCACAAATGTTGCCAAGTGTAACTGGAAGCAAGTTTTTGCTTAAGAAATTTGTCCAGTTGATGACATCTAGTTTATCTGCTGTAGTGTGAAGTAAAGCTGCTGCAGCATTGATATCGCCACCGCTTGCTGCTATGTAGTGAGCTTTAGAGATAATAGCTTCAGTGATAATGAACATATTTGCAACGCAGTGCTCCATAGAGCATGCAACGAATGCGCCGATCATCCACATAATGGCAAAGAATTTACCAGATAGGTCGCTCTCGCTTGTCGCAGTCCAAATAGACATACAAACAAAGACGTTACAAAAGATACCACGAATAAATAGCTCATGAAATGGCGCTGTGATCTTTCCAATGGCTGCTGGCACGAAGTGTTGCAAGATGTAGCCGTCGTATTTTAGTGGCAAACCAGAGTAATAGTACATATAAGCGATCAATGCGCCACCAACAAAGTTAAATATCCAAACAATTACCCAATAACCTATGGTTTTGCCAAGTGGTAATTTGCCATCATATGCACTAACACCGCTTAAAACAGAGCTAGTAAATAGGTGACCACCATAAAATACAACCATCATAAGACCGCAGCTAAATGTGATACCACCGATGAAATTTGCAAGACCGATAGACTGTTTTTCAGCCATACCAACTGTTGAGTGAGCCCAGAAAATATCACCCATTGCAATAGCAGCTCCAGCCATGATAGCAAGGAAGATAATGCTTACAAGTGGCGTATTAGCTTTATGCTCCATAGAATTTGACACCGCTTGAGCGGTTTCTGCCGGATTTAACATCACGTCTCCTTTTTATTTAACCTTCTTTGATCTATAACAAATATAAAGCAAAGAAGCAATGCCAAAGATAGACATTTTAGCGTCAAAATTTAATGTTTAAAGCTTAGTTTTACACTAAATTTCAAATCCAAAACGATCAAATTTATCTTTAGCAAACCCCAGATTAAATTTAGCCCTTGCTAAATTTAACCAACTAAATTTTTATCAATCTCTACAATTCTTAAAAAAGCCTTTCTAGCACTTTTTTTAGCCTGCTCGCTTAGACCCTCTTCAAAATCAAGGACATTTTCAAGCAAGACGCTAATGCCTAGAAAAAGCGTCTTTGGGCAAATTTTACGCAAATAGCTTAAAAGAACTGGCGTTGGGAGGTTGTGAGTTGAGTAGATGTAGTCTCTATCGTCACTTAGGTCAAAAAACTCTATCTTATCCTCATCAAAGCCACTCATCGCATCAACTACTATCAAAATATCAGGCGCAAATTCTCTAATAGCTGAAAATTCATTCTCAGGCACATCTTGCCCAAAAAAGACCTTCCACTCTTTTAGCTCAGCTTCTACGATGCGGCCGACTTCATTGCCAACATCATCGTCGCCGCGCATAGGATTACCGATGCAAAGGATAGCCTTTTTCATCAAAAGTCCTTCCTAAGCACGACATATCCCTCTTTTAAATTTGCCAAAATTTTTTTAAGCTTACATTCACAAAGCTGTGGCAAGAGTTTAGCGATATGCTCAGCAAAAATTTCAACTTCAAAATACTTGCTTAAATTTCCGATCTTAAATTTCACATATTCGCCAGAGTTTTTGATCATCTCGTCAAATTCCTCATCGCTTAGCTCTAAGATCTTCTCGCTAAAATCAATCGTGCCAACGCCGTGTCCCACGCAAGTGGAGAAAATTTTTATCTCCTTAAGCTCGCGTGGAAGCTTCTCGTTGTCGTCCATATGCCTTTTTGTAAGCTTATAAACTTGTATCATCTTTTACTCCAAACCTCACTATCAACATCGATCGCAAAATTTTTACCAGCTTTTGCGTATTTTAGATAGACGTCATTATGCAAAAGTGCCATACACTCAGCATATCTTGGGTCTTCCTCTTTTTTGATAGCTGTTACAACCGCTTCACGTGCAAGCTCTGGGTTGTGGATGTCGCTTGAAGCTTTGAT
>CAUUIN010000031.1:0-20435 GCA_963545295.1 uncultured Campylobacter sp. | reverse complement strand
ATTCGTATATACTATGTCTTTTTTTCTTTGTGTGGTCATGTTTTGCCAAGTTTGCGCTATACCTAGCCCTTTATTTGCCTCTATCGCATTACTCACGGCTCTTTCAGTGACTGCCACGTCCTCTTGCTTTGCAGTTATTGAGTTTTTGAGTTTTACTATTCCTTCTTTTGTTTCGGTGGCAAGCGTTGGCAAGCTAATTTTTTGAGCGAATTTATCGTCGCTTTCTTGTTTGGTGTATGCGTCTATCTTGTCGGTTTTCTTTAAAAATTGATTTTCGCTCCACTTTCTTGTGGCAAGCACTACGTTGTTATCAACTTTGAGTATTATGCTATCACTCGCATTAGAAATTTGGAGTTTAAAATTTAGCGTTATGTCTTTACTTGACCCCTCGTTTAAAAGCGGTTTGTATGTGTCCGCAAGCCTTGCCACTGCAAAGAGCGAGCCATCATCGCAGTATATGCCAGCTGTTTTTATATAAAATCCGCCAACTTCAGGCGGTATGATGGCATCGACGTCGAGAATGTTATTATCATTTTCATCTATCGTTATGGCGTTTATTGCACCCCTATACTTCTCATTTGGTATTGATGTGGTCTGCTCGCTTAGTTCTCCTTCAAAGTCGCTTACTACGATCTCTTTTAGCGCTATCTTTGATCCGTCGCTAGCGGTTTTTAAAAGCTTGTTTATGCCACTAGCTGTTAAAAGTGTGTATTGCTTCATATATCGTCCTTTTATCTTGCAAAAATTTGTTTTGTGCTTATTGGTATGCTTATTATTTCGTTGATTTGCGTAGTTGCACCAGCTTTAAATTTTGCGCTTTCGTTTATATTTGATACTACATAAGGCGTTACGCTTATATTTTCACCGCTAAATGTGTAAGAGTGGGCTTTTAAATTTATGCTCGCAGTCGCTTTTATGCTTGCTCCATCATATACGCTACGCACGTTTTTATATGTTTTTACTAGCTTATCAGTTTTGAAAATTTGCTCTTTGCTTAGCCCTTTGCTTGCGTCCAAAATAAGCTTAAAATGATAAGGATCACCGCCGTATTCGCTCCACTGCTTTGTGCTTGCACCGCTATAATATGCCTTTAGCCCAGTTTCTAGGCTCTCGCTCGTCCCCTCAAAAAAGTAGGTTTTAAGCGGTGCTTTTAATAGCTCTTTTGTTTCCTCGATACTTAGACTTTTTGGCTCGGTATCGAATTGATGGGCTAAATACGCTCTATTTACGTCGGTTTGGTTATAAAAAAATCGCTCATCAAAGGATAAGTATTCATCCATCTTTGAGCCAAAAACCTCATCGACCCTAAAAAGCACATCATTATAGGCTCTTAGATCAAGCATTGTTGGCCTTATTGATTTGAAGTGAATTTAATACAATAATGCTATCTCGATCGGCTTTTGGTATTGGCGTTTTAACCTCAACGGATGCCGTATTTTCATCAAAAGCTACCTCTATGATCTGCGAAATATGCGGCGTTTGCTCGATCTTTAACGTGCTAAAAAACTCTTTTAGTCTTGCATCTGCGTTCGCCAAAATTTCATTAAACATAAAATTCTGCCTTGGTGCGATCTCGATAACTAGGTCAAGATTGATTTTATTCGCCTCTTTTATGCGCACATCATCAGTTAGTGGGATTTTGTCTTTTAGTGCCTCTTTTATCTTTTCTTTGGCGATTTGCTGTTCAAATTTAGATAAATATACTACTTGCACTACGCCTGCGCTTAATTGATATACGTTAGCTTTATTTATTCCCTCGATGCTTAAAACGTGAAAAAGATATGCTTTTTCACTGCCTGCTGTGCTAAAACGATGAAGTGCAAGTAAAAACCTCTCTCTTAACTCATCGTCGCTCTCGCGTGCTTTAAAACCACTAAATGGCTCTTTTATATTTATCTCACTTATATAGATGTTTGGTATTTCAAGCGTAGTAGTTTCGTAAGGCTCTTTAAAATAGTCCGCCGCTTCGATCTGCACTACCGCCGTATCATTTATAAAAGTATCTTTTATTAGATATGCAAAATGTCCTTTGGTGTCTGTAAATTTAGTCCCTTTACTTAGAAAAGTTGAGCTATTTACTTTTATTTCGATCTTTGCGATCGGCTTTATCTCCTCGTTTCTTTTTATGCCTATTAGTTTTACAAGCTCATCGAGATACTCACCTTTGCTAAAGAGTAGGTAGTTTTGTGAAATTTTAACGTTTGTGAGTTCAATAAAATTATTAAGTTTAAACAAAAATATATCTATAAGCGTCATATAATCATCCCCTATTAGTGGGATATAGTCTAGTTTTCCGCTCTTTGTTTTAAACTCGCTTATGATAGCTTCTCGCTCTTTGTCTATATCCAAAGGCTTTATAAAATTTGGTACTTTCATATATTTAGCCTTAAAAATTTAGCTTCTTTATCTTGTGTGTATGATATTTCGCAGATGATCGAGCCGTTATCGTCCTCAAAGCTTATGCTGTCAGTTTGAATGCGTGGCTCGTGCTTTTTGATCTGCTCGGTTATATCCTCTTTTAGCGCCAGCAGGTTATAAAGATCGGCGCTTTTGTCTATATGCCTATCAAGTCCAAAAAGAGGGCGTAAGGTCTTTGTGTATTTGTTCGTAATAAAAATACGCCTTAAATTTTCCTCTACTTCGATTTGGTGCATTTTTGCCCTTTTTTTGCTTTGATTATATAAAATGGCATAGATAAAAATTTACAAGGGGATTAATCTCTAGTGTAGCCGTGGTTAGTGTGGTTTGTTAGATCCCCTTTTGCATCTGTGATGCTGCCGCCGATCCTTGCGCTACCTCCTGCGCTTAAATTTGCCCCTATCTTTACATCACCAGTTATTTTCAAATTTCCGTTGATACTAAACTCACCGCTTCCGCCGCCGTCTCCTGAAGTTGTGATCGCTCCTTGTATGTTTGTGTTGCCTAAAATTTGCACGTTAGGACTTTTTATAGTAGTTTTTTGAGCGGTTAAATTTGCGTTTTTGCAAGTTACGTTTATATCGTTTTGCACTACTATATTTATCACTTTTGGATTTGTGATTTCAAGCGTTGAGCTTGAAGTATCGTAGCTTATTATTGTGCCGTCCTCATACTGGCTTATCTCTTTTGTAGTGCTTGCTCCACTTGGTGCGCTAAAGTCCGAATTCAAAAAGCTACCTATTGCGATCTTTGCTCCACCAAAATCAACTAGCATAACTTGCTCATCAACTCGTGGCGGTGTAAAGCTTCTTTTGTATGAATTTGCAAATTGTAAATAAGGGATTGGTGGCGTTATAGTACCTAAATAATCCACCCTTACAAGATCGTTTTTAACTTCACATATTTTGCCTAAAAATAGCTCCCTCATGCTTCCCAAAGCTCGCTTTTATAATAAATTTTTATCGTGATCGTGCTTAATATGTATTCATCATCGTATAGCTCAAAACTCTCGCGGTTTAGGCTTGTTTGTTCTATCTTTAGAAATTTGCTTTTATACTCTTTTAGCGCACTCAAAACGGATTTTATTATCTCATTTGATGCGTTATACTTCGCAGTTATCATCCTTATTTCAACGCTTAGAGCGTGTGATATGCTAACAAATGCGTCGTTTTCGATGGTATCATCGGTGTCTTTTATAACGATAATAGGCAGGTCTTTACGCTCAAAAGATGGAGTTAAAAAAAGCTCCACATTTTCGCAAAGCGGCTTAAGCAGGGTAAAAAGATCGTTAATAATTGTTTCTCTTTGCATTTTTAGGCCTCTTTTAAATATAGTCGTTTTGTGACTTGGTTTTCAAGCTCGATTTTAGTAATGATATATCCATGCTCGTTTATCATTACCTCATCTTTTACCCTTAGCTTTATTCCCTCGTCATCGCTAATTAGCGCCGTTGTTTGTGTCGCTACTGCTCCATCATCAAAGATCACTTTTGTGTATTTGTTGAAATGGCAATTTAGCTTTAAATCATCCTTTGTTAAAGTTGCATTTGTCTTTGCAAAAAGGCTCTTAACGTCTCTTTTTACCATCTGCATATTAAGCATTTTTACCCCTCGATGTCGTCCAGATCAACGCCTAAATCATCATCGCTTTCATCTGCTTCCTTTTTTGCTTCCTTTTTCTGCTCTTTTACGTTTGTGCCTCTTTGATTTTTAGCCTCTTTTGGTTTCTCGCTGCCTGCAACTGGCTCGATACATCTTATATCTATGAGCCTTTTGATAAAAAGCTCATCTGTGCCGTCTGCAAATTCTATCTCGTCGTCTGCCTTATAGTTTTTTGTTGATATTCTCGTGTTGTAAAGAATTTTATATTTCATTTTTTACCCTTTCTTTATATTGCTAGTGCCCTATTTTTCCACCCATTAGCATAAATTTTAAGTTTTGGATTTTTGCTAACTAAACTTGTGTAATAAGCAATCTCATAGCTATCAAAATCAGTGCTAAATTTGCCCTCGTCGTATGCGTTTAACGCCTTTAGTGTCTGCGCGCCCATAACTCCATCAACTGCTACATTTAACATCGTTTGAGTAAGTTTTATGGCCACTTTTGTGCCTACATTTACGCCAAAACAAAATATCTCACTAGCTTTTAGATCGCTTTCTACCTCATCAAGTCGCATCTTGTCCCAAAACTCTTTTTTGTAAAACTCAAAAACAAAGCCCACAAGATCGCTATTGCCATAAAGTATGGCGCTAGCCTCTTTTAGGCTTTTACCTTTTAGTACTTGTTTTATAAGCTCCCACCCTTTAAAGTTAGGATGAGCACACTCATAAATACCCATAAATGTTAGCCCTGCTTCGGTTTCGTTCTTATGCAATGCGAGGCTTGGATTGTTAAATTCAAGTCTCATTAATATTTGCATAGACTTAGCAAAATTTGACATTTTATGCACTTGTCTTTGAGATTACAAATGATTTTTCACGTGCTAGCTTAGCATCAACATCAAGGTAAAGCTCAAGTATTACATCGCCGCCGCGCTCATTGTGAGTTAGCAGCTCAACGCCCTTAAACGATCCGATAAAGATGTCTTTAAAGTCGCCAAAAACTACGTCGCCACTCTTGATTAGCTGCGTTGTAAAGTATGGATAGCCTTGTAAATTGCCTAGCTCCTCGATTAGCATTTTTTCATTTGAAACGCCCCTTTGAGTTGCTTTTAACTTACTTACATCGCTATTTTTTAGCGCAAATTTTGCGTTTGCAATGTTGCCGTTGTTGTTTTCTAGCATATCACCAAAGCTTAAAGTCTTTTCTAAATTTGGAGCTGTTAGATAGCCTGCGATGCTTGGCACTCCACTAGTCTCAAAAACGCCTTTTATTACGCCTTTGCCGTATAGTATCGCTTCCTCTAGTTTTTTGCGGATTGCAAATTTCATCGCTTTATAGGCAAAGCTTTCAAGACCAAAAGCCGACATATTCATCATTGTGCGAGTTATGCGGATAGTTGCGAGCAAAGTATGAGGCTCAAGTATGATCTTGTCAAATGATAAATTTTCACTATCTCTGCTTTGCCCCTCTTCTACAAAATCCGCCGTAATATTTGAGTTATTGCGTGGGATTTCCACTCTTTGGCTTAAGCCATCAAGCCAAGTGCACTCGCTTAAAAGTGGGCTTTCGGTTTTTACTTCCTCGATTAGTAAATCATCTCTAAAATCAGTCGAGATCGCTCCTGCTGCCTTTGTGGTCGTTGTGATAGCGTCGCTAAACCTAGCTCCAAAATCAGATGGCAAAATAAAGCGGCCATTGCTTTTGTTAAAGTAGTTTTCTACTTCAAAGCCAAGGTCTGCGTTGATATTACCTGCGCTTAAAATAATTTTAGCGAGGCTAAAGTCTTGTGTGTTTTCTCTTTTCATAATGTTAAACTCCTTTATGTCGTTGGTTTTTTGTTGTTGTTCTTTTATCTTTTTACTAAATTCATTAAAGCTCATCTTGTTTTTGATCGCCTCTATCGCTTCGGCGTGTTTGCCTAAAATTTCGGCTAACTCGATGATCTCTTTTATTTCGTCTTTTTGTTTCTCTTGTAGCTCTACGTTTTCGCTCTCTTTTTGTGTATCTTGTTCTTTGGCTTTTGGCATCTCTTGTTCTTTTGCAAAATTTGCTACTTTTGCATTTGGGTCTGCTCCTTGCCACACTGCACTAAGCTCATTTATTACGCCATTTTTTATCTCAAAATGCTCAATACCATCTATCGGCTCGCACTCTTTTAGCTCATAGCTCTTAAATCCTACGCTCACGCTATCACTAAAACCTGCTTTAAATTTAGCGTATGCTTCACGGCTTTGGGTAACCTCATCATCAAATTTAACTATCACTTTAAAACCCTTATCATCTAGCTTTGTATCTATGATTTTGCCGATGGCGTTTTCAAAGCTTACATCGTGATCTAAATATAGCGTCGTGGCCTCAAATTTAACCCCTTTTAAATCTACGCTTAAATAGTATTCATCGCCAAAAAATGAGCATCTTTTGTGTAAATTTTCGTGGCTAAGAGCCAAAAAACTAATAGTTTTTTGTTCATCGTTTATCGCATTATCTGCTAAAACGGCTCTAAATTTAGATAAATCCTCATTTTGTAGATTGATCTTGTTCATCAATTTCTCCTTTTAAAATTTTAATTTCTCTTAATTTCTCTACTATCTCTTTTTCTTTTTCTAGCTCGTCCATAAAGTCGTCAAGCTCCACTCCCTTTTCTCTTAATACTTCGGTTATTGTCTTAAATCCTGCACTAATGGCGATCTTGTTCGCATTTACCTCTTTTACTGGATCGATATACTCCCATCCCTGCGTTTTAAACGTGAAATGTCCTATTAGCTGCTTATAGTCGTTTGGCTTGATCCGCCCTGCTATTAGCTCGCACTCTAGCCATTTTTTAAAAATCTCGTCGTGAAATTTGCGCTTTATAAAATTTTGTATTCGCTTAAAATTTCGGCGTTCTGCGATCGTGCCTTGACGTATCGAGCTATAATTTACATCTTTTAAATCGCCAGTATATGTGGAGTAGCTAAGCCCAAGCGATCGCGCTACATCCCTATCGGTGCTTTTTAAAAAATACTCCATATTGATAGGATTATGCGGTTCTACAAATTGAGGAGTTATCCCATCCTCTAAAAATGTAAATGTGCCAGTCTGCACACTTTCAGGCAAATTTATCTCTTTTTGCCTTATCTCGCCATCATCACCATACTCAACATTGCCAAGTAATGCCCCCTCGTCTTTATGTGTGAAAAATCCAGTTAGCTCGCTTGCAAGTCTTGCGCGGTCTAGTTCGGCTTTTTTTAGCTTGTCTTTGCTGTGAGTATCAAAGATCGCACTTGCTAGCTTACTTATGCCTCTTTTTTGTTTTGATAATGATGCCTTTTTTATATGTATGATCTCATCGGCTGGGATCACTTCATATTTGCCATTTTTTAGCAAGCGGTAGTATGCTTTCGGCGTCATCTCGCGCTCGGCGTCGTACTCGATGCCGTAATATATATGTTTGCCCTCGTTTGTTAGGTCGCTATCTATATCCTCAGCATCTATTAGCTCGATCTTTAGCTCATCGCCTTTATGCAATTTTATAAACGCCTCGCCGTCACGATATAGAGCCGTTAAAATCATCTCCTCATAGTCGCCAAAGTCATAAACTCCATATTCGCAGCATATATGCTCCCACTCAAAAAATGACCTTTGCACGGCTTGGTTTAAATTTTTCTTTGGCGTCGTGATGTCGAGGATAAATCCTTGCTCGCCATAAATTTCACTGCTTAACGTCTCAAAAAAGCCACTAGTTAGAGATACTGACGTGCTTATACTGCGCGCTTGTTTTCTTAGCTTAGCGCTTACTTTGTCGATGTCTTGGTTACGTAGTAGTTGGCTTATCTCATATGAATTTATGCGGTTTGGCTCTAAGCTTGGATATTTGAAAAAATTTATCTTTGGCTTCATAGATATGTTTTTTGATAAATTTTGCTTTGTTTTTCGCTTCATTAATACCTATCCCCAAAAATATATGTTTTGCTAGTCGCTTTTGCCTTTTGCGCGTCTTTTATGATGCTAGCTCTTATCTTTCTTAGTTCGCTTATTAGCTCTAGTGGGCTGCGCTTAACAACTTTTAAATTATCGATCCAATACTCTTTTATCTCGATGCCATCTTTGAGGTTATCCAAAACATCATCGATCGCTCTATCGATTAATAAAATTCTCTCTTGTGTAGTCATCGGCTTTTAGCCCTTTTTTGCTTTTTTGGCTCATTTTAGAGAAATTTATAAATATTTTTTACAAGTGAGAAAGAGGGGATTAAAAGCTATCTAAGCAAAATCTTTATAAATTTTGGTGTCTTTTAGCTCGGTTAATATGCTCTCAACTTCATTATTGATCGCATTTTCTACCTCGTCGCTTAGGTCGATGCTGCGTTTTAACTTATTGGGTAGTGAGTAGAGTTTATTTGATACGGCAGCAGCGATGTCGCTTAGGTCTTTTTCTAGCCTATCAATGGCTATTACTTCGCCCTTTTCTTTGGCAAGTCTTAGCTCTTTTAGCTCCGCATCAGCTAGCTCTTTTTTTGCCCTCGCCTCGCTTAGCTCAAAGCTCTGAGTGGCAAGCTTTATTTTGTAGCTTATATAGTCATCGATGCAAGCCGTCAAGTCCCATTTATTGCGCTCTAGCTTTTTAATAATGCCTTCGCTTTCTAGCTCTTGCACTCGCCTATCGGTTAGTCCTAGTGCATTGCTTAGTTCCTTTGTGTTTACTTGCATATCGCCCCCTCAAAAAGGCTCATATCTTGCTCGACTTTTTGTTGTAGCTTCTTTTTTGCAACCCCTAAATTTATTAAATATTGGTTATAGCGTGGGTTTCCTTTGCAAAAGCTCTCTATAATATAATCTGCCATATCTGATTTTTTCATCTCGTAAGCCTCGCAAAGCTGCTCAAAGCGTGATGCATTTTCTACGCTCATATTTAGATCGTATCTTGTCTTTTTGATTAGCACTTTTTTATGAATTTGCATTTTTAATCCTTTTTCGTCTTAGCTCGTTTTTTATTAGCTTAGCCGCTGCATAAGCTAGTATTGTGATGTCTAAAGCTTCGTTTCTTTCCCTAGTCTTGACGTATTGCAGTTTTGTATAGCCTCTTTTATTCTTTACCTCTTGCAGCTTTTCGGCCGTGAGCTGCAAAAAGAATTCATTTGTAAAATTTTTGTTATAGTGAAAATATCCCTCGCCGTGATCTTTTATGCTAAGTAGCCTAAAAAACTCGCTTTTTCCTTTGAACGTTCCTATATTTATAAGCCTAACTCCCCTTTTTATCACTCTCACTTTATTTAAAAACTCTACTTTTTGGCTCGCCTCGCTTGCACCCTTTGAGGCTATGAAATTTGGCGCTAAACTTACAAAATCATAAACTCGGCTGGAGTTAAAGCCACTATCGATTAGCGCTAAAGTAGTGCTTAGTATTTTTCCATCCTCTCTTTTAAATTTGCGCTTTAGCTCTCTAAAGAGCTTTTGCCATACTTCATCTTGGTCAGTATTGCCGTAGATTTGTTTATAGTCAATATTGTAAGCCTCGTAACCTTTGCACCATCCAATAAAGATAACCTCAACGCGGTTTCCTTGTATATCCACGCCAGCCGTTACAAAGCTTACATTTTGCGGTAAATTTTGATCGTTATACTCCTCGATCCTATTTAATAGCTCATTTTCGTTAAAGCTTGTATTTGGTGGCTCATAGGCTAGAGCCTCGATCGTATTTTTAAAAGTTTGAATTTTTAGCTCGTCGCCCTTTGTATCAAGGTATGTTTTAACGATCTCGCTCATTTTATAAAAAGGGCTATATATGGCATTTAGAAAAAAGCCAGCTATTTTTGATTTTGGATTTTGTGCGACCCATCGCCCATTTTTTACGGCTTCGTTCTTGTCCTGCTCACTTAGCAAGCTACCGCACTCGCTACATTGATATTTTACGCTTTCGTTTATTAGCTCTTTGTGTTCGTCAAGCTCGTAGATGATGCGCTCAAATATTAGCTTTTGTTCGTGCTGGCAAAAAGGGCACTTTACAAAAAATAGCCTTTGATCGGAATTTATAAATTCCCTCTCGATCGTGCTAGCGCCTGAAATGGTAGGTGTTGAGCTTATGACTATTTTGCGATCATAAAATGTAGCCGTCCGCCTTTGTGCTAGCTCTATGCTATCGCCCTCTTTAGTAGCCTCGCAGCGATCTGCCTCATCAACTAGCAAAACTTTAATAGGCTTACTTGCTAGCTTTGATGGCGAATTTGAGCCAACTAGGGCTAAATTTCCGCCCCTAAAATTCTTTATAAGTATTGTGTTGTTTGCATCGTTTGCGTTTATTAGCTCACTTAGTTCGTGTGTATCTCGAAACATAGGGGCTAAACGTCTCTTTGAGTAGTCCTCTGCATCGTCTTTGTTGGGTAGCATAAACAAAATAGTGCTTGGCTCTTGGTGTATGTAATAGCCCAAAACATTATTTATTAACTCGCTCTTGCCAAGCTGTGACGCCCAAAGCAAGATAATCTTTTCACGTTTTGGGTTTGAGATTTCGATCATAGGCTCACATTGATAAGAAAAGGCTTTAAATTTGCCAAAGCTTGATGAGCTTTCTTTACTCAAAAATCTATATCGCTCCGCCCACTCTAGCAAATTTAAGCGAGGCTTTATAAAAATGGATTTTGCAAAGATTTCTATAATTTTACTCATTGATTTTTGTTTGTAAATTTTAAAAAAGGGCTTTTGAAGTGATAACCGATAACGAGCTTATTATATCCTTTATTGCGTTATTTTGCAAATAAAACTAACTATTTTTAAGCTATATTTTAATTTTAATCTTTTAAATTTTGGTCTTTTATCATCATCTTTTTTAAGCTATATTTTATTATTTAAAATTATAAGTTTTTTGATCTTGCTTCTACTATTTTGCTTTTTAGCACTACTCAAAAAGATAAATTTACCCCCCCTAAAAATCCATTTTTTATACTAAAACGATAACGAAGTCCCTAAAAAACGCTTATAACCCTCTTTTTTTCGCGGTTTGCCACCGCATCTGAAAATAAGCTTTGAGAAGGACCCATGAGAATTTTTTACTCTATCACGCCACTATTAAGAGATTGGATTTTTAATTGATACTTAAGTGGTGTTTATAAGGATGTGTAAGTGTATCGGTGTGATCGGCGATTATTGCTCTTTTTTAGGCATAGATATATCCTTTGTTTTTAGCGGAGATTAAGCCAAAATATATGGCGTATTTGTCGGAGCACCTAATCGCTAATTATTATTTAGCTCTTTAAACATATATCTTTTTATTAAGCTATTTGCATCCGCTATTAGCTTTAAGGTATCTATATATTTATCTACTTCTATATCACGCGCCATACCTGGATCTTTTTCTTCATAGTATGCATACTCTTGCGTTATAAAGTCTAACGAAAGCATTATATTTTCTAATTTTTTTATTACCTCATCATCTTCAAATAAAAATGCATAATCCGCTTGGTACTTTGATATTCTTGATCTTATCTGTTCCCATTGCGTTTTACCATAAAATTCGCCATCACGCACATCGCCTAAATTTAATGGACTAAGCTCATGATGTATCCTATTAAATTCTTTTACCGCTTCTACTTGCATATTAAAAAGTATCTCTACTTTTTTTAGCTTACTTTTTTCTCGTTCAATATTTTTTACATTATAATTAGCATAAAAGCTCACAACTATCGCAAGTAATGACATTAATAACGTTATTGTTTGTTGATCCATTGTTTGCCTCCTAAAATTTTATTTCTTTTTCGCGCCTTTGCATACATTTTCGCATGGCACGCCGTCGCCATCTCGGTCAAAGCTACTGCGGCCGCACTCTTTTAAGTAGTGATAGGCTTCGGCGCAACTAGTCATCTGCTTACAATACCGCTTGGAGCAGTCAAATTTATCGGCGGCAGTCGCTACCACCGCCAAAAGCAAAATCAAAAGTAGTTTTTTCATTCTAAAGGCAATATCTTACATTTTTCGCCGTTGCAGTCTAAAAACAAAACGCCATCATAAAGTATCTCCTCTGTATATATTCCCAAGTTATACATCTTTATAAGCTCTTGCAAATTTGATAAACTATAATAAACTTTTGTTCTGCCATCATCCTCTTTTATATCCACCACTTTATTGACAAATTTTAAGTTTGCATCTATATTTTTGGCTTTTGTTGGGTTGGCTGCTTTTAGGTTTGCCACTCTATCGGCTAACGTGCTCATTGCGTTTTGGTAGTTGGCGTCCAACTCTTGCATGTCTTCTTTTTTGTTGTCTCCAAATTTTATTTTGCCATCGAGCTTTTTATAGTATGAGTAGTCTCTAAAACTACATTTTGCGTCATTCATCGCCTGCATGTCTGGCATTTTGCCACCTAAGCATTTATCCATAAATTCTTTATATGGCTTTTGCACTGCCCCTAAAAACTCCATTGTTAGGCTTTTCGCACTATCCTCACTTGCGCCAAAAGCAAGCACCGCCGACGTTAAAACGGCTAAAACTATCTTTTTCATCTTTGCTCCTTTAAACTATGCTTTTTATTACTTTACCTATGATCCTAAAATGCTCTTGTGTTTCGTTTATGTCGATCTCGTAGCTTGCAAAATTTGGATTAACCGAGATGATCTTTAGCTCGCCTTTAGGGCTTAGTTGTAGCGCTTTTGCCATTAGCTGGCCGCTAAAATTTACGACATAAAGCCCATCACCTCTAAACTCGCCATCATCACAAAATATAACCCAGTCGCCATCATGCAGCATCGGCATCATGCTCTCTCCACTTATCTCGATGGCATTTAGCTCTTTTTTAGGCGGTGTTTTAAAAAATGCCTTGGCGATCGGCATAAGCTCGCCAGTCTCATAAGCTTTTATATCATCTATCTCATTGCCACCGCCTGCGCTTGCTTTATACGCGGTTATCTTTTTGATGCTATAGTCTTCCCCTACGCCATTTTGATGTATTTGAATTTCATCCGCATGGTTTACCCCATTTTTAATAGCACTCATCATCTGTTCTTTGGTTATCCCTATTGCATGAGATAGCGCCATTAATGTTTTTAATGGTATCTCGCCTCTAGTTTTCCACGTATTAAAATTTCGTGGGCTAATCCCTAATTTATCGGCAAGTTCTTTTATTGTTTTCGCCCCTGCCAGTTCCTTTAAAATAGGCACAATATCATCGTAAGACGTCATTTTGTTTCCTTTTTTAAAAAAATATTTCATTTTGTATTGACAAATACTTCATTATGAAGTATAATTCTCTAATCAATAAAATAATTATAGCAAAAAGGGCTAAAGATGATGGGATGCGAAAAGACAAATTTAAAGGATCAAGAGATGAAAACACTAGCACAACTTATATACGACAAAACAAGATGGACGATAAAGGCTTATTGCGAGATGAGGGGGATAGCTTACTACGGACTTAGTGGCGGATATGTAAGTAAGGCAAACGCAAAAATACTAGAAAGCGATGGTATCGACTGGCGAAGTGCATCAAACGCCAAAGTGGGCGATGGCACGTGTGCAGGCACTATCTATCTAAATAAAAACAAAGCAAGCTAAAAAGGGCAAAAGATGAAACAAAAAGATAGAAATATAGGCGAAATTTTAGCCTTTATCGAGGCGATGGCGGCGCTTGGCTATGAGGTCGAGCTTACAAAAGATGGCAATTTTAAGGGGACGAGAAAGGCTAAAAAATGCGTTACGAGATATTAGAGAAATTAAAGCAGTTTTTTGATGTTAAAGAGCATTTAGAGCGCTTGGATGAGAGTTTAAAAGAGTTAAGAGATGAGCGTAAAAGCTCACTTGAAACGCTGGAGCGACTAACAGACGAGCTTAAAGACGTTTTAAGAAAAGAAAGAGAGTGCGAGTGATGGACTTACTTTTATTTTTGCTTTGCGTTACGGCTTTGATTTTGAGCCTTTAAAAAAAGGTGTATTAGTTGGCCATTAGGCCTAGAAAAGTTACAAAAAGGATTGATTTTGAATTTTAGCACTGGGATTGATGCTTATCGCTTTATCCTCTCAAAGTCTAGCTTTTTAAAATTTATGCGTAAGATCGAGCTTAATACAAAGCTTCGTAGCATAAACCGAAATAAAGCGATCACGACTTATGTGAAAGATAAATTTAAAAACGATAAGCCCTTAATAATGCCAGTTGGCAACGAATTTAAAATCCGATATGTGAGCTTTAAAAAGGGTGTGACGAGCTTAACTAACTCGATGATCGTAATTGAGAATTCAAACGAGCTAAACGACTTATGCAAAAAGCGTAAAAAGCCCTACGGCTACTATATAAAAGTAGTATTTGCAGGGCTTTACCAGCCTAGCCGTGAAGTTTTTAAAGAAACTTACAAAGTGCTAAGTAAATTTTTGCGTCGCTTCAAACCTTACGAGTGGGATATAGCGCATGACTTTAAGTGCGACGAGCATGCAGGATCAAGCTCAAAAGAGTGGCTTAAAAAGCGCCTTGATCGTTTTGGCGACAAGTTCATAAGCTACAAGAGCACCATTTACGCTAACGCCTGCTATGAGCGTTTTTATGGGTTAAAGAAAATTTGCTTTTATGATAAGTTTGAGAAGCAAACAAACTATCATCATCAAAAGCTAGATGAGAGCTTAAGGGGGTGGCATAGGCTAGAGCTTACATTTAAGCTCAAGGATAAATTTATAGATCACGCAGAATATGACCGCTTGGCGGAGTATGTGGCGGTAATGGACGAGATGATCAACCGCTTAACTGGCAACGCTTATCCTTACGGCGTTGATATTGGCGTGCTTGGCGAGCAAGTGGCTTTTTTTAAAGATAACAGACGTCATTTATCTTTTACAAAATCCGCATAAAAGGCAGAGTATGTTTAAGACACAAAAAGCAGCATTTGCGTTTAGCAAAGAGGAGCTTAAAAAATTAGTTGAGGATTACCCCTCTATTAGACATTTAAGAGAGGCTTATGCGATGAAAGCAGAAAAAACGCTAAAAGTATATGTTGTAAGCCCCTATGATACGGTGTTAAATGCAGGCTTTAGCGTTGGCGATGCCTTTTATTTAGCGGGCAAAGCACAAGATAGGGCTAAGCATATCTTTAGCTCGAAATTTAGCTTTTTCGTGCCAGTTTTAGAATTTGGCGAGCTAGATATAAGCCGCGACGAGGCTATGAAAAAGTGTTTTAGCGAGCTTAAAAAGTGCGATTTTCTCTTTATCGCCGACGTGCTTTATAACGACAAAAGCAAAGGGATAAAAGATGAGTACGAATTCGCAAAAGATAATCATATTTGTGTAGTTTTTGAGAATTTGCAGATCAAAGAGCGATTTTTAAAGGATGAAAAATGAAACTAGAAAAAATAAATTATATTAGCTACAAGGACGCGGCGGCGATGCTAAATTTAAGCATCATAACGATCAAAAAATGGGCGCAAAAAGGGATCATAAAACGCTATGCCGTAACTGCTAGAAGTGTTTTTGTCGATCGTGATGAGATTTTAGAGCTTATAAAGAGCAAGGGGGCATAAAATGGACGTTTTAGATCAAGTCATAAGCGACGACTACGCTATTTATAATGGCGATAGTTGCGAGGTGATAAAAGGCTTTGATGATGAGAGCGTGCATTATATCATCTATTCTCCGCCATTTGATAGTCTTTATACATTTTCAAATTCAGATCGCGACTTGGGTAACTGCGAAAAAGGCGACTTTGAAACGCATTTTAAATTTTTAGCTTGTGAGCTTTATAGAGTGCTTAAAAGTGGCCGCTTGATGAGTTTTCATTGTATGAATTTGCAATATAGCAAATTTAAAGATGGCTTTATAGGCCTAAGAGATTTTAGAGGCGAAATGATCCGTCTTTTTGAAAGCGTTGGCTTTATATTTCACTCCGAAGTGTGCATCTGGAAAGACCCAATAGTAGCACAGCAACGCACTAAAGCACTTGGGTTACTTCACAAACAAGTTGTAAAAGATAGCGCAATGAGCCGCCAAGCCTTAGCAGACTATCTTATCACGATGCGAAAACCTGGCGAAAATGCCGAGCCGATAAGTGGTGGTTTTGATCACTATGCAGGAGATGGCGCACCGATAACGGCTAAATTTGACGAAACTAAAGGCAGTCTCAATCGAGGTAGCATCGACGTATGGAGCAGATACGCAAGCCCAGTATGGATGGATATAAACCCTAGCAAGACTTTAAATTTAAAAGGTAGCAAAGACGAGAATGACGAAAAGCATATGACCCCTTTGCAACTTGAAGTAATAGAGCGCGCCTTACAGCTTTGGAGTAATGAAAACGACATCGTATTTACTCCATTTCTTGGCATCGGTTCAGAAGTTTATCAAGCCCTAAAAATGAGACGTAGAGGATTGGGTATCGAGCTAAAGCCGTCTTATTTTAATGTTGCTCGTAAAAATTGCGAGCTGGCACTGCGTGAGCGAGGCGAGCAAAGCTTATTTTAGGGGCTAAAAATGGATGATAAATTTGAGCCTTATAGACAAAAGGTAAAAGATGCGTGTCAAGACGATATTAAGAAGTTCTTGACAATAAATAAGTCTTTTTTCTTGTCAAGACTTGGCAAAAAAGAGATGGAGTTATTAAAAAAAGATTATGAGTTTACGAGGACATCGACTATCTCAAAGCTAATGAAATCACTTAGCCTAAAAGAGCATTTTGAGATTAGAGATTTAATAGTTAATGAGGGCGAGATTAGATCATTGCCTGATTTTTTTCAAAGCTGCTTATACTAAAAGGACAAAAAATGGACATTTTGAGCTATGAAAACTTTTTAAAGACAAAAGAGAAAAAGATAAATTTTAAGAGCGTTGATATAAAAAGAGAGGATTTGCATAGCGCGCTCTTTGAATATCAAAAAGATTTAGTATATTTAGCCCTTAAAAAAGGGCATTTCGCAATATTTGCGATGACTGGTAGCGGCAAAACGGCTATGCAAGGCGAGTGGGCTTATAGAGTGTGGCAAAAAGAGCAAAAGCCAGTACTTATTATCGCTCCTTTGGCGGTAGCTCATCAAAGCATCGACGAGATCAAAGAGCTTTTAGGTTATGAAGTTCAATTTTGCGAGAGTAGCGAGGACGTTATAAACGGCTTAAATATCACAAACTACGAAAAGCTAGATAAATTTAACCTAGATGGATTTATAGGCGTCGTGCTTGATGAGAGTAGTCGCATAAAAAGCTACACATCAAAGAGCAGAGATATTATCATAGATGGCTTTAAGCACACGCCTTATAAACTCGCTTGCAGTGCCACGCCGTCGCCAAACGACTATACGGAGTTAGGCAACCATACTGAGTTTTTAAACGTGATGAGCCTTAGCGAGATGTTAGCGACTTATTTTATCCACGATGGTAGCGACACATCAAAATGGATATTAAAAGGTCATGCACAAAAGCCGTTTTGGCGTTTTGTGAGCTCTTGGAGTGCGTTTTTCACAAAGCCTAGCGATCTAGGATATAGCCTTGATGAGGACGCTAAATTTAAACTACCACCCCTAAAAATTCACCACATAGAAGTAGAGCATAAGCCAAAAAGCTCACTTTTTGCAACCTCAGCGCAAACCCTAAGCGAGAGAAGAGAGGCAAAAAAAGAGAGCCTAGAGGATAGATGCGAGGCGGTCGCCAAAATAGTAAATAATAGCGATGAAAACTATCTTATATGGTGCGAGTTAAACGACGAGGGTAAATTATTAAAAAATCTAATAGCTGGTGCGGTCGAGATCAAGGGTAGCGACACTGACGAGTATAAAGCCAAGATGATGAGTGACTTTGCAAATGGCAAAATAAGAGTACTCATCACAAAGCCAAAGATCGCAGGCTTTGGCATGAATTGGCAAAAATACTGTAAAAACGTAATATTTGCAAGCCTTAGCGATAGTTTTGAGGGCTTTTTTCAAGCTTTAAGACGTGTTTATAGGTATGGGCAAAAAAAAGAAGTTGATTGCTACATAGTCACAAGCGAGGCAGAGATCAACGTTTTATCAAACATCAAGAGAAAAGAGGACGAATTTTTAAAAATGGTTAGCGGCGTGATAGATGAAACTCGCGCGCTGGTGCTTGATGAGATAAAGCAGATCACACAAAACAAAACGGAGTACAAGCCAAATTTAAAGATGGCTTTGCCTAAATTTTTAAATCACGCATCATAAAGGAGTTGAAATGTATAAATTTATTGACGGACAAAAGGCGAGATTTTGGAGTAAATTTTATTATGTTAGCAGTGATGGCTTCATCGTCTCAAAAGTAGGCGGCAAAGTAGTAGATATTGCTTGGATTAAATACGATTTGGAGGCGCAAAAATGAATTTTGATGATGCGGTCGCATTATTTCACTCACGCGACAAAATAGATCGTAAGCTCGACGTTAAAACATTGCGCCCTAAAAATGAAATTATAGCGGAATTTAATAAAAAGCTTGACGAGTACTGGCTAAGCGTGCTTGATACAAATTTAAAAGAGAAATTTGCAGGCAAAGAGGGGCTAGTGTTACAAATTTTAAAAGGAGTTAGGCTTAATGAAAGATATTAAAGTGCTTAATCTTTTTGCAGGGCTTGGTGGTAACCGCAAGTATTGGGACGATGTAGCAAGAGAAAAAGGCGTAAGCATAGAAGTAACAGCCGTTGAGTTTGACCCTGAAATAGCAAAAGCTTATGCAAAACGCTATCCAAACGACAAGATAATAGTTAGCGACGCTTGGGATTACGCTGCTAAAAATTATTTAGATTTTGATTTTATATGGGCTAGTCCTCCGTGCCAAAGTCATAGTAGGTTAAATTTTTGCAATAACTCACGCAATGAGGCAACGAGGGTTTTGCCAGATTTTAGGCTTTATGAGCTTATATCATATCTTAAGACGTTTTGTAAAAAGGCTTTTGTAATTGAAAACGTAGTGCCATACTATGAGCCACTTATAAGACCAACTGCCGAGATAGGCAGGCATTATTTTTGGACTAATTTTGCACTTGATGAAATAAATACTCCATCCTTTAGAGTGATAAAACACGTAAAAAATACAGACTTTAAAGATTTTAGCTTGGACGAATTTAAGATAAAAAACAAACGCCAAGCTATAAGAAACGAAGTTGATTACGAGATAGGCAAAAAGATATTTGAAAGGTTTTTAAATGTTTAACAAAGTAGTAATAGTTGGCAATTTAACAAGAGATATTGAGCTTAGATATACTCCAAGCGGTGCAGCGATTGGCAAGAGTGCGATCGCCGCCACTCATAAATTTAGTATCAATGGCGAGAAAAAAGAGGATGTTTGTTTTATTGATATTAGCTTTTTTGGCAAAGGCGCAGAAATAGCAAATCAATATCTAAGAAAAGGATCAAAACTTTTAATCGAGGGGCGCCTTAAATTTGAGCAATGGACGGATCAAAATGGACAAAACCGCTCAAAGCATAGCATAAATGTTGAAAGTATGGAGATGTTAAGTAACAAAGACGGCGAGCCACAAAAAAGCAATACATACCAAGTTAATAACGCATCACAGCAAAGCCAAGTCGCACAACGCAAAAGCGAGCCACAATATAATGATGTGCCAGAGATAGAGAGCGATTATATCGCTTATGAGAGCCAAAAGATACCATTTTAAGAGGTGCAAAATGAATGAGATAATCACGATCAGCCAAACAATGATAAATAACACTGAGGTAAATGCAGTAAATGCTAGAGATTTACACGACGTTTTAGAAAGTGATACTAAATTTTCAGACTGGATCAAAAGGCGGCTTGATGAGACGGATGCCACATTAAACGCCGACTATATCATCGTTTCTCAAAAAAGAGAAACGATCACAGAGTATGGCAAAAAGGCGAGTATAATAACCGAGTATATCCTAACAACCGATATTGCAAAAGAGATAGCGATGCTTGAGCGAAACGAAAAAGGCAAACAAGTAAGGCGCTACTTCATAGAGGTAGAAAAGGCCTACAAAAGAGACAAAATAGCCGTTAGCCAGCTTGACTATATGCAAATCCAGCTAAACTATCTAAAAGAGCAGGATAGAAAAATACACGAGCTAGAAAATAAGACGGATGAAATTCACAAAGAGCAATTAAAGGCAAAACATAACATCAACCGAATTTTAAACAACGATAACTATATGACACTTATAGCTTTTATGAATTTATACGGCATTTCGCAAAAGGGCTATCACATCCCAAGCTTAGGTAAAAGAGCCAAGAAATTAAGTGACGAGCAGGGAGCGTTTATGGGTGCAGTGATCGATCCGCGATATGGCAGAATAAACACTTATAGCGTCGAGATACTAAAGCAAATTTTTAACGTCGCGTAAATTTAAGGGGCGAGCTGATAAAATCGCCCTAAAAAAGGATCAATAATGACAGCAGATGAAGTAAAAGAATTTTGTAAAGAGTATGGCTTCACATATGGTGAGCTAGCTCAAAAGATAGGTTGGGGCGAAGCGAGCCTGCGCACCACGATAGGCAATGG
>CAUUIN010000030.1:0-20739 GCA_963545295.1 uncultured Campylobacter sp. | reverse complement strand
TTTTGCCAGGCTCAAGAAGGTCTGAAATTTCAAGACTTATGCCAGTTTATAGAGATCTTGCTAAAAAGATAGAAGCAAAAAGGCTGCTTGTCGTGCCACCATTTTTGCTTGATAAAGTGGATGAAATTTACGGCGATGTGAGCGATTTTGATATCGTCTCAAACACGCCTGAAGCCTTGTGTGAGAGCGATTTTGCCTTTGTTTGCTCAGGCACGGCTACGCTTGAGGCTGCGCTCATTGGCACGCCATTTGTGCTAGCATATAAAGCAAAAGCGATAGATGTTTTCATTGCTAGAAAATTTGTAAAGATCAAACACGCAGGTCTAGCAAATATAATGTTTGACTTCATGGGCAAAGAGCCGCTTCATGAGGAGTTTATCCAAGAGTTTGCAACGGCTGAAAATTTGCTAAGAGCTTACAAGAGCTGCGATAGGCAGAAATTCTTAAAAGGCTGCGATGAGCTAAGGGCCTACTTAGGGCATGGCAGCAGTAAAAATGTAGTAAAAATTTTAAAAAATATGGAGTAAAAAATGAGTGAACCAATGACAATGCACGGATACGAAAAGATAGAAGCTGAGCTAAAGGATCTAAGACTAGTGCAACGCCCTCAAATCGTAATAGAGATCGACATCGCAAGAAGCCACGGTGATCTAAAAGAAAATGCTGAGTATCATGCAGCAAAAGAAAAACAAGCCTTTATAGACGCTAGGATCGCAGAGCTTAGCGCACTTCTAGCAAATGCAGAAGTGATCGACCCAAGTAGCTACGAGCATGATAGGGTGAGGTTTGGCTCTAGTGTGACGATAATGGACGAGGAAACCGAGATAGAGCACACATACACGATAGTTGGTGTTAGCGAAAGTGATCTAGACAAGGGCTATATCTCGATAAACTCACCTCTTGCAAAGCAGCTTTTAGGTAAGGCTGAGGGCGATGAGGTCGCGCTAAATTTACCAAAGGGTAGAAGCGATGTTGAGATCGTTAAGATCTGCTACAAACCTATAAAATTTGACTAAAAAGATGAGTCAAAGAGTTAAAAACTGCTTTTTGGCTCTGCTAATTTTTAATTAAGGCAAAATTTGAGCGAATATCTATATGCCCCCGTTATAAAAGAAGGCGCGATCTTTATAGGCGATGCACATGAAAATGTAAATCGCGATGGATTTTTGAAATTTCTACGCGCCGTTGATAGCGGAGAGATCAAAGAGCCTCCGCAAATTTTCTTGCTGGGTGATATATTTGACTTTTTGACAGGCGAGGGCGAATACACTATAAATTTCTACGCCGAGCATTTGAGACTTATAAATAAAATTTCACAAAAGGTTGAATTTTTTTACTTTGAGGGCAACCACGATTTTAGGCTATCAAATTTATTTAATAAAACTAGAGATTTTTGGGATGGAGGCGAGAGACTAAGCTTTGAGGGGGTAAAGGTTTATGAAATTTGCGCTCAGCCAGTGAAATTTAAAACTATAAGCGGTGAGTGCGTCCAGATCGCGCACGGAGATATATTTTTACCTTTTATAGATAAGTATGCGCTTAGGTTTTTAAGGCTTAGATGGTTTTTGAAATTTATGAATGCGCTTGATAAAATTTTGGATTTTAAAATTTCAAAAGCGATACTAGCCAAACTTACTAAGAAAAATCTGCATTATAAAATTTCAAACTTTAAGGAGCTAATGAGCAAGCATTTGCAGGGCTTTGACGCAAGTATAGTGATAGAGGGACACTATCATCAAGGTGAGATATTTGATATTTACGATATATTTTATATAAATTTACCTTGTTTTGCATGCGAGCAAAGTTATTTTGTTGTAGAATACGCCCAGCAAAAGTTGAATTTGCTCAAAATGAGTTTGAAAGGACATTGATGTTTGGAGACAACGTACTAAAAACGGGCTCAAACGAGATGGAACTTGTTGATTTTCGTATCTTTAAAAAGGCCGAAAACAAAGTATATGAAGGAATATACGGAGTCAATGTCGCAAAGGTGCGGGAGATCATTAAGATGCCAAATCTTACCGAGCTTCCTGGCGTTCCTGAGTATATCGAGGGAATTTTTGATTTAAGAGGTGTGGTTATCCCTGTCATAAATTTGGCAAGATGGATGAATATCGTCGAGCCAACCGAGGGTGTAGTCATAAAGCCACGTGTTATTATCGCTGAATTTAGCGGTATATTAATCGGTTTTATCGTCCATGAGGCCAAGAGGATCAGGCGTATAAACTGGAAAGACATAGAGCCTGCAAATTTTGCTGCTGGAGCTGGCACTCTAGATAAAGGCAAGATCACAGGTGTAACAAGAATAGAAAATGACGAAGTGCTTTTGATACTTGATCTTGAAAGTATTGTTGAAGAACTAGGAATTTACTCACCAAAGATAGATTTTGACGTAACAGATGACCAAAAGATCAAAGGTGCTGCTTTGGTTCTAGACGATAGCTCAACTGCTAGAAAGCTAGTAAAAGACGCACTTGAAAAGATGGGCCTTAGCGTGGTTGAAGCTAAAAACGGCGTTGAGGGCTTAGAGAGAATGGAAGAGCTTTATCAAAGATATGGAGATAACTTAACAAAAGAGCTTAGAGTTATTTTAAGTGATATCGAAATGCCACAAATGGATGGATACCGCTTTGCTTCAACTATTAAAAATGATGAGAGATTTAAAGATGTTCCAATTGTGTTTAACTCTTCATTGAGCAATGAATTTAGTGAGGTTAAGAGTAAAGAAGCCGGTGGTGCTGCGTATCTTACAAAATTTGATGCTAGTGTATTTTATCAAGAGGTGCTAAAAGTGATTGAAGCACATTCTAAATCTGCGAAGTGAGGTGAAGTATGGATGATATGAAAGAAATAATGGAAGACTTTTTAATAGAAGCTTTCGAACTTATTGAGCAGATAGACCATGACCTTGTTGAACTAGAGGCAAACCCTGAAGATTTGGAGCTTTTAAATAGAATTTTCCGCGTTGCTCACACAGTAAAAGGTAGCTCAAGCTTTTTAAATTTTGATGTTTTAACAGAGCTTACTCATCACATGGAGGATGTTTTAAACAAAGCTAGAAAAGGCGAGCTAAAGATCACTCCAGACATCATGGACGTTGTTCTTGAGTCAGTTGATATGATGAAGGGACTACTTGAGAGCATTAGAGATAACGGTAGTGACGCAGCCGCTGGCATAGATATCAAAAATATCTGCGCTAGCCTCACGCAAATTTCTGAAGGCGAAGCACCAAGCGCAACTCCAGAAGCCCCAGCAGCGCCAGCACCTGAGCCAGTAAAAGAGCCAGAACCTGTAGCACCAGCTGAAGAGGCAGCTCCTGAAGTAAGCGATGCTGAGCTTTCAAAACTAAGCGACTCTGAGGTTGAGGCTGAGATAGAGAGACTTTTAAAAGTTAGAAAAGCAGAAGATCAAGCAAGACGTGCTTCAAAAGGCATAGCTCCAAAATCTCCTGAAGAGATAGCTCCAGCCGCAAGCGCTGCACCAGCACCTGCATCTAAACCAGCTCCTAGCAGAGAAAGAGATGCAGATAAAAAAGTGCCAGCAGCTAGCAGCAGTGCAGTAGCACAAGAGCAAACGATACGTGTTGAAGTAAAGAGACTTGATCACTTGATGAATTTAATCGGCGAGCTTGTCCTTGGCAAAAACCGCCTACTAAAAATTTATGATGACGTAGAGGAGAGATATGAGGGCGAGAAATTCCTTGAAGAGCTAAATCAAGTAGTCTCAAGCCTAAGCTTAGTGACGACTGATATCCAGCTTGCAGTTATGAAGACAAGGATGCTTCCAATAGCAAAGGTATTTAACAAATTCCCACGTATGATACGTGACCTTAGCCGCGAGCTTGGTAAGCAGATCGACCTTGAAATTTCAGGTGAAGAGACTGAGCTTGATAAATCAATCGTTGAAGAGATCGGCGATCCGCTAGTTCACATCATCAGAAACTCATGCGATCATGGTATCGAAGATCCTGAGACAAGAAAGGCAATGGGAAAACCTGAAAAAGGTCTTGTGCAGCTAAAAGCTTACAATGAGGGCAACCATATCGTTGTTGAGATAGTTGATGATGGTAAGGGCTTAGATGCTGATATGCTTAAAGCTAAGTCGATAGAAAAAGGCATCATCACTGAGCGTGAAGCTGATGCAATGAGCGAGAAAGAGGCTTTTAGTCTTATATTTAAGCCAGGATTTTCAACCGCAGCCAAGGTTACAAACGTATCTGGTCGTGGCGTTGGTATGGACGTTGTTAAGACAAACATTGAAAAACTAAATGGTATCATTGATATCGAGAGTGAAGTTGGAAAAGGCACAGTTATGAAGCTTAAAATTCCACTCACGCTTGCGATCATTCAATCACTTCTTGTTGGAACACAAGAGGAATTTTATGCGATACCACTTGCGAGTGTTCTTGAGACTGTTCGCGTGCCTATTGATGATATATATACGATCGATGGCAAAAACGTTTTAAGACTAAGAGATGAGGTCTTGTCTCTTGTTAGACTTTCAGATGTCTTTGGTGTCAATAAAGTCTTTGATGGTGGAGATCAAACTTATGTCGTTATCATCGGCGTTGCCGAGGCAAAACTGGGTATCATCGTCGATACATTAGTTGGACAAGAAGAGATCGTTATTAAGTCAATGGGTGATTATTTACAAAATATCCCAGGCATAGCTGGAGCTACTATTAGAGGTGATGGCCGCGTAACTCTTATCATAGACGTTGGTGCTATGATGGAGATGGCAAAGGATATTAAAGTAAATATTAGAGCCGAAATGGAAGATAGTACTAAAGCAAAAGAGAAACCAAGCGATTATAAGGTCTTGATCGTTGATGACTCTAAGATGGATAGAACCATCATGCAAAAATCGCTCGAGCCAATCGGCGTCACAATAATAGAAGCAACTAACGGAGTAGAAGCACTCAATATAATTAAATCAGGAGAGCATGCCTTTGATGCGGTGCTAATTGATATTGAGATGCCAAGGATGGACGGATATACTCTAGCAGGTGAAATTCGCAAATACTCTAAGTATCGCACTTTACCGCTAATAGCAGTAACATCAAGAACGTCTAAAACTGATAGATTGCGCGGAGTAGAGGTAGGCATGACAGAATATATCACAAAACCATATTCATCAGAATACCTTGAAAACGTTGTTAGAAAAAATATTAAATTAGGTTAGGGGTTAGGCGATGAATGATAAACTAAACCAAGTTTTAAGCAAACAAAAACAGCAAATTGACGAGCCTGAGATAAAAAACAATGAAGATATAGTCCAACTTGTAGGCTTCGTTGTTGGCGAGGAAGAGTATGCGATACCTATTTTAAATATCCAAGAGATAATCAAACCTATCGAATATACCCGTGTTCCTAGCGTGCCTGAATATGTTCTTGGCGTGTTTAACTTGCGTGGAAATGTTATTCCGCTTATTGATTTGCGAAAACGTTTTTCACTAAATGTTACAAAACAAAGCTCAAATACAAGATATATCGTCATGAAAGATGAGGATAACATTGCAGGCTTTGTGATAGACCGCTTGACAGAGGCTATCAGAATAGACCGCAACAGGATCGATCCGCCACCAGAGACTTTGGTAAAAGACAAAGGCATGATCTATGGTATCGGCAAACGCGATCAAAATATCCTTACGATTTTAAAGGTTGAAAGCCTATTAAAGCGTGATTTTTAGGGCATAGCTTGATAAAACTTTGTGTTTTTGACTTTGACTCTACGATAATGGACGGCGAGACGATTGATATCCTCGCCGCCGCTAATAACGCCAGTAATGAAGTGGCTAGCATAACGAAGCGTTCGATGAACGGCGAACTTGATTTTTTTGAAAGTCTTACAGCAAGAGTAAAATTTTTAAAAGGAATGCCACTTTCAAAAGCAGATGAAATTTGTAAAAATTTACCTATCATGCCAGGAGCTAGCGAGCTTATAGCTGCGCTAAAGCAAAAGAATATAAAGGTTGTGATTTTTAGTGGTGGTTTTCACATTGCAACTGATAAGATGCAAGAAAAACTTAAATTTGACGCAAATTTCGCAAATATTTTGCACCATAAAGATGGAATTTTAACAGGCGAAGTTGGCGGAGAGATGATGTTTGGCAGCTCAAAAGGCGATATGATAGATCGCTTAAAGGGGTTATTAAATTTAGACAAAAGTGAGATGATGTGTGTTGGCGACGGCGCTAATGACGTGTCGATGTTTAGAAAATGTGATCTAAAAATTGCCTTTTGTGCGAAAGAAATTCTAAAAAAAGAAGCAACGCATTGCGTGGATGTCAAAGATCTGCGTGAAATTTTAAATTTTATAAGGTGAAAAAATGTATGACAATGAAGCTAAATTTTCTCTTTGGTGTGATTTTATTGAGAGAGATTTTTTACAAAACGAATTCAACTCTTTGCTAGAAAAAAGCGTTATAAACGGAGCTACAAGCAACCCAGCTATCTTTAAAACAGCTTTTGCATCACCTGCTTATAAACAGATCATACAAAATAGTAATAAGCGTCACCCAAAAGATCTCTATGAAATTTTAGCGACCCAAGATATCAAAATCGCTGCATGTAAGATGCTAAAAAACTACGCAAATGGCGATGACGGCTTTGTCAGCATCGAGGTTGATCCAAATTTAAGCGGTGAAACAGCTGCGACGATAGAAGAGGGCATCAGACTTCACAACCTTATCTCAATGCCAAATGTCATGATAAAAATCCCAGCTACAAAAGAGGGCTATGAAGCGATGAGCGCGCTCATGGCAAGAGGCATTAGTGTAAATGCAACGCTCATTTTCTCGCCAGATCAGGCTAAAAACTGCCTAGAGGCTTTTAAAGAAGGCAGCAAAGCTTATGCGAGCCGTTTTGTGGATACGACGATGCCAAAAGGTGTGATAAGCGTTTTTGTTAGTAGGTTTGATAGAAAGCTTGATGAGACAATGTCTGCAAAGAGCTTGCCGACAGGACAGATCGGCATAATGAACGCTGCAAATATCTATCATATCATTGAGGATTTTGGTCTAGAAAACGTAAGAACACTTTTTGCAAGCACTGGTGTAAAAGGTGGTGGCTTAAGAGGAGATTATTACGTTAGGGAGCTAATGTATAAAAACTCTATAAACACAGCTCCAATAGAGACGATAAAAGAATTTATAAAAGAAAAAGCCGAGGCAAAAAATGCTCCTAGCAAAGAGAATATCTCAAGCTTTTTTCACATCATAAAAAACAATGATATCGATATAAATGCTACTTATAAAGAGCTTTTAAATGACGGTTTGAAGCAGTTTGTTGCAGCATTTGACGACATTATGAAATCACTTTAATGACCAAACAAGACCTAGACTCATATCTGTGCTCTTTAGTTGATAGAGGTGGCAGCGATCTTCATCTAAAGTCTGCAAGCCTAGTTTATGGCAGGTTTAATGGCGAGATCATGTCGCTTAGCGAAGAAAATTTAGACCCAAGTGATGCAGTAGCTATCGCAAAAGAGCTTTTGGGGGCTAAATTTGATGAGTTTATGGATAAAAAAGATATCGATTTTTCATATAAACTAAATGATGAGTACTGCTTTCGTGTAAATATGTTTTTGCAGATAAATGGAATTTCTGCTGTTTTTAGAGTCACTCCAACGAAAATTCCAACTATAAAAGATCTAAATTTACCAAGCGTGATAGAAAAAATTTGCACCGAGACCACTCGTGGCATCATCCTAGTGACTGGACCAACTGGAAGTGGCAAGACAACGACGCTTGCAAGTATGATAAATTTCATAAATCAGACAAAAAGATCGCACATTGTAACCATCGAAGATCCGATTGAGTATGTATTTAATGACGATAAAAGTATAATCAACCAGCGCTCTATAGGCTCAGACGCGCTAAATTTCTCAGACGCACTAAGAGCTTCACTAAGAGAGGATCCTGACATCATCTTGGTGGGTGAGATGAGAGATCTTGAGACTATTGAGACTGCCATTAGAGCTGCAGAGACTGGTCACTTAGTGCTTTCGACACTTCACACACTTGATGCAAAAGAGAGCGTAAATAGGATAGTAAATAGCTTCCCACAAGGTGAGCGAGATAAGGTTAGCCTTATGTTCTCTTCGGTCCTTGCCTGCGTCATCTCACAAAGGCTAGTTAAGACGCTTTTTGGCACAAGACGCCCAGCAGTTGAGATCATGAGAAAAAATACTCGCATAAAAGAGCTCATAGCTGAAGAGAAATTTGATGAGATCGATCTTGCTATAGCTGAGTCAAAAAATACTTACGGCATGCAAACTTTTGATCAGCACTTGCTTGAACTTTATAAAAATAAGATAATTAGTGCCGAAGTAGCGCTTGATAATGCTAGCAACAGGGGCGATTTGCAGCTTAAGATAAAAAGCTCAAATGTGACAGGATTTAGCTTTGAAAATGGTGTAAATTTTGGCAAGCCTCAAAGCAAAGAAGATCAACCTGAAGTGATCGCGCTTAAAGAAATTTAGTAAGCTTTATGTGAAATTTATAAAGCATTAGATAAAATCAGCACTATTTTTTATGAAAGGAAAACGATGTTAGAAGGAATCGTTAGAGAGAGTATCGGTAAGAAGTCTGCGAAGGCTTTGAGAAGAGATGGTTATCTAATCGCCAACATTTATGGCAAGGGATTAGAGAATGTTGCAGCTGCTTTTAAAGTAAATGACTTTATCAAAGAAGCACGCAAAAAAGAGAGCCTTGCTTTTGACGTAAAAGTAGGCGGAAAAGTTTATAATGTCGTTATTGTTGATTACCAAAGAGATGTTGTTACAAGCGATCTTAAACACGTAGATCTAAAAGTAGCACTTCCAGGCGTTTTATCAAAATATATGATCCCAGTTAAGCCAGTTGGAACACCTATTGGTCTTAAGAATAAGGGCGTTTTGATCCAGTCAAAAAGACGTCTTTGTGTAAAATGCACGGCTGAAAATTTACCAAATTCATTTGATGTTGATGTAAGCAAACTTGACATTGATGATACGATTTTGGTTCGTGATATCACAGCTCCTAAAGGCGTTACTATCATTGACGCTGACCGTGTTGCGGTACTTGGAGTTATTAAAGCTAAATAAAAAGGGCTTTTGTGACACTAATAGCGGGGCTGGGAAATCCTGGTCCCAAATACGAAAACACTAGACACAACATAGGCTTTATGCTTATAGACCTCCTAAAAGACTCAAATTTTAAAGATGTTAGCTCAGCTAAATTTCAAGGCGAAGTTTTTAAATTTAACGACATTATCTTGCTAAAACCAACGACCTTTATGAACCTTTCAGGTCAAAGCGTTAAGGCGGTAAAAGACTTTTATAAGCCAGATAGGATCATTGTCATCCACGACGATCTTGATCTTAGTTTTGGCGCTGTTAAATTTAAAAAAGGCGGCAGTAGCGGCGGACACAACGGCATAAAATCGATCGATAATCTAATAGGCAACGACTATGAAAGGGTGCGCGTTGGCATAGGGCATGAGGGCGATGCTAAAAATTTCGTCCTTGGCGAGTTTAGCGATGATGAGAAGAAGGCTTTAGATGAAATTCTAGCCTATACAAAAAATGCAGTTTGCGAGCTACTAAAGAGTGATATCAACGAAATTTCACAAAAATTTACGGTAAAAAAAGGTCTTATCAAATGAAACTATACGCCAGATACGTTGGCTGGGTCTATATAAAATCTTTTCTTATCGTATTTTTAGCGCTTGAGCTATTTTATGTTGGCATCGATCTTCTTACAAATTTAAAAGATCTGCCGCCATCTGCGAACCTTCAGCTACTCTATGTTGGCCTTACTGCGCTAAGTGCCATTAGCTACGTTTTGCCACTTTCGCTAATTTTTGCGCTAATAATTTTGCATGTAAATATGGTCAGATCAAACGAGTTAATTAGCTTTTATGCTCTTGGTATCAGTAAAAACAAGCTAATTTTGCCACCATTTCTCATTGCACTTTTTGTGACTATTTTTTACGTAGGGCTAAATTTTACACCATTTGCTTATGCGCATGATTATCAAAAAAGTATCGCTAAAAATACCGCTTTTTCAAAGAGCACAAATGACTCATTTTTGAAATTTGAAGGCAAATTTATCTATATAAAAGAGCTAAATTCAGCCAAGCAAAGGGCAAATGATGTGAGAATTTTTGACATTAATGGCACCGATTTACTCTCAACAACCTTTGCAGACCACGCTAAATTTAAAGACAATGAGTGGGTTTTAGAGGATGTAAATCAAACTTTTTTGCCTCAAAATTTAGAGCTTGGCGAAAATGGCTTTAGCAAGGTAAAAAGCGAAAATTTAGATGCGTTAAGAGGCTTTAAACCAAAGAGCATAGAAAGCGCTGCAAGCGTTGAAAACTCGAGGTTTAACATACCTGATGCGATAAATTTTATAAAGACATTTAAAAACGAAGGCATAGGGCTTGATAGTGCAAGAACAGCATTTTATAACCTTGCTATCACGCCATTTTTTGCGCCATTTTTGTTGCTTATCTTTTACTACCACTTGCCGGTGACTGGAAGGTTTTTTAACCTTGCACTTTCAACATTTATCTTTGTCGTCATAACACTCGTAGTTTGGGGAGTTCTCTTTATCTTAACCAAATTTGCTCAAACCTCAGTCATCTTGCCAGAGATCGGCATGGTGCTTCCTGTTATTTTGCTTTTTGCATACGCCATTTATCTCATAAAATCGCATCGTTAAGCCAAATTTTGGCAACTTTTTTGTAAAATCAATCCATTTTAACAAAGGCTATTTTATGAATTTTAAAGAGCTTGCAAGCAAATACAAAACCCCACTTTACGTTTATGATTTTAACTACATTAAAGAGCGCTACGAGGCGCTAAAGAACGCATTTTACGCTAGAAAATCTCTGGTTTGCTACGCTGTAAAAGCAAACTCAAATTTAAGCGTTTTAAAATTTTTAGCTGACCTTGGAGCAGGATTTGACTGTGTGAGCATCGGTGAGGTCAAAAGAGCGCTTCTAGCAGGAGCTAAGAGATATCAGATCATCTTTAGTGGTGTTGGCAAGAGTGATGAAGAGCTAAAAGAGGCTTTAGAAAATGAAATTTTACTGATAAACGTCGAGAGTTTTGCCGAGCTTTTAAGGCTTGAAGAGATAGCAAAAGGGCTAAGTGTAAAAGCAAGGATCAGCATCAGGGTAAATCCTGGCGTTGATGCAAAAACGCACCCATATATCTCTACAGGACTAAATGAAAACAAATTTGGCGTTGATGCGGTGACTGCTAAAAAGATGTATATCCATGCTAAAGCTTCAGAGTTTCTTGAGCCAACTGGCATACACTTTCACATCGGCTCGCAGCTAACCTCACTAAGCCCGATAATAGACGCTGCAAAGATCGTTAGCGAGCTTTTAAGAGAGCTCAAAGCACTTGAGATTGATATCAAATTTTTTGACGTTGGCGGCGGACTTGGCATCATTTATAACGATGAAAAAGAGATAAATTTATACGACTACGCACAAGGAATTTTAGGCGCATTAAAGGGTCAAGACGTGACTATCGTTTGTGAGCCAGGACGCTTTATAGTGGGTAATGCAGGATATTTTGTCGCAAGCGTTTTATATGAGAAATTTAATGGCAAAAAGAGATTTGTCATCACTGATGGAGCGATGAATGATCTTATCAGACCAAGCCTTTATGGCGCGCATCACAAAATTTTTGTCTACGGCAAGGATGAAAATTTAGGCACTTGCGATGTGGTCGGTCCAGTTTGTGAAAGCGGCGACTTTTTGGCAAAAGATATAAGCTTGCCAGAGTGCAAGAGTGGCGATGTCATCGTGGTTAAAGGGGCTGGGGCTTATGGATTTAGCATGAGCTCAAATTATAACACAAGAAACAGAGCCGCTGAAGTTTGCGTGTTTGAGGGCAAAGATAGGCTAATAAGAAGACGCGAGTGCTTTGAAGATGTTGTGGCACCTGAGATAGAATTTTTGGAGAGTGCTGATGCAAGAGCTAAATGAGCTTAGAAAAGAGATCGATAGTATCGATGATCTCATCTTAAATAAACTAAACGAGAGAATGAAGCTTGTCGAGCAGATAGGCAAGCTAAAGCAAACGAGCGGGACGCCTATATATCGCCCTGAGCGTGAGCGAGCTATCATAAATCGCTTAACTAGCCTTAGCAAAGATAAAGCTTTAAATAAGGCTGCGATCGAGGCCATTTATCTTGAAATTTTTGCTGTTAGTAGAAATTTAGAGATGCCTCAAAAGATCGTATATCTTGGACCTGAGGGCACTTATACGCATCAAGCAGCACAGAGTAGATTTGGTGCGATGAGCGCCTATCTGCCACTTGCTACGATTGAGGCAGTTTTTACGAAGCTAGCTCAAAAAGAGGCGAAATATGGCGTCGTACCTATCGAAAACAACACTGAAGGCGCTGTCGGAGCTACGCTTGATTGTTTAGGTAAATTTGATGATATAAAGATAGTAGCAGAGCTGTACGTAGACATCCACCACAGCTTTGTTAGCATAAATGAAAATTTAAAAGAGATAAAGCGAATTTACTCGCATCCGCAAGGCTATAACCAGTGCCGTAAATTTTTAGAAGATCATATGCTAAATGAGGTCGAATTTATCCCAGCCAAATCAACCGCTGCAGCGGCATATATGGCGTCTATGGATAGAGAATCAGCCGCTATTTGCTCAAAAATCGCAGCTAAAATTTACAACGTGCCGATTGTTTATGAGACGATTGAAGATAATATGGCAAATAGAACGAGATTTCTAATTCTTAGCGATTTTAAAAACGCAAGAGTTGAAAACTCGAAAACTTCGATCCTTGCAAAGACAGATCACAGTCCAGGACGCCTTGCTGATTTGCTTTCTATCTTTAAAAATGAAAATATCAATATCACAAAACTTGAGTCACGTCCTATCAAGCAGCGCGAATTTAAGTCAATTTTTTATCTTGACTTTGAAGGGCATATCGACGATGAGAAGGTGCAAAACGCCTTTGAACTCGCAAAAGAGAGCGGCGCTGAGATAACGTGGCTGGGAAGCTATTTAAACGGAGATGAGTAATGAAATTTAATGATTTTTTAGATGATCTAGTAAATTACGAGGCTGGAAAGCCGATCGAACTTGTGGTTAGAGAGTTTGGCATTGATGCAAAAGATGTGATAAAGCTAGCGAGCAATGAAAATCCTTTTGGCACGAGCAAACGCGTAGAAGAGGCGCTAAAAGAGGTCGTTAAAAACGCACATCTTTATCCAGACGACAGCTACTTTGAGCTAAAAGAGGGGCTAGCTAAGAAATTTGGCGTAACTAGCAAAAATTTAATCATCGGCTCTGGAAGCGATCAGATCATAGAGTATGCGCTTCATGCGAAGGCAAACAAACAAAGCGGAGTTTTGATGGCTGGAGTGACATTTGCGATGTATGAAATTTATGCAAAACAAACTGGGGCTAAAATTTACCGCACAAAGAGCATGGAGCATAACTTGAGTGAGTTTTTAGAAATTTATAACGCACACAAAGATGAAATTTCAGTCATTTTTCTTTGCTTGCCAAATAACCCTTTGGGCGAGTGCATCGATGCTGAAGATGTCTATAAATTTATAAAAAATATCGGTGAAAACACGCTTGTCGTGCTTGACTGCGCCTACAACGAATTTGCTAAATTTAAAGATAGCAAAAAAGAGATAAAGCCAAGCGAGGTAGTGAAATTTAAAAATGTTATCTACCTTGGCACGTTTTCAAAGGCCTACGCACTTGGCGGCATGCGCGTTGGATACGGCGTGGCAAATGAAGAGATCATAGGCGCACTCTCAAAGCTAAGAGCTCCATTTAACATCACGACTCCAAGTCTAAGAGCGGCGATCGTGGCGCTTGGTGATGATGAATTTGTGCAAAAAACTATGCAAAATAACTTCGAGCAGATGAAGAGATATGAGGAATTTGCAAAGCGAAACGGCATAGAGTTTATCCCAAGCTACACAAATTTCATAACTTTTAAATTTAACGAGCCAAAATCAAGCCAGATATGCGAAAAGATGTTAAAAAAAGGTATAATTTTACGAGATTTAAAAAGCTATGCCTTAAATGCGGTGAGAATCACCATCGGTCAGGCATGGCAAAACGATAGGGTTTTTGAAGAGTTAGAGCAAATTTTAAAGTAGGGATATGGATTTTAAGGCATTACTTCATCAAATAAGTCAAATTTATCAAAAGCTTTCGCTAAAGCAAAAGATCGTCGCAGGTAGCTCAATCGTCTTAGTTGTGGCTTTTTTGGTATTTTTAACGCTTTACAAAAGTAAAAGTGATAGTTTTGCAGGATATAGTGTCCTTTTTGAAAACATTAGCCCAAGCGACTCAGCCTTAATAGTCGATCAGCTAAACAAAGATGGCATAAAGTATAAACTAGCAAACGAAGGCACTATCCTTGTGCCAACGAGCGATGTCTATAAAGAGCGTATCGCTGTTGCAACGCTTGGCATACCAAAAGAGAGCAAGATCGGTTTTGAAATTTTTGACAAGCAAGAATTTGGTGCGACAGATGCCGAGCAGAGAGTTAAATTTCAAAGAGCGCTTGAGGGCGAGCTAGCTAGAACGATCGAGAGCCTCTCATCTATCCAAAAAGCAACCGTAAGAATAGCCATACCAAAAGAGAGTGTCTTTACTGAAAGACAAGCACTTCCGACCGCTTCTATCGTGGTGGAGCTAAAGCCAGGAGTTAGTTTAAACGCAAAGCAAATTTTTGGCATTAAAAACCTAGTCGCTGCCTCTGTTACAAATTTAAGCACAGAAAATGTCAAGATAGTAAATCAAGATGGCGTCGCACTTGGCGATGAAGAGGGTGAGTTTGATAGCGATGCCATAGCTCAGCAGATCCGCTATAAGCGTGAGTTTGAAAATAATTACGAGCAAAAGATCGTAAATGTGCTAGCTCCTATCGTGGGCGGGGCAGATAAGGTCGTAGCAAAGGTAAATATCGACTTTGACTTTGATAAAAAAGATACAAAAAGCGAGGTTTATGACCCAAATAATGTCGTAAGAAGCGAGAGCAATATCGAAGAAAAGCGCCAAGGCTCAGCTCCAAATGAAGTGGGTGGTGTGCCAGGTGCAGTTAGTAACATAGGCCCAGTTCAAGGGCTAGATGATAGCACTTTAAAAGAGCAGTACAACAAAAGCTCGCAGCAGACAAACTACGAAATTTCAAAGAAAGTGACAAATGTCAAAGGGCAGTTTGCAAGCATAAACAGAGTAAGCGCAGCAGTCGTCATAGACGGACTTTATCAAAGCAAAAAAGACAAAGATGGCAAGCCAACTGGCGAGCTTGAATTTGCCCCACTTACCAAAGAGCAAAGAGAATCAATCACAAATTTAATCAAACAATCAATCGGCTACAATCAAAATAGAGGCGATGAGGTAAGCTTAGATAATTTTGAGTTTAAAACTGGCAAAGATGTCAGCACTAGCGAGAAGATGGATGGCTTTATGAATAACTACGTGATGCCTTTCTTGCCACTACTTAAATACATCTTTGCAGCATTGCTACTCTACATCTTCTACAAAAAAGTCATCGTGCCATTTATGCAAAAGATGCTTGAAGAGACGAAAGAAGAAGAGGAGCAAGCCCAGGACGGTCTTGAAGATATCGAGATGGATGCTGAAGATACGCTTGAGAAATTTAAAGCCGCTCGCAAGAAGGTTGAGGAGCAGCTTGGTCTTGGCGGCGAATTTAACGAAGATGAGCTAAAATACGACGTCCTTCTTGAAAAGATGAAGATAATAGTCACTGAACGAAGCGAGGAAATTTCAAATTTACTCCAAGATATGGTTAAAAACGATAGTGAATTTAACATGCGTAAGGAAATTTGATGTCTATAAAACTAACCGATAAGCAAAAGATGATATATGACGATCTTTCGATGCCAGAAAAGATCGCTATTTTACTAATCCAGCTTGGCGAAGAGGCGACAGCTCTTATATTTTCTCATATGGATGTTGATGTCATCACTGAAATTTCAGGCTACATAGCAACTGCAAAAAATATTGACAAGCAAGTAGCAGGCGCTATTTTAGAAGAATTCTACGCTCTCATGCAGTCAAATCAATATATGAGAAGTGGCGGCTTAGAGTATGCAAAAGAAATTTTATACCGCACATTTGGTCCAGAAGCTGCGCAGAAAATTTTAGACAAGCTTGCAAAAAGCATGGAAAGCTCAAAAAGCTTTGGCTATCTTGATAAGATAAAACCACAACAGCTCGCAGACTTCATCGTAAAAGAGCACCCTCAAACTATCGCGCTAATTCTCGCTCACATGGACTCAACAAGTGCCGCTGAGACGCTAAGCTTTTTCTCAGATGAGCTAAGAAGCGAAGTTGTCATCAGGATGGCAAACCTTGGCGAGATCAGCCCATCAGTCATCAAGCGCGTATCAACCGTGCTTGAGGGCAAACTTGAAAGCCTCACATCTTATAAGGTTGAGGTTGGTGGCCCAAGGGCTGTGGCAGAAGTGCTTAACAGACTTGGTCAAAAGGCTAGCAAAAGCACGATCGAGCGCATCGAACAAAGCGATGATAAGCTTGCTACAACAATCAAAGAGCTTATGTTTACATTTGAAGATATTATCAACCTTAATGCAACTGCTATTAGAGAAATTCTCAAAAATGTCGATAAAAAGGATCTTATGGTTGCATTTAAGGGTTCAAGTGATGGTATTAAAGATAAATTTTTATCAAATATGTCTCAGCGTGCAGCCGAAGCCTTTAAAGAGGAGATGCAATACCTTGGCGCTGTTCGTGTAAAAGACGTTGAAGAGGCGCAAAGACGTATCGTTGAGGTCGTCCAAGGTCTAGCTGATCAGGGTGTCTTCCAAGTTGGCGAAGCAGATGAGATGATAGAATGAAAAGCAGTGTAATAACAAGTGAGACCTCGCCGGCTCACTTTATAGAAAATTATAGATTTAAGGTGCTTGGAAGTAACGAGAGAGCCCAAGAGAGCACACCTATTTTGATAGAAGAGAACAACCTTAGCGAAGAGCTAAATGAGCAAAGCTTAGAGCAAGGTGGCGAAAATTTTGCACCTCAGATGCCACACCCAGTGCAACCAAGTATGCAAAATCACTTTACTTCTCAGCCTCAAAACAGCCAAGCTCACCAGCCTGGATTTGACTCAAGCTTTGTCGAGGAGCTACTTAAAAAGACAGATGAGCTAAGCAGCAACATCATCAAACTTCAAATGCAAATAGAAAATCAAGAGAGCGAATTTGCAAAGCGCCTTGAAGCCGAGATCGCTCGTGCAAAAGAGGATGGCAAAAATGAAGGTATCGCTCAAACAAATGCTGCAAATGAGGCAAAGATAAAAGAGCTTGAGGCTAAATTTAGCGCTTCAGCTGCAAAGCTTGATGAGCAATACGTTAAATTTGATGAGTTTTTGAAAAAGAGCGAAGAAGAGCTTGGGCAAACTGCGATAAAGATCGCAAAAGAGGTGATAGAAAAAGAGGTCTCAACGGCTTCTAGTCAGATCGCTCATCACCTAGCAAATTCGCTTATAAAAGAGCTAAGTGACGTAAAAAATATAGAAATTCGCGTAAATCCAGAAGATAGCGAGTATCTAAAAGAGCAATTTAGTAAAAACGAGCGCGTAAAAGTAAGTGCCGATGACGCCATAAGCAAAGGTGGTGTGGTGATAATAAGCGAGGGCGGAAACATCGATGCGACGATGCAAACAAGGCTTGAGAAGCTAAAAATGCTGGTAAATAATGAATAAAGACGTTAAAAGCCTAAATCTCGATGAGCTAAACGCACTTTGCCACGACATCAGAGATAAAATTTTAGCCACCGTTAGCAAAAATGGCGGCCATCTTAGCTCAAACATCGGTGCAGTCGAGATCATCGTTGCGATGCATAAAATCTTTGATGTTACAAAAGATCCATTTATATTTGATGTAAGCCACCAAAGCTACGCGCACAAGCTACTAACTGGGCGCTGGGATAGCTTTGACACGCTTAGAAAATTTAACGGCATCAGCGGCTACACAAAGCCAAGCGAGAGCAAATTTGACTACTTTGTAGCAGGTCATAGCTCAACGTCCATTTCGCTTGCGGTCGGCGCTGCAAAGGCGATCAAGCTAAAAAATGAAGACCGCTTGCCAGTAGCCCTCATAGGCGACGGCTCACTAAGTGGCGGCATGGCGTATGAGGCGCTAAATGAGCTAGGGGATAGAAAATATCCTTGTGTCATCATCCTAAACGACAACGAGATGAGCATAAGTAAGCCAATAGGCGCACTTAGCAAGTATCTAAGCCAGATGATGGCTGGGCAGTTTTATCAAAAATTTAAAGGTAGGGTTGAGCGTTTTTTAAGCTATATGCCAGACTCCGCAGCCTACATGGCTAGACGCATGGAGGAGGGCATCAGGCTCATCACTCCTGGCATGTTTTTTGAAGAGCTTGGGCTTGAGTACATAGGCCCTGTCGACGGACACGACCTTTCAGCGCTTCTTAGCACATTTGAAACCGCTAAAAACATGAAAAAACCAGTCATCGTTCATGTGCAGACGCTAAAGGGCAAAGGGTATGAATTTGCCGAGGGTTACTATGAAAATTGGCACGGAGTTGGACCATTTGATCTAAAAAGTGGAGAATTTATTAAAAAACAGTCAAACAAATCAGCCACGGCGATATTTAGCGAACAGCTTTTAAAGATGGCAAGAGAGCACAGCGACATCGTGGGTGTAACGGCTGCGATGCCAACAGGCACTGGCATGGACGCGCTTATTGAGGAGTTTCCAGAGCGCTTTTGGGATGTAGCGATAGCCGAGCAGCACGCAGTTACCTCGATGTCAGCGATGGCAAAAGAGGGCTTTAAGCCATTTGTGGCGATATATTCGACCTTTATGCAAAGGGCCTACGATCAGGTCATTCATGACGCTTCTATTTTAAATTTAAACATCACATTTGCGATGGATAGGGCAGGCATCGTGGGTGAGGACGGCGAAACGCATCAGGGCGCTTTTGATATTAGCTTTTTAAACGCTGTGCCAAATATGGTTCTTTTTGCTCCAAGGTGCGAAGAGAGCATGAAAAATGTTATGGAATTTGCCTACTCTTACAAGGGTGTTAGTGCGTTTAGATATCCGCGCGGGGCGTTTATCTTAAGAGATGAATTTACAGCTAGACCACTTGAGTTTGGCAAGGGTGAAATTTTAGCCAACGCAGAGTCAGATACCGCATTTTTAGGCTATGGCAATGGCGTTGGTAGAGCAAATTTGGTTAGAAATTTACTAGCTGGCAAGCTTGAAGCTATCCTTGTTGATCTAGTCTTTGTAAAGCCGCTTGATAGTGAGCTTTTAAGAGAGCTAGCAAAGCGCACCAAAAAGTGGTATATCTTTAGTGATAGCGCCAAAAAAGGCGGTGTTGGCGAGATCGTAAGTGCATTTTTACAAGAAAATGGCATATCAAATGTAAGCGTTTATAGCTTTGAATTTGAGGATAAATTTATCCAACATGGCTCGACAGCAGAGGTCGAAAAGAGCCTTGGCATAAGTGCTGAGCAGATAGCCCAATTTTTACTAGAGAATAATTAATATCATTTAATAAAGTAACGTTTAATATTATTTTTGCTAGCATATTGCAAAATAAATTGAAGGAAATTTTATGCAGTATGTATCGTTGTTAAAACAATCAGGCTTAAAAGTAACGCCGCAGCGCCTTAGCGTTTTAAGAATTCTTGATCGTCACACGCACCCAACTATTGACGAGCTTTATGACGAAATTTTAAAAGAAAATCCATCAGTTTCACTCGCAACAGTTTATAAAAACCTAAACACACTAAAAGACGAGGGCCTTGTAGTTGAGGTAAATATCGTAAATCAAAAGGCAAGATACGACATCTATGAGTATCCACACATCCACGTAGTTTGCGAGAGCTGTGGTAGCGTAGAGGACGTGAGCTATGACGATGCCGAGCTTGGCAAGTACCAAGAAGCACTAGAAAGAAAGATCGGAAACATCATAGAGCGCCTAAATATCGTTGCTAGCGTAAAAAGCTGTAAGCACTGTCATTAAAAAGTGAATTTATGTTGCAAATTTGCAGCATAAATTCTTTATTTGCTACACTTAAATTTACTTCAAACAAGCCTAAAATTAGCATTTTTCTCATTATTTTAAGCACTAACTTGCTAAAATAAACAAAAAATTTTGGAGAAAAATGTGGGTTTGGAGATAGAGCGTAAATTTTTACTCAAAAATTCTCAAATTCTAGATTTTCTAAAAGAGGCTGGAGTAAGCTTTAAGCACCTTGAAATTTCTCAGTTTTACACCAAGATCACACAAAATGAAGAGATCCGCTTCAGAAGCGAAGAGGGCAAATTTATAAAAACGATCAAGGTCGGCAAAGATCTCATAAGAGAAGAAAATGAGGAATTTTGTGAAAAGGCGGAGTTTAAAAAGGCCTTAAAAAACCGCATCGGCAACGTCATCACAAAAGACAGATACATCTTTAGACTAAATAATAATCCCTGCAACATCGACGTTTTTAAAGAGGGCTTAAATGGACTTTGCACATTTGAGATCGAATTTAGTGATGAAAACGAGGCCGTATATTTTAAACTGCCACCATTTTTGGAGCAGTTTTGCCAAGCTGATGTCACCTGCGATAAAAGATATAAAAACAAATTTCTTGCTATCCACGCAAACGAAAATGAACAAATCGACTACAAAAGAGCCTACAATGTCTTTAAAAACAAAGAAATTTCGCCAAATTTT
>CAUUIN010000029.1:0-20799 GCA_963545295.1 uncultured Campylobacter sp. | reverse complement strand
AAGCAAGTTTAAATTTGAGGACGTGGTATGCCAGCTCTAGTTTTAAAATTTGATTCAAATCTTTCTGGTGTATTTGCCTATATGCTTTACAAGCTTGCCTAAATTTCTGTCCTTTGTGCTAAATTTAAACAAATTTTAATAGATAAATGTCGATAATTAGGGTTTTAAATCACCTTAAAGGATAGACATGAAAAAGATCTTTGCTCTTTTATTAACAGCTTTTGTTGCTCTTTGTGCAAACGAGCTAAAATTTGGTACAGCGGCAAACTACCCGCCATTTGAATACATCGATGAAAACAACAAAATAACAGGCTTTGACATCGATCTAATAGACGAAATTTCAAAGCGTGCTGGCTTTTCATACAAGATCATAAATATGAGCTTTGATGGCCTTATCCCAGCGCTTAAAGCTGGCAAGATAAATGGCATCATAAGTGCGATGAGCGCGACTCCTGATAGACTAAAGTCGATTGATTTCACAAAGCCATACTGCCTAACTGAAAACATCTACCTAAAGAAAAAAGGCAACGACGCTCTAAAAGCTAAAGAAGAGCTAGCTGGCAAGAGAATAGGCGTGCAACAAGGCACTATCCAAGAGCTAGCGGCAAACGCGATAAATGGCGCCAAAGTAGTGCCAGCAGAGAACACTGTGCCACTCATTATGGGGCTAAAAGTTGGTAAATTTGACGCTGTCATCCTTGATAGCTCTATCGGATATGGATTTATCAAGAAAAACCCTGAAATAGAGGCATTTTTCAAAGAGGTTGATGGTAGCGAGGGCTTTTCAATAGCTTTTGATAAAAATAAAGAGAGTGAGCTTATCGCAAAGATAAATCAAATTTTAGATGAGATGAAAAAAGACGGCAGTTACGACGCACTGCTAAAAAAATACGAATTAAAATAACTCTTTAAAAGGCGTGAAGTAAATTTGCGCCTCTATTTTAAAATTTATAAAAACTAAATTTAAGACAAAAGACCAAATTTCATCGCACCAAAATTCAAATTTGTAAAATAATATATTGTCCCTTGTAAGAAAAATATTAAAAATGTTATTTAGTAATAATCTCTTTGTCTAAATTTCTTTGCCATTTGTAACTAAATTTTTGCCTTTTAGTTCGATATTTATCTCAAACTCTTTCAAACGCTTGTGGATAGAACGAAGCTCGGTGATCACGGTCCAGTTGTTTATAAAGATAGAAAATGAGTTACGAACCTGTGAAAATGCGTTATTTACCTGTGTTAGGATGCCAAGCGTGATGACGCCAGTGATGATGCCAGGGCCCATGATGAGTAGTGGGACGATGACCATTAGTTGAGAGAAAAAATTTATCCAAATATCAAAGTATCCGTAGTGTAAAAATAGCTTGTTGTAGTTAAATTTTAGTCCCGTAAAAAGCTCTGTTAGCGTCTCAACATCGGCATGGTTTTTCTTATCGTCTTCGCCATAAACCAGCTCTTTTCTAAAGGCTGCTTCAACTTTTTGATTATTATACTCAAGTCCAGGAAGTAAGATGCCTACAAACCAAGAAATGACAAGTCCGCCGACACTAACAATAAGTGCGACCCAAACAAGTGAACCCTGGTATTCTTTTAAGACAGGCAGTGTCACCTTGTCGCTAAGTGCCCAAAGAATAGGGATAAAGGCTATTAGCTTCATTATGGCTCTAGTAACCTGAAGTCCTAGGCTCTCAACGATCTTTGCAAAGCGGTATACGTCTTCTTGGATACGTTGCGAGCTACCTTCGATATCTTTTTCACACTCTCTCCAGTGAGATATATAGGAAAATGTCATGGCCTCACGCCATTTAAACGCCCAAATTCTTGTAAAATAAGATGTAAAGGTTGCTAGTAAAACATATGGGAATGCGATCCATGCAAATTTTTTCATAGATGCCCAAAAGTCATCCATGGTGTGCTTTTTGGCTTCACCCAAAATGTCATAAAATTCTTTATACCAATTGTTTATATCGACATTAAAACTTACTTGAATTTGAAGTGAAACCAAAAGAAATGCGAGCCCAAGATATGCCCAAAGAAGCCATTTTTTACTAGCAAAAAATGATGAAAACAAGGTTTATCCTTAAGAAATTTGTTATAAAATGGTGCAAATACTAACCAAAGAATGTTTAAAATTTTATGAATTATTATCAGCTAGATAATCAATATCAATATTAATCAAAAATTTAAATTTACTATATTAGAATAACACTTTTAAAATAAATAATAGTTATTATCAATAATAATTTAATTGCAAATTTCTAAGGAAAATATCATGTCTAAGGTAGCTTTAGATAGGAGAAATATAAGGATAGTAAAGGCCTCTCTTGTTGCGCTTGTTGGCTGTGCTAGTTTGTGCGCAAGTGAGTCTAGCACGCAGTATGAGCTAAGTGATGTAAAAATTGACGCAAATAGAACAAATTCTGGTGTTGAAATTTCTACAACAGATAGCTTTGGTGGAAAAACGACTATTAGTCGAAATATGATAGAGGCTACACCTGCAGGAAATGGTGACATTACCTCGCTTTTAAAAACAAATCATGCACTTAAATTTTCAAACTCAAATAACCGTTCAACTACTCCAGGCGAGATCGATCCAGCTGAGATCAGCATAAATGGTTCTAAAAGTTATCAAAACAACTTTATGATCGATGGCATGAATATAAATAACGATCTAAGCTCTGATGGAAAGAGGAGCTATTCTAATGATAGTATCTGGGAGCCAGCGGCTGCGATCTCGCAAGGTATGGCGATAGATAGTGACTTTATAGAGAGTGTTGATGTTTATGATAGCGACATATCGGCTAAGTATGGCAGCTTTACGGGAGGCGTTATAGATGCAAAGACTAGAGATCCAAGAGCTGGCTTTCACGGCAAAATTTCTATGAGCCACACAAGAGATGCGTGGACAAAGTATCATATAAACGAAGACGACTCTGTAAACGGCGGTAGCACAGATGACTTTGAAGACTCGGCGACTGCAGATAATCAGCCTCATTTTAAAAAATACACTACAAGGCTAAATTTAGAGGGTTTTTTAACAGATAATCTCGGTCTTATGTTTGGCTATACAAATACAAGAAGTAAGATTCCTTTAAAAACATATAAATCGAGCGCTACAAACGAAAAATACACCTCACAAATTTCAAATCAAAGAAGAAATATCGATAACTATTTCCTAAAAGCACTTTGGTACGCGACAGATAGGCTAACTATCACACCAAGTATCATCTACGCTCCACAAAGCGCTCAAGTTTATAGAAGCAACGCAAAAGACTCTTTTAGAGAGGAGAAGCTTGGTGGATTAAACGCAGGAGTTACGGTAGATTACGAATTTGATATAGCTAAGCTCTCTCAAAAGCTAGCTTATTCTAAGTTAGAAACTTCAAGAGATGCTAGCAATCAATATTTCTACACTTGGAAGTATTCTGACGCAAAAGATTGGGGTGTAGAAAATGGATCATCGTTTGAAGGAGCGTTTGGCGATGTAAACCAGCTACAAAAAACGCTTACATATAATGCTGATCTTAGCTTTAATGAATTTGATCTTTGGCTAAGTGAGCATAAATTTTTAACTGGTTTTGAGATAAAAAAACAAGAGGCATACTATGAGATCCCAGAAGAATTTGTAGCAGCTGGACAAGGAGCTTCCTTGAAAAATTCAAACTGTGATCCGAGCGATCCATACTGTTCCAAGGATAGCTCCTTTGGAGGTAAAGGTCAGTATCTAACCTATCTTCAAACATATGGCCCAGGAAAAGTAGATCTAAAAACTACATCAATGGCTTGGTATCTTGAAGACTCTATAAAGATAAAAAATTTAACCATAAGACCAGGTGTAAGGATAGATAAAAATGACTATATGAACAAAACTACCGTTGCACCAAGATTTAGCTCGAGCTACGATCTCTTTGGGGATGGAGATACGGTCCTTAGCTTTGGTAGAAACAGATACTATGGCAGAAATATCTTTGATTATAGACTAAGAGATGGTAGAAATAATCTGGTTAAATATTCAAGGCGAAATAATGCTACTTATAGTACAAATTTTGTCTCAAACGGAGAAGGCAAAAGCGATACTAAATTTAACGAACTTGATATGCCTTATGATGATGAGACGACCTATGGACTTAGTCAAAATTTAGCTGGGTTAAATTTTAACTTTAAATACATAAATAGAAAAGGCAGAGATCAGATCATAAGAACTAGCGCTAGAAATATGCAAGGTGTTTGTAACACCGCTGCTGGCTATTCAAGTAGCTGCTACACATATACGAATGATGGTAGAAGCGATACAAAGACATTTAGAATAGGTGTAAAAAATAATGATCCTTTTAAAATTTATGGCACATCTCACACATTTGAGCTCTCTTATGATCACTTTGAGACAAAGACAAATAATAACCGCTCTACAACAGCTATTAGTAGTGACATCATAAATGACAGCAAAATGGTTATGTATAAAGGCAAGCTCATAAGATACTACGAGCTACCAGCTGAGGACTTTTCTGATCCTTGGACTGTGACGCTTACAGCCGTTTCAAGGATACCACAGCTAAATTTAACCGTATCAAATTTCTTTACATATAAAGGCGCTAGGGATGTCATAGCAAAAAATGGTACGGTAACAATAGCTGGCACAAAATATGATAATTATGAAAATATCAATCTTGGCAAGAGATTTAGCTGGGACGGCAGAATAGGTTACGATCAAAAGATCGGCAAGGATATGAGCATGTTTGTAAATTTAGACGTTACAAATATCCTAAACAAACAGAAAAAGTCAGCTCCAACAAGCACCAGCTCAAACAAAGTCACATACGAGCTTGGACGACAGTTCTGGTTGGAGGCTGGACTAAAGTGGTGATAACATGAGTGAAGCACAGAAGATTAGATATACAAATTTATTTTCATTTTTTGTCTCTGCAAGTGTGCATTTCGCGGCATTTATGCTCATTTATACACACTTTGATAAAAGCATTCTCTTTGCAGAAAGAAGCGAATCTGCAAAAAGCTTTGCTATACAGCTAAGTCAAATTTCTACAAATAATAGCAGTGAGGAGATGCAGGCTACACAAAATCAAAGCGAGAAAATTTTGGAAGTCCCAGTTATCGAGGAGGTGGCGCCACAGCCAAAAGTGGAAGAGCCAAAGCAAGAAAAGCCAAAAGAGCAGCCAAAAAAGGAGATAAAAAAGATAGTTACAAAGCCAAAGCCGCTTGCAAAAAATGTAACAAACCCTAAGCCTTTACCAAAAGAGGAGCCAATAAAGCCTGTCACAGAAACTATCACAAAGACAGATATTCTGCCAGCTTCAGTAAATTTAGCTACTCCAGCCTCAGTGCCAACTAGCCAAAGCGTGGCAAACAACGAGAGTGTAAAACAAGGTGGAGCGTCGCAAAGTGGCGAGTCAAATGCTCAGGAGAGAGCTAGGGTAAAGAGCCTTTTGGGTGAAATTTACGCTCAGATACTAAAACACAAAACCTATCCAAAAAGAGCAGTAAGTAGTGGTATGGAAGGTCGAGCGGTAGTTCGTTTTTTACTAAAAGATGAATGTAAATTTCAAACTCTAGAGGTGGTAAGAAGCTCAGGTCATAGCTTTCTTGATGCACATTCGCTAAAGATCATAAAAAGTGCTTGTAAAGACTTTCCAAAAGAGGCTGTTGGCATGGATATAAAATTTGCCGTCATTTTTGATATAAATGAGGCAAAATAGGAGAGAGATTGGACGTTATAAAGTGTGAAAATTTAACCCATTATTATGGGAGCAAAAAGATATATGAAAATTTAAATTTTAGTGTTGGTGAGGGCAAGGTTGTCGGACTACTTGGTAAAAATGGTGTTGGAAAAAGTACGACTATAAACATTTTAATGGGCTTTTTACGTCCACAAGGCGGTAGTTGTAAAATTTACTCTCAAGAGGCAAACAATCTAAGCAGTGATCTAAAAGCAAAGATCGGTCTGCTTTACGAGGGGCATGTTTGCTACGACTATCTAAGCATAAAAGAGATCGAGAGATTGCACGCCGCGCACTATGGCAAAAGGTGGAAAAGAGAGCTCTACTATGATCTTATTTCAAAGATGGATGTGAGCCTAGATCAAAAGATCAGCACGCTCTCGTGTGGACAGCGCTCGCAGGTGGTTTTGGGGCTTATCTTTGCCCAAGATCCTGAGCTACTTATCTTAGATGACTACTCTATCGGACTTGATACTGGCTATAGAAAACTCTTTGTTGAGTATCTGGCGGACTTTATAAAAAGTGGCAAAAAGTCAGTTCTTTTAACCTCGCACATCGTAAGCGACCTGGTGTATTTGATAGATGATATCATCGTTTTACGAAAAGATAAGGAGCCATACTGCGCTAGTCTTAGCGATTTTAGAGCAAATTTTAAAGGCTACTCGCTACCAAAGGGCGCTCAGATCAGTAAAATTTCAAATATCGAAACAAGCATATCTTTAAAAGACGAAACGCAAATTTTTGGCTTTTTTAAGGAGAAAATCCCTGAAGCAAAAGAGCTAAATCTTGACTTTGAAGAGGCATTTTTAGGGCTGGTGGGGAGATACTAATGAGATATATCATATTAAAAGAGTTTAAGAAATTTAAATTTGCTTTTTACGCATTTTTGCTCTGTGCTATCTTTGCCATGGTCTGGTGCGTTAGCGAAATTTCACGCGGAAGTGCTAGGTTTGGTGAGATGATGTACTGGCTACAAGTGGTTTATAACAAGAGTTTTACACTAAATCACCTTGATGAGATAAATTTGATCTTTTGTGGCGTCATAGGGCTACTTAGTATGCTTTATGAGAGGAGATTTGCCAGGATTAGGCTGCAGTTTCACTATCCGCATAGCTACGTTAAAAATATTCTAACGATTGTCGGTGTGCCACTAGCCTTTATAGCCTTTGTCTTTTTGGTGGAATTTATAGCCTGTATAGCCATTTTTAAGCTAAATTTCGCCGATGAGATAGCTTGGGCGATACTTAGCACGATCATCTATTCGTTTGCTTTTGGTGTTGGGGTTTTTTTTCTTATACAAAGCATGGTTTTAGAGCCAAATTTGGTAAAGATCGTTGCAAATTCTCTATTTTTACTCGGCTCACTAGAAATTTATTTTAAGATAAATCCAGATATTGGCTACACGAGCTATTTTTATTTGAACGATAAATTCTATATTTTCACGGCTATTTTCATAGCCTATAGTGTGAGTTCATTGGTGCTTTGCCTAAGATCATATAAGCAAGGATATATAAAATGAAAGCGCTAAATTTTTTTATAATGAGCATTTTTGCACTAATGCTTGGTTACTTTTTGCCAAGTTTTATCGACCTTGCACTTCCGCTTGATCAAAATGTCACAAGAGTTAAATTTTCAACACTTACGAATGAATTTATGATCCAAAAGACAAACAAACTAAGTGGTGAAAATAAATTTTATCTTGAAAATGGCAAAGAGATCAGCGAAGATACTTTTATGCAAAATCAGCCATTTTCATACTACGGTGCGCTCATTAAAAACAACAAATTTCCAAAAGAGCTAGAAATTTATGAGAAAAATACAACGCTTATTATGAAAAACTCGCAGTCAATTAGTGCAAAATATATCTCAAATTTATTCAAACCGGTAAAAATTTTCCCTTTTATGTACGATGATGAAAAGTATGCGAAGCCAGCTTTTGCACAGTTTTTAATAGCCTTTAATACTAATTTGGTTGAGGTTATAGACCCAGCTAAAAATGTGCCAAATTTAGAGCTAACAGATGAGCTAAATTTAAAGCTAAAAGAGCAAAAATTTACCTTTCCGGCTATAAAATTTTTCACTAACCCAACTCCACTCAAGGCATTCGACGAAGGGGCATTTTTGCTTGATAGCAAGGATGAAATTTATCATCTTAAATTTGACGGCAAAAACTTTAGTATAAAAGATACAAACATAGCGGTGAAAGATGTGCTAAATATAGTAGTTAGCGAAAATCAAAGGCGTGAGTTTTATGCACTTGTGGTGGCAAAAGATAGCATAGGACTAATCGGTTATGACTATAAATTTATAAGCTTACCAAGCACGCCATTTGACTATAAAAAGACAAATGTGAGCCTGGCTATAAATCCCTTACATAAGATCTTGACGCTTACTTCAAAGGATCAAATTTCAACATATGTAATGGATCAAGACTACAAGCTGATCGCGCAAAATCATACAAAGCTAGAGCCGCCACTTTCAAAGAGGTATCTAAAGCAGTTTGTATTGCCATTTGAGTTAAAAATCACGCAAGAGAATTACTTTTTTAACTTTAAATTTAGCGATTTTTCGATAAAAGCTCTTGCACTTTCGCTATTTTTAGCTTTTATAACCTTTGTATTTGTCAAAAAAAAAGACCCACTTTGCGCTATTTTTGTGGCAGTCTTTGGCATCTACGGCTTTATAGCGACGCTTATATTTAGTAAGGACAAACTATGAGAAAATTTTTGCTGTTTTTGTGCCTAGCACTTAGCCTAAATGCCTTGCAAAATGACAAAGATATGCTAAGTGGCGAGCTTGAAAATGGGCTTAAATACTATATAAAAGAGAATAAATTTCCACAAAAAACGGCCATTTTTTACCTAGTGATAAATGTAGGCTCGACCGATGAGAGAGACGGCGAGCAGGGGCTTGCGCACTTACTAGAGCATATGGCTTTTAACGGCAGCCGTGACTTTAGCAAAAATGAGCTAATAAAGCAGCTTGAGAGCCTTGGGGTCAAATTTGGCGCTGATCTAAACGCGCAAACTAGCTATGATCAGACGAGCTACACGCTAAGCATAAATGTAAATGAGAAAAATTTAAAGGACGTTTTTAAGGTCTTTTCAAACTGGGTCGATGGCGTGAAGATCGATGCGGGCGAGCTTGATAAGGAGCGTGGTGTCGTCATGGAGGAGGAGCGCCAGCGAAACACGCCAGCATATAGGCTCTACAAAGCGCAGACAAAGGAGCTTTTTGGTGGTTCTATTTATTATGATAGATCACCAATTGGCGATATGAATGTGATCAAAAGCGTGAGTGTGCCGCAGCTTCAGGAGTTTTACGAGAGACTTTATCAGCCAAGATTTATGAGCTTTGTAGCAGTTGGCGACTTTGATAAAAATGAGATCAAAAATTTAGTCCAAAAAAGCTTTTCTGGCGCCAAAAACACAAACAACTACGTTCAACCAGCCAAAGATATCGCCTTTAAAGATGGGCTAAATATCTTTAACTACGACGCAAACGAGACTGGTACGGAAGCGATCAGACTTAGCTTTTTTACAAAATATGAGCCACAGCTAAACGAGAGTGATGCTAAGAGAAATTTAGAGGATAGCTTCATCTCAAGCCTTTTAGATGTGCTTTATGAGCAGAAAAATGCGAGCAACTCGTCAAATTTAAAAACGGACTTTTCTGTGCAGGTGCTTCAGGCAAAGCAAAAGGTTTATAGCTTTGACACAAACGTGCTTGGTGGTGACTTTAACGCAAGCCTAAAAGATATGCTAGGCGTCATAAAGGGCGTGGAGAAATTTGGCTTTAACAAAGAGGACTTTGAGGATATGAAAAAGGCCTACGTCGCAAACACAAATGCTAAATTTAAGCGCTCAAAGAGCAAAAAATCAAGCTCGTATGCTAGTGAAATTTTAAATATGATAGAAAATGGCGGCTTCGTGCTTAGCGATGAAGAGAGCAGAGACCTTAGTTTAAAGCTTTTGTCGCAGATCACACTAGATGATGTTAATGCTAGGTTTAGGCAAATTTTAGCCATCCCTGATGAGCGCGTGAGGGTCTTTAGCAAAGATGGTTTTAAACTTAGCAAAGAGGAGTTTTTAAAGCTTTTAAATGAGGCTGTGCCTTATGATACAAATTTGATCAGCCAAAACAGGGACAAAAGCCTTGGCAACGAGGATCTAGCGCCCAAAAAAATTGTCTCAAAAAGCTTTGATGAAAAGCATGGAATTTACACTTATAAGATGCCAAATGGCTCGCTTGTCATCTTTAAGCCACTAGCTACTAAAAAAGATAGCATCTTGTTTGCAGCCATTAGCAAGGGCGGCACTTCAGACCTAGCCGATCCTAAGCTTGGCGGCTTTGCGGTTGCGCTCACAAATGAAAGTGGCGTTGGTAAATTTAATAACTACGAGCTTTCAAAGGTACTAAACGATAAGATCGTAAGCTACGAAAAGAGCATAGAGGCGCTTACACAGGGCTTTTACGGCTCATCAAGCACTGGTGATCTTGACTCGCTAATGGCAGTTATAAATTTAGAATTTAACTCCCCAAGAGCCGATGCACACGTACTTGAGCGTATCAAACAAAGAGCTAAAGACAATCTTGCTAAAGAGCAAAATTTGCCTGAATATAAATTTAGCACCGAATTTAGCAAGTTTTTTTACGAAAACAATAAACGTGTCGCACCGCTTGAGATGGCTGATATCGACGCTTTGGAGCTAAAAGAGCTTACAAAGATCGTGCATGATAAATTTACAAATGCTGCCTCGTATATATTTGTCATCGTTGGCGACACCGATGAGGCGGCGCTTTTGCCGCTAGTTGAGAAGTATATCGCCACACTGCCAGCAAAGGGTGGCGAGGAGAAATTTAAAGATGATGGCGTGCGAAGTATCAAGGGGCAGCATACCTTTAAAAGAGAGTATCAAACCTCAAAAAAAAGCGATGTGAGCGTGGATATCGTAAATTTTGATACAAAATATAGCTTTGAGGAGGCTATAAAGATAAAGGCGCTAAGCTCGGTTTTAAAAACCGCACTTCGCGAGCAGATCAGAGAGGAGAAGGGGCAGACATACGGCTTTAGCCTAGCTATGAAGCTCTCGCGCTATCCATATGAGCACTCAAAAGCGGTGATCGGCTTTACCTGCGATCCTGCAAACACGGACAAGATCATAGCTGAGATAAAAGAGCTGATCGCCCGTATCAAAAAAGAGGGTGCACTCTCGTCAAAACACTTGGAGGATTTTAAGGCGCAGAGTAAAATTTCTATCAAAAAAGAGCAAGAAAAGCCTGAATTTTGGCAAAAAGCTATCATCGCAAACAAAATTTACGGCGCGCCACTTTACACGGCTGATGAGTATATAAAAGCCGTGGATAGCGTCACAAACGACGATATCAAAGAGGCTGCTAGACTATATCTTGACGAGAGAAATATGGTGATAAGTATAAACAATCCAAAGTAGAATTTTTGGGCTAGGCAGGCTTTTTAAATTTAAACTCAATCAGAAATTTAAGAAGTCAAAATGGTTCTTTAAATTTAAGCCTAAATAAAATTTAGCGCGCCAAGCTAGCCCTTTAAATTTAAGTCTGAGTAGAAATTTTAGAGCTAGCCCAAACCTAAAATTTAAACCCTAAAGCTAAGCTAGTATATCCTTTGGCTTTAGCTTGTTTAGCTTTTGCACTAGATCATCAAAACTTGCGCCGTTTTCGACCTCACGCCTGATAAATTCCTCAAAAAATTCGCGTTTTATATCTTTATTGCTGTAGGTCACGCTCTTTTTGGTAACTTGCATAGGTTTAAATTTCTCTTTTTCTATATCTTCATCGCCATCTTCTCTAACTGGCGTAAGGGCGATATTTTGTAGCACATCAGCGATACTTTTGCCATTTTCATAACTTGTTTTTAAAAATTTCAAAAACTCATCTTTGCTGTTTTTATCAGCGTAGCTTACACGCTGTGGCATTGCTTGACCTAGGATTTCTATGCGTTTCTTAGCCGATGTTTGTTCGTAAGAAAGAGCCCCGTCTTTAAAAGAAATTTTCACATTTGCATGCTCGCCAAGTATCTTTTCGGCGGTAAATTCGAGCCATTTGTCTTTAAACTCGTCAGTGCTTAGATCAGAGTCCAGCAAATTTCTAGCTTCACGGCTTAGATAAAGCACGCCATTATCGTGATTGATTAGAGCGTCAAGAGTATTGGTGACGTTAGTAGATATTTTGTAGGTTTTGTTAAACTCATCTACGCTAAAGCCATTTTTCTCGCTAGTGAGGATAGAATTTAACCTCCAAAGCTTCGTGCTATCAACGAAATTTTTAAGGCTAGCGACTTCATCTTTACCCATCTTGCTATCAAGGCCATTTATCTTGCCCCAGATAGAAATTTTATCATTTGACGAGTAGCCAGAAAGCGATAGATGCTTGATGTCTAGGGCATTGGGAGAAATTTTTACTTTGCCTAAATTTGCGATAGTCGTTGGCTGCTTATTAAAAGTATCTTGATAGCTAAAGCTTTGATTAAATCCATTTAGAGCAGTTATCATGTCAAATCCTTTTAACACTATATCGGCAAATAAATTTAAATTTTTAAGTTGGATTATTTTTTATTGCGATATTTTTCAAAAATGGCGATCATCTGATGCGAATCTTGCGCGACTTTGAGCTTGTTTGGGTTTTTGCTAAGTAGCTCTTCTCTTAAAGCGTCGATAAATTCCTTATCCTTTTTGCAGGCCTCAAAGCTCACACGCCCTCTAAGCACGGCCATAAAAATAACATCGGCAGTCGCATTTATCATCTCAAGCATCTTTTCTTCGCTCATTTTTCTAAATTTTGCCCTTTTTTAAGCAAATATTATTCCTTTGCTTCAACAAAATTTATTATTTTCACCTCTTGGCTCTCTTTGCAAGCCTCCAGTGCAGCCGCATTTTTCACCATGTGAGCGCTCTTCATATGCTCTTTTTGGCTTTGCAAATTTTCCCAGCTCTCCATAAAGCAGTACTCACGCTGCGTGCCATCTACTTTACCGCACTCGTAGCTTATGCAGCCTTTGTCTTTTCTTGAAGCTGGCACGATCTCTTTTAAAATTTCTTCAAATTTCGCCTCAAAGCCAGCTTTTAACTTTAAATTTACATAAAATCCTACCATTTTCCTATCCTTTAATATTTTTTGGCTACAATTACACAACACAAGACGCAAGTTTGCGTATTACATTACAAGGCTTTTTCATGACGAGATGATACAAAATACTAAATTTATAACTTCTAAAACCAACCAAAAATAATAAATTTAACCAAAATCGGAGAAAAAATGAAAAGACGAGACTTTTTAAAGCTAGGTGCCTTAAGTGCAGCAAGTCTTCAAGCAAAAGAGCTTGACGGAGCGGCTCAGGCGCTTTTTGACAAGCAAAGTGGCCTATGTGCGAACAAATTTGGCCCATTTTATGTAAAAACTATCGCAGGACGCGTTGTAGAGACTGAGCCATTTGAGGGAGATGCGTGCCCAAATGAGCTAAACAACGCACTTTTTGATCATATCCAAAACGAAAGCAGGGTCAAATTCCCATTTGTTAGAAAGAGCTTTTTGGCTGACCCAAACAACCCAAAGCCAGAGCTACGTGGTAAAGAGGAATTTGTGCGTGTGAGCTGGGACGAGGCGATAAAGCTAAGTGCGAAAATTTTAAAAGAAAATTTCGACAAATACGGCCCTGAAGCGATATACGGACAGGTTTATCAGTGGGGTAGCCTTGGCAAAGTAGGCCACAGCCAAAAGACCGCAAAGAGGCTACTTAACGTACTTGGCGGATATGTAAATGAGCTTGGTGGCTACTCATACGGCGCAGCGACTGTCATCATGCCACACATCACAGGCTCGATCGACCCAACGCTTGCGCCAACAAAGTGGGAGGCTATCTTAAAAAATGCCAAAACGATCGTATTTTGGGGAACAAACCCAGTCGTTTCAAACAAGATAGCTATCGGCGTGCCACTTCACAACTCATATAAATACTACGACGAGATCAGAAAAAAAGGCGAGAGCGGCGAGATGAAAATTTATAGCGTAGACGTTTATCACAACGAAAGCGCAAGATATTTTGGCGCAAAGTACCTTGAAGTCGTGCCTTGCACCGATACTGCGATGATGATAGGTATGTGCAACTACCTTTTTGAAAAGGGACTTTACAGCAAAGAATTTATAGAAAAATACACAGTTGGCTTTGATAAATTTAAAGAGTATATGCTTGGCACAAAAGATGGGGTCAATAAAAACCTAGCTTGGGCAAGCAAAATTTGTGGCGTGAGCGAGCAAGAGCTAGCGGCGTTTTGCGAGGATATAGCCAAAAACGACTCAGTTATCGTTAGTGGCTATGCCATACAAAGACAAGATCACGGCGAGATGGCGTACTGGGCGCTAGTGACGCTAAATGCGATGCTCGGACACATCGGTAAAGAGGGTTGTGGCTTTGTTACAAATGACGGCATGCACAAAAATGCCGACGAGAGCTTCATAGCGCCTAAACTAGCAGCTTTTGAGACAAAGGTGCCTCAAAGATTTATCGACAGTGGCCTTGTGCCAAAGACTAAGGGCTACGATCTGCCAAACTCAAGGCTCATAGATGCGCTTTTAAGCCCTGGCAAAGAGATAACAAGAAATGGCAAGAGCTACAAGCTGCCAAAGATCAGAGTGATGTTTAACGCCAACGGCTCGACATTTACAAGGCACCCAGAGACTAATAGAGCGATAAAAGCTATGCAAAAAGTTAGCGCGATCATCACTTGCGAGCCATTTTGGACAAGCACTGCCAAATTTAGCGACATCGTTCTGCCAGCCGCGCTTGAGTGCGAGCGAACGGACATCGAGATGGCAAATTCAACTAGCGAATATCTCTTTGCTATTAAGCCGCTTGTCGCGCCATTTGGTGAGAGCAAGAGTGACTTCGAGATCGCAAGGCTCATTGCCAAAGAGTGGGGCAGAGAAGAGGCATTTAGCGAGGGTAAAAGCGAGCTAGAGTGGGTTAAAGAAATTTACGAAGATGCCGTTAAAAAAGCTGCTGGGCTTGGCTATGAGAGCATGCCAAGCTTTGATGAGTTTTGGGAAAAGGGATATTTTAGATTTGACAAGGTTGATGAGAAAAAACGCTACTTCACAAACTACAAGAAATTCCGTGACGACCCAGCGGCAAATCCGCTAAAAACGTCATCTGGCAAGATAGAAATTTACTCTGAAACGGTTGCTGGCTTTGGCTACGATGACTGCCCACCGCATGCGACGTGGCTTGAGCCGTTTGAGTGGCTAGGCGCAAAAAATAAAAAATACCCTATCGCCATCAGCGGCGCGCACTCTAAATTTAGACTTCACTCACAGCTAAATAACTCTATGCTTCGCCATTTTAACGAGATCGCAGGCCGTGAGCCAGTGCTTATAAATCCAAAAACAGCCGAGGCTAGAGGGATAAAAATGGGCGACGTGGTGAAAATTTACAACGACAGGGGCGAAATTTTGTGCGGCGCATTTGTGACCGATGATGTGCCACAAAATGTCGTGATAGTAAGCGAGGGTGCTTGGTACGACCCTGAGACGCCAGGCGAAAAGAGCCTTTGCTTGCACGGAAATTTAAACGTGCTCACAAAAGACGTGCCATCAAGCAAGATGAGCCAGAGCAACACCGCTCACACGAGCCTTGTTGAGGTCGAGAAATTTAAGGGCACGCCAAAACGCGTAAAAGCCTTTGACGCACCAAAGATCGGCGCAAGAAAGGCCTAAAAGTAACACTTTGAAAATTTAAAGTGCAAAAAGCTATCCTTTTTAAATAATTAGAGTTAAAATCTAAGAAAAATAAAAGGATAGCTCATGAAAATCACTGATATAGATACTCCAGCGCTGCTCATAGACAAGGGGATAGTGCTAAAAAACTTAGAAAAAATGCAAAAATATGCTGATAAATTTAACGTAAGCTTAAGACCACATACTAAAACGCACAAGATGCCATACTTTGCAAAGCTGCAATTAGAGTGCGGTGCAAAGGGTGTCACGGTGGCAAAGGTGGGCGAGGCTGAAGTGATGGCAAAAGAGGGGCTAAGCGACATTTTCATCGCAAATGAGATCGTCACAAGGCAGAAATTTGCTCGCATCATCGCCCTGCAAAAAGCAGGTGTGAAAGTGAGCTTTGGCATCGATAGCGTGGGTGTTTTAAGGCTCATTAATGAGGTGTTTGGCGAGGCTGGCGAGATGGCTAGGCTACTTGTGGAGATAGAAGTTGGCGAAAACCGCTCGGGGGTTATAGAAGAGGGCGATTTTAGAGCTTTGATGAGTGCTTTTGGTGAGTGTAAAAACGTGAAATTTTGTGGCGTCTTTTCACACGACGGCCACTCGTATAAAGCAAAAGATAAGCGCGAGTGTGAGCAAATTTTTAAAGTAGCAACCAAGAGAACGCTAAAATTTGCTGATATCGCGCGAGAGTTTGGATATGAAAATTTTACCGTGAGCATCGGCTCTACGCCATCACTCATAAATGGCTTTAAGATACCAAGTGGCGTCACCGAGCTTCGACCTGGCACATATATATTTATGGATGCGTCGCAGGCAAATGCTTATGGTAGCTTTGATATGAACGCTGCTAGCGTGCTTAGCACCGTGATCTCAAGGCCGACTGCGACCCGCACGATCCTTGATGCTGGGGCGAAGGCGCTAACTAAAGAGAGACGCAATGAAGGCTTTTGCATGACGCCTGGCATGGGGCTCATCGCAGGGCATGAGGTGTGGATAGATAGCCTATTTGACGAGCATGCGATCATCTTAAACGAGAAATTTGCTAACAGCGTGCGCGTGGGCGATCTTGTGCGCATCTATCCAAATCACATCTGTCCGGTGGTAAATTTGTACGACTACGTCTATCTTGTAAGCGGCGATGAGGTCTGCGAGAAAGTGCCTGTTTTGGCAAGAGGCAGGGTAGAGTAGGAAAATTAAAAATTTAATTGAGCTTTTTTAAATTTTAAAATTCCATTCACTCGCAAGAGTTGGCTACTAAAATTTGGCTTCGCTTATTGCTTAGCTCAAATTTTAGAGCCGAAATTACTCGTTCATGAAATTTTAAAATTTACTTGATTTAGTAGTTAGCTTTTTAATATAACCGAGTTTTCACGCAGTTTTTCTAGCTTTGAAATTTGCTCTTTTGGCTTTGCTTTTAGGTGCCCAAGCATCGCTATTTTTTGGGCGTAAATTTCATTAAATTCGGTCTTTATATCAAGCAAAGTTTTATTTAAAAACGAGTTGTTTGAGCACATAAGATCGTCAAATTCATAAAGGCTAAAGGCATTTAGCATCCGCTCAAAAACCTCTTTTGCGCTTGGGATGTAAAGTGGCGTGCCCATTTGCAGGTGCGAATTTAGCGAGTTTTCGATCTTTTGCTTTAGAAAATAAACCGCAAGCTTAAGCGCATTTTCATAGTTTGATGCGACCTTTACATCAAGCTTTTCAAAAAAGAGCGATATCTTTTGCGTCGCCTTAAATTTGGCATTTTCATACTCTCTTAAGAAATTCTCATAGGTCCTGCCAGCGTAGGTATTTATGGATTTTGTCTCGTAATTTGAGGCAAACTCATCAAATGGATTAAAGCTCTCGTAGCGAGATTTGTAAACGAAAAGCTCATCTTCTAAGCTTTTATAAAGCCCATCAAAAGCCGATATTATCTCATTTTCAAGCTCTTTTAGATCTCTTTTATAGCGTTTAAAAAATTTAGAAAATATGACATCCTCGTAGATGAGCTTTGAAAAGACCTCATCCGTGTCAAGGCTTATCATCTCAAAATTTTCACGCTTATAAATTTCTTTGTTTAAAAGCGTCTTTGCTGGGTTAAATTTTGTCCTAGAAAATGGCTTAAGAAGCTTAAAAACTTCATCGCTTGCAAGTTTTATAGCCTCGCTCATATCGCTATATCGCAGGGCGATTTTAGGCTTAAACTCCTCTTTTATAGCTTCTAGTTTCTCATCAAGCGTGGCATTAAATTTATCTAAAATTTCACCAGCTGCGTTATAAACTTTAAGGCGGTTTTCTTGCTCGCTAATTAAAAAATTTACTATCTTTTTAGCCCTTGCCTTTATGAAATTTTCTTTAAAGTTCGTGTTTAAAAACGCCTCTTTTACCGCGCTTAACGCCCCAGCGAAATTTGACTCCTCAAGCAAGCTCTCATCGCCATTTGTGATGCCAAGGAGTGCCTGCTTTGACGAGATGGCGATGATATCTTCAAAAAGCTCGCCGTAAGTTTGCCTAGCGTGCTTTAGCAAACTTTCAAGCTCGTCCTTACTAAGCTTGTCCTTTTGGTTGATGAAGCAAAGCGCCTTTAGATCGTTTGTCTTTAAAATTTCTTCTACGCTTTCAAGCTCACTAGCCTTTGCTGCGTTGTTTGCTAAGCTTAGCCAGATCGCGCCACAGACCTTTTTTAGCGTATTTTTGGTCTCTTTCGTGTCGGCATCTCTTAGCGAGTTTAGCCCAGGCGTATCGATGAAATTTATCTCTTTTAAAATTTCACTTGGCGCATAAAGCGTCATGCTCTTTATCTGCTCGCTCATGGCGTTTAGCTCGCCAAGCTCGCTGCTAGCTAGCAGGCTCTCGCTACCATTTGTAAATTTCACGCTAAGAAGTGGAATTTTTGCAAATTTTAGCCGCACAGCCTTGGCAGTTACTGGCGTTAGGCCTGATGGCAGCACGTTTGAGCCAAGAAGTGCGTTTAAAAATGTCGATTTGCCACTTGAAAATTGTCCTATAACAGCGATGAGAGGCGGTTCATTTAGCGTGTCGATTAGTAAATTTAGGCTCTCTTTTATCTCATCGCTTGCGTGCAGGCTTGGGTCATTTAGCTCATTTACCAGCCTTGCTAGCTCGCCTTTAAAGTCGCTTGTAAAAACCTTAAAATATCTCGCCTTATAGGCATTTATAAACTCGTTAAACATTTTCTAGCTCCCCTAAAAGCGAGCAAATTTTATCTTGCAAGGCATTTTGCTCTTTTAGTTTTAAAAGTGAGTTTTGATTTTGCGAGCTAAGCTTTTCAAGCTCATGATCTAGCTCTTTTAGCCTCTTATTAAGCGTGTTTTTTTGAGTAGTTTCATAGGTTTTTATGAGATTTGAAAGGCGATTTTTTTCGTGGTTAGTTAAAATTTCACAAAAATGCGAGATGTTTTTATTTTTTAGCAAGCCCTCTTTTAAGCCCAAAAGTGCTTCGCTTGCGTCACTTGAAATTTTAGCTCTAAATGCAGCTAAAAGCTCCTTAAATTCAAGCTTTACGCCCATTTGCTCTAAAAAGTCATTGATGTTAAAAACCTCATCTTTACTCATCACATAATCATCAAAATTTAAAGCGATATTTTGCTCGCAAGCCTTTGTTTGCACCAAAGTTTCATTTCTAGCCTCTCTCATAAGCGCCATCACACCGTCACGAAGCGTCGTTTTTGCTATTTGCTCTAGGCGCTCTAAATTTAAGCTTTGCTTTTTGCTTTTGCAGTAATTTATATCATTTTTTATCTTCTCGTTTAAATTTTGCAAAAGCGTCTCAAGCCCCATTTTATAGATGTTTTTGGTGTTGTTGCTTTCAAGCTTTGCAAGCTCGTTTTGAGTTAGGCTTTCAAGTTTATAGAAATTTTCACTAAGTGTGTTTTTAACGTTTGCCTGCTCATTTTGAAGCTTTTTAAGCTCCACTTCATAAGCTTTGAGCGACAAAATTTCAGCCTTAGTAGTTTCAAGCTTGTTATTTAGGATATTTTTTAGCTCCTTTTGATATGAGCTTAAAATAAGGGCTGATTTTTTAGAATCTTTACCAAAAAGCACCTCGTAAAGATAGTCTTTAAACTCCTCCACGCCGCTATTTGCAGCACCTTCTAGGTAGCTTTTTGCACTTAGCGCAAAATAATCAATCCAAGCGCCATTTATCTGCTCGCTGATCGCTTTTTTAGTGTAGCTAAGCGTCTCGTTTAGCTCTTTAGCACTTAGCTCATCAGCGTGAGTTAGCACGATCGCGACTCTAACTATGTGCGAGTTTTCGAGGCATTTTTTTAAAAATAGCGCGTCCTTTTGTGTGGCGCTTTGTGAGGCGTTCATGAGGTGAGCCAAAAGGTCGCACTCTCTCATAAAATTTGTAGTGATCTGCTCTCTTAAAACGACGGCGTCATCGATACCTGGCGTGTCTATGATGCAGACGTTGTCCTTTAAAAGCTCCAAGTCGTCATAAAGCTCGACGCTTTTTACAAGATTTGCTGTTTTTGAGCTTGAAGATGTGTAGTTTTTTATCTCGTCTATGCCGATATCTACGCTTTTGCTTGGTAAATTTTCACTTGATATGCCAAGTGCTGCAAGCTCATCTGAGGTGTAAAAATTTACCCTTGCAAAGCTATCTTTGGAGTATTTTAAAATGGTTAAATTTATCGTTTCTGGCACGTTTGAAGCGCCAAGGACGGATTTATTTAAAAGAGCGTTTAAAAGGGTTGATTTGCCAGAGTTTATGACGCCACTTGTAGCTATGTTAAAAAGTGTTTCATTTGATCTTTTTTTAGCCGCCGCAAGCGCTTCCAAAAAGGTTTTATCGTTATCAAGAAAGCTGGCTTTTTCGTTTATCTCATTTAAAAAGTCTAGGTTTTTATGAAAGTGATCTTTTGGCTTTATGTGAGAAATTTTAGCCTCATTAGCACCTTTGTTTTTGCTTATGATCTTTTCTAAAAAGGTAAATTTCTCTTCATCTATGATCTTTTCGTCGCGCAATATTTCTAGATATTTTACTATCTCATCGCTTGAAATTTTGGCCTCATTTAGTGCCTTAAGAGTCGCAAGCTGCGCACTTTGTATGCTAAATATATCAAGCTCTATTTTAAGCCTTTTTAGCACCGCTCTAAACTCATCAAGCACCATAAATTGATCTAAATTTCTCTCGTCGCAAACTAAAAGAAGAGCTAGCAGATCTGGGTAAAATGGCACGCTAGCAGCAACGTTTGTATAAATTTTATTTGCACGCCAAGCCTGTTTTAAAAACTCATCCATAAAGACTCTTTTTGTTGATATTTTGGGATTTTATTAAAATTTTACTTATGAAGCTATCAAA
>CAUUIN010000028.1:0-21167 GCA_963545295.1 uncultured Campylobacter sp. | reverse complement strand
AAGCTAAAACTTGCTGCTAAAGTGGCTGAGGACTTAGCGAATGAGTAAAATTTACAAAAAGTAGAGAAAATGAACGCAAGTTCTGTTATAGCAATGTTACAAGATAAGCTGCCAAAAAATCATGCTCAGCTAAAAACATTAGAAGACAAGCTCAACTCTTTTGATGAAACAAAAATAAATGATCTGGTTTCAAAAATCCCACAGCTTAACTTAAAATCACCTACGATTGTCTTTTGGGTGGGTAGCTTCATCTTTGGTGCGCTTGGCGTAAATCGCTTTATGATAGGACAAACTGCCCTTGGTCTAGCAAAGCTTGCTCTTTTTATTTTATATATAGTTTTTATTTTCTTGTTTGCTAAGGTAATAATTTCTGTGGACGAATGGATAACCCCTGAAGAAATACTATATTTAACGGATTTGGCTAAAACATATTCTAAGATTATCAACATTTTTGAAATTATTATAATCATCTGGTGGGTCATCGATCTTTTTATCACTGATAAGAGCGTAAGAAAGCAAAATTTAGAAAAGATATCAAAGGCGATAGACGAGTTATCATAAAGAAAGCAGTAAAATTTTCGTATTTATGCTTGTTTGACTAATCGTTAGAGCAAAGATAAATTTGGGGTAGATGTTCGCAACGCAAAACAGCTTTGCTCTAGCATTCAAGTAAATTTATCGATTAAATTTATTGCAAATAGGTCAATTTCTATGCCACGAAAAAATTAGTTTAAATTTAATCTCACAAGATTAAATTTACTTTTTAGCTGGCTCTTCGTCCTCTACCGTCTTATTTGCCTCTTGCTCTTTAAACTCTTCAAAAAGCTCATCATATCTAGCCTTGGCATTTTCGTATACGCCAGATGGAAGAGTGATGTTTAGATCGTCCTTTAGGCTCATCACGTCATCACAGGCATTTTGGTAGCCAAGGTCGCAACTTTTCATAAAATAACTCACTCCAAGCTCGATATTTGAGTGCTTTTTTAGGTCACTATCCATCTGTTCGTTTATCTCTTCATTTACAAACATATCGCCCAAAGCCTCGCATGAAAGCACATCTTTTTGCTCGCAACCTTCAAAAAAAATGTCATACGCAGTTGCGTAGTCTCCAGCGTTTCTAGCCTCGTTGCCCCTGTCATAGTCATCGATGTCAAAGCCAGAGACCAAATTTAAGATTAGAGCTAAAAAAACTATCTTTTTCATATAAAACTCGGTGCGTCATTTGAAAATAGTATAAGATCGCCAGCGTGCGTGTTTTTGGCTAAAATTTCTTGCATTTTATTCTTGTCCTTTAGGATGATGATCTTTGGCTTTACGATATGTTTTAGCAAAGTTTGGGCATTTAGCGAGCTTGTGATGATGACAAGATCAAAAATTTCATTTATCACCTTGGCTAAATTTGCATTTTGCTCCGCATCGCTCTCGACGATACCAGGTGTAAGCAGCACTTTTCTGCCAGCATAGGTGCTTACAAGCTCATAGCTTGCGCTCATGCCTGAGAAATTTCCATTAAAGCTATCATCGATTATCAGCTTGCCGCCAGCCTCGATCTTGCTTAGGCGGTGCTCGACGTTTTTTATCTTAGCTAGCGCCTCATTTATCGCCTCATCGCTCATTTTTAGATATCTTGCCACCTTGATGCAGACAGCTAAATTTGTAGCGTTAAATTTACCAAGCAGTGGCGAAGCGTAACTCTTGCCATCAAGCGTAAATGAAATTCCATCTAAATTTGCGTTTATATCTTTTAAATTTTGATCGTAAATTTCTACATTTTCGCTTGGCTCTTTTTTTGTCGAGCTATGCAAAAATGCCCTTTGCAAACGCTCGCTTTGAAGTGCTTCAAGCTTTGTCGCACGGATATTATCAAGCGTTTTAAAATACTCAATGTGTTGCGCGCCGATCTCGCCTACGATGACGATTTGCGGATTTAGAAATTTAGTGATCTCTAGGATGTCGCCATTTAGTCTAGCGCCTGCTTCAGCGATATAAATTTGCGTTTGCTCACTTAAATTTTCATTGATATCTTTGATGATGCCAGCCATTGTATTTACGCTACGAGGCGTTTTGTAGCAGACAAAGCTATCTTTTAAAATTTCAAAGAGGAAATTTTTTATACTCGTTTTACCGTAGCTTGCGGTGATTAGGATGATCTTTAGCTCTTTGTTTGCGCCAAGTTTTTTAAGCGCCTTGTTTTTAAAGCCTTGAAATTTGATCTTTTCTAAAATTTCACTAAAAAATAGGCTCACAACCAAGACAAAAAGTGGCATAGGAGCCAAAAATGCCTTGTGGATGATGAAATTTAAAGCGTAGTTTAAGATGATAGCGCAAGCAAGGATGGCAAAAAAGTGCTTGATCCTAGCGGTAAAAACTAACTTTTTATCAAGTTTTTTATGCCAAAGATAAAGAGCTGGCAAAAGTGCAAAGTAAAAGTAGATAAAAAACCACTTGCCAGTCGTGTAAAATAACACCAACGGCACAATGAAGAAAAAGACGTGCCAAGCGGGCTTTGTGAAGTGAAAAAGCACACGCTCAGGCCTATATGAAAACCACTGAAAGCAAGTGATCACATAAAAAGCGATCGCAAAGATAAATAAAACTGTGCTTATACTTAAAAATATACTCATCTTATCTCCTCGATCCCGCTATCTTCGTCATCTAAGATGACATTTTTTGCTTCATTTGGCTCAAAATTTATCCCTTTTTCTATCTCATCACTTATAAATTTAGCGTGGAGCAAAAAGAAAAAGTGATCACCACTAAGTGGGAAAAACGAGCTATTTTTTATGAGTTTATGTATCGTTTCGCCGCTTGTTACGGGCGTTGTTTTGTCATTTTCGCCCCAAAATATAAAAGCCCTGCCGCCAAAATCAGCAAAATGCTTTGTAAAATCCTCATCAACGACGTTTTTTAGGGTTTCATACATCACTCTACTCATACCACTCACATCTTTTGTAGCAAAAAGTTTATAAAATTTACCAAAGCCAAATATCTTTAAAATTTTAAATATCGCTATCTTTGCTCGCACGCTAAATGGCTTTTTGACAACTATGCCAGCAGAGCTTAGAAGTACTAAATTTCGCGGTGCAAGCAAAGTTGCGACCTTGCCGCCAAAGCTATGGCCTGCGATGATGTCTGGTTTTATTTGTAGCTCGTCGCAGAAATTTGCAACGATTTTTGCGTAGTCGCTTGTTTTTAAGGGCTTAAAAATGGAGCTCTTGCCAAAGCCTGGCATGTCGATATAGACGTGGCAAAAGTCACTTAGATATGAGCCAAACGCCTTTTTCATTATCTCTTTATTAGCACCCCAGCCGTGCAAGAAAAGCACTGTTTTTTTGCATTTTGGATTTACTACTTCGTAGCTGATCTCGTACTCGTCTGAGCCGTATTTTACTGCCCTACTCGCCATCGTTTTCTCTCTTTTTAGCCGCGTAAATGCTCTCAAGTACGCTTACAGCCTCGCAAAGGCGCTCGTACTCTTCCATATTTAAAAGGACTGCTTCAAATTTATTGTTTTTAACGATGACAGCGCGCTTTAGCTCGCTAGCTCCCACACGAGAAAGCACTGAGCTAAAATTTCTAACTACTTCAGTCGCCGTATAAATTTCATCTTTTGTAAAAGTTACCATCTTCACTCTTTATGTAAAATTTTACGTAAAATATCACAAACTACTTTATATATCGCTAAATAGCTTATAGCTTGCCGCTACCTTTTACTGAAGTGATCGAGTTTATAAATTTATAATCAATCTTTATATCACGCTCTTTTGGAAGTGAGTTAGCAAGGGCGTTTAGCGTGCTCTCAAAGTCCTCAAATAGATAGTTTGCAAGGCTTCCTGGGTTTGGATTGATCTCGTTTAGATAGACCTCGTCATCTATCACGAAAAAGTCGCATCTAATGATCGCTCCGTCAAATCCACAATCATAAATTTTAGAAAAGTTAAATTTAAGCTTTTGCTTTAGCTCTTCAGAGATTTGCGCCTCTTTTACCTTATTTTCATTTGAAAAACTTAGATATTTTTGCTCGTAGTCAAGAAATTCTTTCTTTTTTGGCTCTTCGACGATAGAAAATTTGATCTTTCCATCGATCCTACACCCTGCTAGGTTATACTCTTTGACGCCTTTTATAAATGGCTCGACTAGGACATCTTTGTCAAACTCAAACGCCACGTCTTTTGCGTAAGCAAGCTCGCTATCATCATGCACGACGCTAACGCCAATGCTGCTGCCTAGTCTTGCTGGCTTTAATATAATAGGATAGTGAAATTTTGGCTCACTTTGGCGAGTTAGCATCTCGTAGTCAAGTGCCTTTACGCCAGCCTTTTGCGCTAGAAATTTAGTAAGCTCCTTGTTATAGCTAAGCGCGCTTGCTTCAAGCCTTGGACCTATGTATTTTACGCCGTAAAAGTCAAAAAGTGCCGCTATCTTGCCATCTTCGCCGTCCATGCCGTGGATCAAATTTATAATGACATCGCACTCAACTTTGTTTGCGCCAAAAAGCGAATGCGTGTAAAAGCCACCTTTTGCTAAAGATAGTTTCTTTGAGTTTTTGTATTTGCCAGAGCTAAAGAAATTTGCCCTCATATCTTTTTGCTCGATCAGGTAAAAGTCCCTATTTGCATCGCAAAAAATAAATTTTAGCTCCTGTTTTAGGACGTTTTTTAAAACTATCGCACTTACTATGCTTATCTCATGCTCAAAACTCTTTGCTCCAAATATCACGCCTAAATTCATCTTTTATCCTTATCCTAATTTTTTAAGTGCCTCTTTTATAAGATCGCTCGTGTTTTCACTCTTACAATCAGGCAAAATTTTCACTATCTTTTCACGCTTAAAGCCAAGCGCCTCAAGTGCCAAAAGTGCCTCATTTTGGTAGCTTGGCACGCTATCATCGCTTATAAGTTTTGCATCGCTTAGCTCAGCTATTATCCGCCTAGCAGTCTTTGGTCCGATACCTGGCACGCTTTTAAAGGTATCTGCGTCGCCGCTTATTATGGCATTTGTAAATGCCTGCGAGCTAAGGCTTGAGCAAACCGCCATCGCTGTACTTGCCCCTATGCCATTTAGCTTGATGAGCATCTCAAACATCTTTTGCTCGTTTGCGTCTAAAAATCCGTAGAGTAAATTTGCGTCCTCTCTTATGATCTGCGTTATAGCAAGCTCCGTTTTTTCGCCTTTGCTAAGTTTTGCTGAGCAAAAAAGCGAGATGAAAATTCCATAACTTACGCCGCTATTTGTCTTAAGTATCACAAATGCAGGCTCTTTTTTTGTAACGACGCCTTCGATTGCTTTTATCATCATTTAACCTTTTGTTCCATGAAATTTATATCCGCGTAGTCTTCAAGTTTGTTTGACTTTTTGATCTTGTATTCGACCTCGCCGCCGTTGTCAAATTTATCAAGCGTGATGACGTGAGCGGTTTCATTTTGTTTTGAGATGTAGGTGACATTTTGCGGAGGATCGACGATGACAAACCTTATCTCATTTAGCTCGACCCACGTGCCTCTGTTTATCACTTTGGCCGAGAAAATGCCATTTTGCATGATCTCAAGCTCATCTTTTAGATCAGCCAAAAGCTCTTTTTTCTCTTTGAAAATTCTAAGCAAGGTGTTGTACTCGTTAACGAGCCCTTGATACTCTTTTAGTTTTTTCATAAATGTAACAGGCGGTATCACCTTTGCTTTTGAGAGCTCCTCGATCTTGGCTTTTATCGTATATATCGAGTCTTTGTTCTCATTTATGACATTTTTCTTGCTCTCTATATTTTTTAGAAGTGTAGCTAGCTCAGACTTGGTGCTCTCTATCTTGCTTAGCTGATCTTGCGTAGCCTCCGCACTCTCGGGCATCTTGCTAGCGTCAATGATAAATTTATTATCAGTGCCTTTTAGATATCTAACGTCGATTAGGTGTGAGGCTGTGATGGTGCAGTTTGAGCCAAGCGTGTCTATCTGGATATTTTGAGCTGTTATAGAGCCACCAACTACGCTATTTATCTTCACTCTTTTTGCTATGACAGTGCCGCCCTCTAGCCTATCTATCTCGACATTTTCAGCCTCAACCTTGCCGATGTGGATAGAAATTTTGGCGTGTTTGGCGTAAATTTTAGCCTTTTGGTGAGTTTGACCGCCGATATTTACATCGTTTGCCTTAACCATCGCATTTGCGCCGACATTTCCCTTTACTTCGATCTCATCAGCCTCCACGATGATGCCAGTGCCGATAGCGTCTTTTATCGTGTCAGTCTCACGAACCACCAAAGTGACGTTTGTGTCGGTGCCTGCTTGGATAGAGCCAGTTGTTTTAAAATTTGCTTCATTTATCTCTATGCGCTCTTCGATATCAAAAGAGCCATTTTTCTCGACCACGTAGCCTGCTTTTTTAGCGATGTATTTTATACTCTCGTCATTTTCTACACGCTCGATATTTTCGCTTATGCTTATCTCTTTTTCGCTCTCTTCTTTTGGTTTTGCAACCTCTATGAGCTTGCCTCTTACGTCGCGTCCATTTGCGCCCTCGTGTGACTTTTTCTCCTCCATTATCACTTCATCTTTTGCCACGCCAAAGACAAAGCCCCTGTCGGCATAATCAACCCTATCCTCTTCTTTTATATCATCAAGCTTATCTTTGTAGTAGTAGATGATCTTAGCATCGATTGCCTTTTTCGGGTTGATGCCTTGTGTTAAATTTAGCGTATAGTCCTTGTCAAGCTCGCCTTTTACGTGGATGATCGAGGCGATTTGCTTTAGATCCTCTTTTAGCTTGCCGATCCTTATGCCTATTAAAATTTGAGCCTTCATCAGCTGCTTTGCGATGTACTCAAAGAGCTTATCTTCGTAGTGCTGCTCATATTCGCACTCTTTGCTCGCTCTAACCTTTGCGATGACCTTTGTGATGGTTGAATTTACGCCAATGTCGATCTTTGGTAGCTTTGGCGTGGCATTTAGCCTCACATCAAAAAACTCCACGTCATAGACCTGCTCGATCTCTAGCGTCTCGTCAAGATAAAATGTGTTGTCATCAAAAAAGCTTAAATTTTCTTCAGGGACAAAAACTGGCTCGACGTTATCTTTATTTTTGTAGTAAGTTAAGATATTTGAGAGTTTAAAGTCTATAAATTCTACCGGCACGCTATATTGTTTGCTTAGCTCTTTAAGCGATATATAAGGCGTTGAAGTTTGAATTTGCGTTGGCGGTAAAAATCTCTCGTTTTCTTGCACGTTTTCGCTCAAATTTGATCCATTTCACATAAAATTTTGGCTCTTATTATCTCTAAAACTTTATTAAATTTGGGTTATGTAAGCTTTAAAGCATCTTTTGTTACTATTGCGTTTTAAATTTTCATTAGGCGAGCGATGTTTATAAAAGGCTTTTTTTCAAACTCAGTTGGCATCATGGCTTCAAGGATTTTAGGGCTTATAAGAGACCTTCTTACAGCTTCTATCCTTGGTGCTGGCATATTTAGCGACCTCTTTTTTATAGCTTTTAAGATACCAAATTTATTTCGCCGTATCTTTGGCGAGGGCGCTTTTACGCAGGCATTTTTACCAAATTTTACAAATAACAAGAAAAAGGCGATCTTTCAAGCTGAAATTTTCATCAAATTTTTGCTTTTTATAGGCGTCTTAACGCTTCTTGTAAATTTATTTACGCCTTACTTTATAAAGATCATCGCAAGCGGCCTAAATGAGCAAAATATCATGGACGCAGTGCCACTTGTGCGCATAAATTTCTACTACCTTGCCCTTGTTTATATTGTCACTTTCATGGGCGCGCTGCTTCAGTATAAGGGACATTTTGCCACTACTGCGTTTTCGACTGCTCTTTTAAATTTAGCCATGATCGCTTCACTACTTTTGGCTCGTGGCAAGAGCGAGAGTGTGGTCGCGCTTTATCTTAGCTTTGGCGTTGTTGCAGGCGGAGTTTTACAGGTCTTTGTTCATCTACTAGCGATGAAATTTAATGGCTTAAATAGAGCCTTTTGGGGCGGCTTAAAGGGATATATAGGTGGCAAAAGAGCGCAAAGTAAAGGCTTTTTTGTAAATTTCTATCACGGCTTGCTAGGATCAAGTGCGATGCAGATAAGTGCATTTATGGATACTTGGCTGGCTAGCTTTTTAGTAAGTGGCTCGATAAGCTACCTCTTTTATGCAAATAGAATTTTTCAGCTCCCACTTGCCATCTTTGCGATCGCGCTCTCTCAAGCACTATTTCCAAAGATCACTAGACTTTTAAAGCAAAAAGACGAAGCAAACGCCCTAGTTTGGACAAAAAAGAGCTTTTACCTGCTCCTTTGCGCCCTACTAGCCGCCACGATCACAGGCGTTGTGCTAAGCGAGCTTATCATCTGGCTGCTCTTTGAAAGGGGAAATTTCGTAAGAGCAAACACCATTGAGTGCGCCAAGGTGCTAAGTGCCTATTTGGTGGGGCTTACGCCATTTGGACTGGCTAAAATTTTCTCACTTTGGCTCTATGCAAATATGAAGCAAAAAGAGGCAGCTAAAATTTCTATCATCTGCCTTGTGATAAATTTGATCCTAGCAGTCATTTTGATGCAGAAATTTGGAGCAGCTGGTCTTGCATTTGCAAGCTCGCTTGGGGGATTTTTACAGCTTATTTTATATATAAGAGCCTTTGGGGCTAAGCGATTTTTAGCTATAATCGAGCCTAAATTTATAGCCGCTATCGCACTTTTGGCGGTTTTGCTCTATTTTGGTTTAACATTTTTAAAGGATATATTTAATGCGAATTTTTGATACTTCTAAAAGAGAAAAGGTTGAGTTTAGCCCGATTAAAGACGGCGAAGCAAGCATCTATCTATGCGGCCCAACAGTCTATGACGACGCGCATTTGGGGCATGCAAAGTCAGCCGTTAGCTTTGATCTTTTAAGAAGGGTCTTAAAGGCACTTGGCTACAAGGTCAAATTTGTAAGAAACTACACCGATATCGACGATAAAATTTTAAATAAAATGGCTCAAACTGGCCAAAGCCTAGAAGAGATCACAAACAAATATATAGCGCACTACGAAAGCGACATGGGCGCTTTAAACGTGCTTGATCCAGACTTTAAACCAAAGGCTACGCAGTGCTTGGAGGCGATCATTAGCTACATCGAGCTGCTTATGCAAAAAGGGGCGGCGTATAAAACTAGTGATGGAATTTACTTTGATACGAGCAAGGATAGTGGCTATTTTAGCATTAGCGGCAAGGATAACAATACCGATCTAATCGCACGCGTGGCTAGTTTTGGTGAGAAAAGAGATGAAAAAGACTTTGTGCTTTGGAAATTTGACGAAAAATGGTACGAGAGCCCATTTGGCAAGGGTCGCCCTGGCTGGCACACAGAGTGCGTGGCGATGATAAGGGAATTTTTAAGCGACAAAGAAAACGATAAATTTGAGATCGACATCCACGCTGGCGGCATCGACCTGCTCTTTCCACACCACGAAAATGAAGCTAGTCAGTGCAGATGCGCTTATCACAAGAATTTAAGCAAATACTGGATGCACAACGGCTTTATAAAAGTAAATAACGAAAAGATGAGCAAGAGCCTAAATAACAGCTTTTTTGTAAAGGACGCCCTAAAAAACGTTCATGGTGAAGTGCTTAGATATTACTTGCTTACGAGCCATTACAGAGCGCACTTTAACTACTCGCACGAGGATCTTGCGGCTTCTAAAAAGAGGCTTGATAAAATTTACCGCCTCAAAAAAAGAGTTGATGGCGTGCAAGCTGGCATGGCAAATAAGAGCTTTAAAAATGAGCTACTTGAGGCGCTAAGCGATGATCTAAACGCTTCAAAAGCGCTTGCAAGTGTTGATGAGTTTGTAAAAACGGCAAATGAAAGACTTGATAATAGCCCAAAAGATAAAGCTTACAAGGCCGAAGTGGTGGCAAATTTAGAGCTAGTAAGCGAAATTTTAGGCATTGCTATCACAAACTATGTGGAGTATTTTCAGTTTGGTGTAACTGGCGAGCAAAAAGAGCAGATAAAAAGGCTTCTTGACGAGCGTGCGGTAGCTAAAAAAGAGAGAAATTTCGCAAGAGCTGATGAGATAAGAGATGAGTTAGAAAAGATGAATATCTCTATCATGGATACGCCAAATGGCGCAGTTTGGGAGAGAAATAATGAATAATTTTGGCTTAAAAGATGTGCTAAAGCGCTTTGGTCCTTACTTTAAAGACTATATCCCACACTTCATCTTTGCCATCATCGGCATGGGGCTTGCTAGTGGCGGAACGGCGGTAAGTGCCTATCTTGTTGAGCCTGTGCTAAATAAAATTTTCGTTGAGAAAAACGAAAAGTTGCTTTATCTATTGCCTTGCGCCATCATCGCAATCTATGTGATAAAAAACATCGGAACCTTCATGCAGGCCTATTTTACGGCATATATCGGGCAAGATACGATTAGAAGATTTCGAGAAAAGATGGTTGCAAACCTTTTAAATTTAGATATGGACTTTTTCAATGAATTTAGAACCGGCGAGCTAATCAGCAGAACAACAAATGACATCGACCGCATAAGATCGATAGTTTCAAGCATCATACCTGAGCTAACAAGAGAGTCAGTCACCATTATAGGGCTTCTTTGTGTAGTCATCTACCAAAGTCCAAAGCTGGCATTTTTTGCCCTTGTGGTCATGCCAGTGGCGATCTATCCGATCTCGCGACTTGCTAAAAGGATGAAAAAAATTTCAAAACAGTCGCAAGAAAAAACTTCAGACATCACTTCTGCGCTTAGTGAAATTTTTACAAATATCGAGATAATCAAAGCAAATAATGCCCAAAAATACGAGCATTCACGCTTTGTTGATGAAAATAATAAATTTTTTAGGCTAAATTTAAAAAGCGTCAAGATCGAGCAGTTAGTAAGCCCGCTAATGGAGACCATCGGCTCTATTGGTGTGGCAACTGTTATCATCATAGGCGGTAAAGGCGTCATCGACGGACAGATAAATATGGGCGCATTTTTCTCGTTTTTAACAGCACTTTTCATGCTCTACACCCCGCTAAAACGCATCGTAAATATCTATAATAAGATGCAAGATGCCATCGCAGCAAGCGAGAGGACGTTTTTCTTGATGGATAAGGTAAGCCAGATAAAAGATGGCGAAAAAGAGCTAAACGAAGAGATAAATTTGATTAAATTTAACGATGTACGCCTAAGTTACGGCGACAAAGAGGTCTTAAAAGGGATAAATTTAGAGGCAAATAAGTCAGAATTTATAGCCCTTGTTGGCTCAAGCGGCGGCGGAAAAAGCTCGCTTATGAATTTGCTTATGAGATTTTACGACGTAAATGGTGGCGAAATTTTGATAAATGGCACAAATTTAAAAGATATCAAAATTCACTCACTTCGCCAAAATATCGGTCTTGTAACCCAGCGTGTCTATATCTTTAACGACACAGTTGCTAAAAACGTAGCTTACGGCAGAGAATTTAACGAAGATGCCGTGATAAACGCACTAAAATTAGCTAATGCCTATGAGTTTGTAAGCAAGCTTGATGATGGCATAAATACTATCTTAAATGAATTTGGCACCAATCTCTCAGGCGGTCAAAGACAGCGTATCGCCATAGCTAGAGCGCTTTATCAAAACCCACAAATTCTCATCTTTGACGAGGCCACTTCAGCACTTGATAACGAGAGCGAAAAAGAGATCACAAAAGCGATAAATAATCTTCGAAGCAAAAAGATCATCTTTGTCATCGCTCACCGCTTAAGCACGGTTGAAAATGCCGACAAGATCGCAGTTTTGAGTGATGGCAAGATCATTGATAGTGGAAGCGACGAGGAGCTTAGCAAGAGAAATGAAATTTATGCAAGACTTAAGGGCAAAGCCTTAGTTTAAGGCGATTTTTGCTAAGATTTGCGTAAATTTTTAGGCATTTTAAAGAGGTTAAAATGAGCTTAAACTACGATACTTTAAAATCTATATTTTTTAAATTTGATCCTGAAACTGCCCACAAGATCGCTGAAGTCGCGATGGTTGGGGCAAATAAAATCTTCCCTGGCTCGCTAAGCTTCTTAGCGCACAAATGCGTGGTCGATGACAATGCGCTAAAACAAAATTTATTCTCAAGCACCTACCACAACCCAGTTGGCATAGCTGGCGGCTTTGATAAAAACGCCACGATGTTTGAGGCACTTACCGCACTTGGCTTTGGGCATTTAGAATTTGGCACATTTACACCAAAACCGCAACCTGGCAACGACAAACCAAGGCTTTTTAGACTCATAGACGAAGAGAGCATTCAAAATGCGATGGGCTTTAACAACGATGGCTGCGAGGCTATCAAAAATAGAGTTAAAAAGATCTATCCTTTTACCATACCGATCTGGGCAAACATCGGTAAAAACAAGGTCACACCAAACGAAGATGCGATAAAAGACTATGAAATTTTAGTAAAAGAATTTAGTGAAATTTGCGACACATTTGTCATAAATGTCTCATCTCCAAACACGCCAAATTTAAGGGCTTTGCAAGATGAGAGCTTTATAAAAGAGCTTTTTAGCGTCATTTTGCCACTTACTAAAAAGCCAATCATCTTTAAAATAGCTCCCGATATGAGCCACGAAGATGCGATAAAGCTTTGCACCTGCGCGGTAGAAAATGGCGCTAGTGGCGTGCTAGTTTCAAATACAAGCGTTGATTATTCACTCTCTCACTCGCCAAATTTAAAGGATTTTGGCGGACTAAGCGGCAAGGTGATCACCAAGAAGTCAAAAGAGATATTTAAAGCCGTGGCAGACGAGCTTTATGGCAAGACGACACTCATAGCATGCGGCGGCATAGACAGCGGCGCAGAGGCATATGAGCGCATAAAAATGGGGGCAAATTTGGTGCAAATTTTTACAAGCTTTATCTTCAAAGGGCCGATGATCGCAAGAGATATAAATTTAGAAGTTTTAGAGCTTTTAAAACGTGATGGCTTTGCTTCTATCAGCGAAGCAGTCGGCGCTAATGTTAAAAAATAGAGGGCAAGAGATTGATAAAATTTAATAAAACCAAACTAGAAAATGGACTTGAAATTTATCACGTACCAGTAAATCCTGGCTCAAAAGTGATAAGTGTCGATGTCTTTTATAAAGTTGGCTCCAGAAACGAAGTGATGGGCAAAAGTGGCATCGCTCACATGCTAGAGCATCTAAATTTCAAATCAACCAAAAATTTACGCGCAGGCGAATTTGATGAGATCGTAAAGGGTTTTGGCGGCGTAAATAACGCAAGTACGGGCTTTGACTACACTCACTACTTCATAAAAGCATCAAATGAAAATTTAGACAAAACGCTTGGACTTTTTGCCGAGCTTATGAAAAATTTAAGCTTAAAAGATAAAGAATTTCAGCCTGAGCGCGAGGTGGTGCATGAGGAGCGCAGGTGGCGAACAGACAACAACCCTATGGGTTACCTCTACTTTAGGCTCTACAACCACGCATTTATCTACCACCCATACCACTGGACGCCAATAGGCTTCATAAAAGATATCGAAAACTGGAAGATCGCTGATATAAAAGAATTTCACGCTACATATTATCAGCCAAAAAACGCCATTTTGATGATAAGTGGCGACATCAGCAAAGACGAGGCATTTAACCTAGCTAAGAAAAACTTTAGTAGCATAAAAAACAAAAGAGCTATACCAAAACTACACTGCAAAGAGCCTGAGCAAGACGGCGCAAGAAGAGCTGTCATCTACAAAGATAGCCAAACGCAAATGCTAGCTATCGCTTATAAAATCCCAGACTTTAGGCACGCTGATCAAGTGGGACTAAATGCGATAAGCGAATATCTAGCCACTGGCAAAAGCTCAGTTTTACAGCAGCGCCTAGTCGATGAGCTAATGCTTGTAAATCAAATTTACGCTTACAATATGAGCTGCGTTGATGAAAATTTATTTATATTTTTAGCAGTTTGCAACCCAGATGTCGAGGCGAGCGTGGTTGAGGCTGAAATTTTAAAGATCATCGATGATCTAAAGAAAAAACCAATCGACAAAGAGGACGTTTTAAGGGTTAAAAATTTGATAAAAACTGACTTTATCTACTCATTTGAGAGTGCGAGCAAGGTAGCAAATTTATACGGCTCATACCTTGCTAGAGGCGATATAAAGCCACTTTTTGAGCTTGAGAAAAACATAGACAAGATCGATGCTAAGCTTTTAAAAGAGATAGCAAATAGATATTTTAATGAAAAAACTAGCACGACAATAATCTTAAAAAAGGAATAAACGTGAAAAATTCGCTTCAAGGTGCGATGACAGCATTAGTTACGCCATTTAAAAATCAAAAATTAGACGAGGCTGGCTTTGAAAAACTGATAAAAAGACAGATAAAGCACGGCATAGACGTCGTTGTGCCTGTGGGAACTACCGGCGAGAGCGCGACTCTAACTCATGATGAGCATAGAATTTGCATCGAAATCGCCGTAGATGCGTGTAAAGGCACAGATGTCAAAGTGCTCGCTGGTGCTGGCAGCAACGCTACACACGAGGCTATTGGTATCGCTAAATTTGCCCAAGCTCACGGTGCTGATGGTATCCTTTCAGTTGCGCCCTATTACAACAAACCAACGCAAGAAGGGCTTTATGAGCACTACAAGGCTATCGCAAATAGCATTGAAATTCCAGTGCTTCTTTACAATGTCCCAGGCAGAGTTGGCGTAGATATCTTACCAGCAACCGTTTTTAGACTTTTTAAAGATTGCAAAAACATTTTTGGCATCAAAGAAGCGACAGGCAGCATCGATAGATGTGTCGATCTGCTAGCTCACGAGCCTGATTTAGTAGTCATCAGCGGTGAAGATGCGATAAACTACCCTATCCTATCAAACGGCGGAAAAGGCGTGATCTCAGTCACCGCAAACCTCTTGCCAGATCAAATTTCACAGCTTACGCACCTTGCGATGAACGAAGAGTACAAAAAAGCAAAACTGATAAATGACAACCTCTACACGATCAACAAAACGCTCTTTTGCGAGAGCAATCCGATACCGATAAAAGCGGCGATGTATCTAGCTGGGCTCATCGACTCTTTGGAGTACCGCTTGCCACTTTGCAAACCGAGCAAAGAGAATTTCAAAAAGATCGAAGAAGTTATTAAAAATTACGAAATAAAGGGATTTTAATGAAGGACACACTAAACGAATTTAAAGGCAAAACGCTAGTTATTAGCGGTGGCACAAGAGGCATCGGCAGAGCCATTGTAGAAGAATTTGCAAAAGCTGGCGTAAATATTGCATTTACTTACAACTCAAACGAGGAGCTTGCGATGAAGCAGGCAAAAGAGCTTGAGGCTACTTACAAGATAAAAGCCAGAGCTTACGCACTAAATATCCTTGAGCTAGAGACCTATAAAGAGCTATTTTTAAAGATAGATGAGGACTTTGACAGGATTGATTATTTCATCTCAAACGCCATCATCTCAGGCCGCGCAGTAGCTGGTGGATACACTAAATTTATGAAACTAAAACCAAGAGGTATAAATAATATCTTCACAGCAACCGTAAATGCCTTTGTTGTAGGCGCACAAGAGGCTGCAAAACGCATGGAAAAGGTAGGTGGTGGCAGTATCATTAGCCTAAGTTCAACTGGAAATTTAGTCTATATCGAAAACTACGCAGGCCACGGCACAGCAAAAGCAGCCGTTGAAGCTATGGCAAGATATGCTGCTACCGAGCTTGGCGAGAAAAACATCCGCGTCAATGTCGTAAGTGGCGGTCCTATCGAGACAGACGCACTTAGAGCCTTTACTAACTACGAAGAGGTGCGCGATATGACGGCAAAGCTTAGCCCGCTAAACCGCATGGGGCAGCCTAGTGATCTAGCTGGAGCATGTCTATTTTTATGCTCATCTAAGGCTAGCTGGGTGACTGGACATACATTTATAATAGATGGTGGCACGACATTTAAATGAGAAATTTGAAATTTACAGGCAAAAAGGCACATTTGTGAGTTTAAATTTACCAAATGCACTAGCGTTTTTTAGGATATTGCTAGCTCCGCTTATGTTTTTTATGCTCGTAAATGCGCCTGGTATCTTTACGCAGATCCACATAAGCTGGATAAACTACTTCGTAGCCCTCATCTTTGTGATCGCCTCGGTGACTGACTTTTTTGACGGCTATATCGCAAGGTGCTGGGATCAAAAGACAAAGCTTGGCGCTATCCTTGACCCACTGGCAGACAAGATGCTGATACTTGCGGCATTTTTAGGCCTTATGATGCTTGGCAGGGCGAGCGCTTGGGCTGTTTATCTTATCTTGGTAAGAGAGTTTTTTATAACTGGCTTTCGTGTCGTGATGGCAAGTGACGGCGTCGAGGTTGCAGCTTCGATGGCTGGCAAGGTTAAAACCGTTTCGCAGATGTTTGCGGTTGGTTTTTTGCTGATGAGCTGGCCTGGTGGCGAGCTTTTGCTCTGGATCGCTGTTGTGCTCACGCTTTATTCTGGATTTGAGTACATTTTTGCCTACGTAAAAGCGATGAAAAAGAGTTAAATTTGAGCTGTGACCTGCAAGAGATTATTCTAAAACGCACTGCAAATTTAGAGCCGGCACTGCAAAAACAAGCCAAAAAACTAAATCAAAAGATCATCAATACATGCTTTTATCATAATGATAAAAATTTAGAAAAGATCGGCGCTGTGATCAGCCCTGAGCTAGGTGGGTTTTTACTAAGCTGTGCTTTAGAATACGACAAAACCCATGCAGATAAATTTGATACGTTTGATAACGACGTAGAGACTTTGCGTGGCATTTGGAGCGCGATGAGCTTTTGTGATGAGCCTGCTATCACAGAGTATCTAGCCATGCAAGCTCGCAGATCTATGGCGCACCGCTCGTTTGCGCACAGATATATCTTTGAAATTTTACGTTTGCAAGAGAGAGCTGGCCATTCACATCCGCTACTTGCCAAACTTTATGAATATTATAGTGGCTTGCAAGAAAAACTACCCATATATGAGCTTTTGCAACGTATCGGCGTGAGTCCTGCTGATCCTTATGAATTTAATATCTCACTAAAAACTGTAAATTTTGGTTATTGGTTTAGCAATCAAGGCTTAAGCGACGAAGAAAAGGTGCGTAAATTTCATTTAGAAATTCGCCTTTTTGCCCCTTTTATAAATGACCACACATTTGAGATAGAGCTTAGAAACGACGCTGTGCCAAGGGCTAGAATAAATTTTAACGATGATGGCATGAGCTTTTTGCAAGAGCTGCCAAATGACGTTTTGCCCTGCCCTGATATTTTAAATTTAAAGCAATTTATGGGTCAAATAAAGTCACGTTTTGATCTAAAATTTGACCTAGACGATAAAGATAAAACTTATTTTAGCGTCAGCAAAGGGCTAAATAGAGCCAAAATACTCTCTTGGCTAAAGGAAATTTTCGCCTAAATAACAAGGCAAATTTGAGAGTAAATTTATAAATTTTGGCTAAAATCTCATCAATTTTTTCAAAAAAAGGTAAGTTTTGAAAGGCATTCTCTTCACGCTGGCCCTGCTTTGCCTTGGGCTTCATGCGTATTCGTTTTATTTTTTAGTGACCGTTTTAGCCATTAGTTTTCTCATATTTTTTCACGAGCTTGGCCACTTTTTAGCAGCAAGATCGCTAGGCGTCAAAGTAAATACCTTCAGCATCGGCTTTGGCGAGAAAATTTACACCAAAAACGTTGGTGGCACCAACTACTGCCTAAGCGCGATCCCACTTGGCGGCTACGTGCAGCTAAAAGGGCAAGACGACACCGATCCAAAAGCCAAAAACTACGACACGGATAGCTACAACGTGCTAAGTCCGATAAAGCGAATTTACATTCTTTTTGCAGGACCATTTTTTAACTTTATCTTGGCTTTTTTTATATACATTTTGCTTGGATTTATCGGCGTTGAGAGGCTTGCACCAAGTGTCGGCTACATAGCTGAAGGCTCGGCTGCTGCGAGTGCAGGTCTTATAAAAAACGATAAAATTTTAGCGATAAATGGCGTAAAAATAACCGAGTGGGACGAGATTAGCAAAAACGTGAAGCTTGAGCCAAGCATTATTTTGATAGACCGTAACGGCTCAAATTTGACCATAAATTTGACGCCAAAGATAGGCGAGACGATAAATTTATTTAATGAAAAGGTGCAGCGCCCATTGATCGGGATCTCTCCAAATGGCGAAGTGGTGAAAATTTATCACACAGGTTTAGAGAGCCTTAAATTTGCTTTTAATGAGACGATCGAGGCTTCAAAACTCATCTTTAAAAGCTTTACCAAACTTGTAAGCGGTGCTGTGCCACTAAAAGAGGTCGGCGGCATAGTGCAAATCGCCGATGTCACCTCAAAAGCCGCCAAGATCAGCCTTAGCGTATTGTTACTCATCACAGCGCTCATCTCTGTAAATTTAGGTGTATTAAATTTATTCCCTATCCCAGCACTTGATGGCGGCCACATACTTTTTAACCTATATGAGCTTGTTTTTAGACGCGAGGTAAATGAAAGGGTGCTTGCCCTGCTCACCTACTGTGGTTGGGCGCTACTGCTTGGCATAATGGTGCTTGCGACCTTTAACGATATTATGAGATTAAGCGGAGGTTTATGATGATAGTTTTAAAAGAGCTACTTGAAAAGATAGAAAATTTAAGCAAAGATGTGACGCTAGTTGCAGTTAGCAAAAATGTCACATGCAAAGAAGTAAGAGAGCTTTACGCACAGGGGCAGAGAAATTTTGGCGAAAATAGAGTCCAAGAGCTAGCCAAAAAAGAGCTTGAACTACAAAATTTTACCGACATCAAATGGCATATGATCGGCCGTTTGCAAAACAACAAAATCAACCAAATGATAAGCCTAAAGCCTGTGCTTTGGCAAAGCTGTGATAGCTTTGAAAGAGCTGTGGAGGTCGATAAAAGGCTTAACTATAAGCTTGACACCCTGCTTCAGATAAACTCGGCCGATGAAGATACAAAACAAGGTGTGAGCGTCGCAAATGCAGCTGAAATTTATGAGCGTATCCAAAGCGAGTGCAAAAATATAAATTTAAAAGGCGTGATGAGTATCGGAGCGCATGTGGATGAGCCAAAAGAGGTACAAAAAAGCTTTGAGCTAACATATAAAATTTATGAGAGCCTAAGGCCAAAAGGCGCAACTATTTGCTCGATGGGTATGAGTAGTGACTACGAGCTAGCGATAAAATGTGGCTCAAATATGATCCGCCTTGGGACTATGCTCTATCTATAAATTTGTCCCTTTTGGGGCAAAATTACCTTTCTACTCTTTTTTAAATTTTAATCTAAGTTATATGATTTTATAATGCGATTAAATAAATTTTTAACAATAAAGGAGTAAAAGTGTTTAAAAATTTAATTCTAATGGCTATTGCGGTCTTGTTCATCTCAGGTTGTGGCAGAGCCGAAAAGATAGCCAAGATCGAGCAAAAATGCGCAAACAATGAAGCCGTATGGTGCTTAAAGCTTGGCAAAACATACGCTAGAAGAGACGTAAATAAAGGTGCGATGTACTATCAAAAAGCATGCGATCTAGGCGATAAAAGGGGTTGTTACAAACTTGCAGTTTTACTAAACTCAAAATCAATCAACTCAAAAAAAGACAATGAAACGATCGTAAAATCACTAACCAAATCATGTGATCTTGGCACGCCTAAAGCTTGCTTTGAACTTGGCGAATACTACGAAGATGACCCAAAAATGCAAGGCAAAGCAAATGAGCTATTTGCAAAATCATGCGAACAAAGATTTGGTCTTGCTTGTTATAAACTAGCTGAATTTTACAGCGAAAAAAATGATGCAGCCTCACAAAAAAGCTACTTAGAACTAGCATGCAAATACCGCTATAAAGTAGCTTGCGAAGAAGTAGGCGAAGATAAAAAATAAAGATCTTTGATAACATCATCGATATGGCTGACACCATAAAGCACTAAGTAGTGCTGCACTAAATGATATCTCAAGCACTGGAGAGCATAAAGATTACTTTGTGGATTTTGAAAAGGCGGGTAAGGACAATGAGAGTATAAAAGCGCTCATAAAAGAAAGGCTTAAAGAGCTACCCACTTTTAACCTATGCAAGATCAAAGAACATTAGTGCAGAAAGTGTTGCCTCAAACGAATATGAGAAATTTAAACCAACTAGCGAGGATCTAAATTCTCTAGCAAATTCTTAGAGTGAGAGGATAAGCTCCATTAGCAAGACTTTTGTGTAGATGTAAGTCATATATAAACTAAATTGTTGAAAGGTCGATTTAAAAAAAGAGATTTTCACTCAAACAAATTTTTTGAGAAGTTTAAAACTTACTAAGGATAGTAAAATGCAAATTTCTAGCTCGCCGTATCCTTATCTATCTAGAGAGCATATAGCTAGTGAGATGGGGTTTAAATTTAACGATATAAACGAGATCCTTGATAACAATATGGGATATGGTATGACCTTTCCTAAATATGCAAGGCTAGATAGAAAAGCTCAAGCTGCGGCTTATGATAGACATATATATCCGCTATCTGGCTTTACAAAAGGCGATGAAGCAAAAGTCACTATCATAGGAAAGCTTAGAGGTTATGATCCTGACTTTACAAGCGAGCAGCTATCAGATCTTAAAAATTTCATAAATGAAAGCAAGGGTTTATTTGTTGAATACATACAGGGTCAGCAAGCAAAACCAGATAACACTAAGCCAAAAATTTTAAGAGATACCCCATACACTGTAAATGAATTTTTAAATGAATATCGTGGCAATCGCCAACTGCTATTTATGCAAAACTCAAGGACTGTCGATCTGCTTGATAGTGATATGAGCGTTGATGAGTTTAAAAAGGAGTGGGCTAAATATGCACTAAAAGAGCGGTTTAATATAACTTTATCTGGCGAAGATGCTAAAAATGCTGTCAATATACTAAAAGAGATGAATGAAAAGGGCATTCAGAGTGTAGATAACATTGAGAAAGAAGAAGACGACACCAAAGAGAAAAAATTTACCCCTATCCAAGCTGAAAGCAAAAACACTGAAACTTATGACATTACTAAGGATGAGAAATTTTCGTTTTTACTTAAGCTTCAAGAGCTTGAGAGAGAACGAGGTATCGATGTGCTTCGTATCATGCAAAAACTTGAAGAAAATGGTAAAAAAGTTTTTGATAAAAAGGTTTAAATTTATCTTTAGTATCTAGCACAAGCCACTGCTA
>CAUUIN010000027.1:0-21319 GCA_963545295.1 uncultured Campylobacter sp. | reverse complement strand
AATCAAAAAGATAATCAAAAGACAAATTTAAAAACACAAAATCAAAAGGATAAAAAATGACAAATAAAGAGGCATTTAGTGAAGCTAAAAAATATATCCCAGGCGGCGTAAATTCACCTGTTCGTGCATTTGGCAGCGTTGGAGGCGAGCCTGTGATGATAGATCATGCCAAGGGAGCTTATCTATACGACGTCGAGGGTAAAAAATACCTTGACTTCATCCAAAGCTGGGGACCGCTCATCTTTGGTCACTGCGACAAAGATATCGAAGAAGCGATCATCTGCGCTGTAAAACAAGGCGTATCTTACGGCGCTCCGTCACCAAAAGAGACCGCTCTTGCAAAGCTAATATGCGATGAGTTTAAACAAATAGATAAAATTCGCTTCGTTAGCTCTGGCACAGAGGCTACTATGAGCGCTATCAGAGTGGCTAGAGGCTACTCTAAAAAAGATGGGCTTATTAAATTTGAAGGCTGCTACCACGGACACAGCGACGCACTTCTTATCAAAGCAGGAAGTGGCGCAACGACATACGGCAACGCTTCAAGCGGCGGCGTGCCACAAGATGTTGTGAAAAACACATTTTTAGCTATCTACAACGATATAGGGAGCGTAAAAGCCATCTTTGAAAACAATAAAGACAAGATAGGTGTCGTCATAATCGAGCCTATCGCTGGAAATATGGGGCTTGTGCCAGCTGATAAGAAATTCCTAGAAGAGCTTAGGGTGCTTTGCGATAAATTTGGCGCTGTGCTTATACTTGATGAGGTTATGAGCGGATTTAGAGCGTCTCGCCTTGGCTCATATCCATTTCACGAGGTAGATGCCGATCTTGTCACATTTGGCAAGGTCATAGGCGGAGGCATGAATGTGGCTGCATTTGGCGGTAAGGCCGAGATCATGGACTGCCTAAGCCCTGAGGGAGCAGTCTATCAAGCAGGCACGCTAAGTGGCAACCCAATGGCGATGAGCGCTGGTATAGCGGCTATTTCAAAGATAAATAGCGATGTAAATTTATACGCTAGACTTGAAAAACTAGCTAAAAAACTAATGGACGGCTTTAAAGAGGCAGCAAAAAGCGCTGGTATTGCTATACAAACCGATGTTCGTGGCTCTATGTTTGGTTACTTTTTTACAGACCATGCCGTGAAAAACTACGACGATGCGCTAAAGAGCGATACAAAACTCTTTGCTAAATTTCACCAAGCAATGCTAAAACGCGGAATTTATCTAGCGCCAAGTCAGTTTGAGACGGGATTTGTCTGCGATGCGATGAGTGAAGCCGACATCGATCTAGCGATAAATGCAGCTAAAGAGGCATTTTTGGAGATAAAAGCTTAATGGCAAAATTTAAGATAAAAGATATCGTTGCTGGAGCTGAACAGCTAAGCCTTGGCATATCGATGGTCGTGGCTGTTGTGATCGGCACTGGGCTAGGGTATCTTGTAAAAAAGGCTACAAATTTTACCCCAGCGCTTTGGATAGGGCTTGCCTTTGGCATTGCAGCTGCCATTTTAAACGTCTATAAAGCCTACAAAGTGCAGGTTAAAAGCCTAGATGAGCTAAAGGACGAGACAAGATATAAAGGCTATAAAAAAGACGATGATGACGAGGACGATTAGCAGGCTTTTTATTTGCTACTTTACGCTTTGGCTAGCCCTTAGCGTGGTTGGCAAATTTATATCAAATCAATTTTTTATAAGCTCGCAAATTTCATTTTTTGCCTCGCTTATCATCTTAACGGCTAGCTTTTTTGCCTACAAAAACCGCATAAACTCAAGGCTTGAAAATGCTAGAGATGAAATTTTAGCCAAGATAGAAGAAGAGGACGAAGAGGATGATGAAAATTTGCCCCAAAAAGAGGCAAAAGAATTTAGCTTAAAAGATGAAAAAGCAAGGCTAAAAAAGCAGAAATTTTCATTTAAAGATAGAAGCTTTGTGGCGGCATTTATGCCTTATCGCTTGGTAGCTTACGCGATACTTTTTTTTGGATTTATATTTTTAAAAAATGAAAATTTACTAAATGTGACTGGCTTTTTAGTGGGGCTTGCTCCGATGCCCATTGGAGCTTTTGTCTTTGGGATAATGCAAAATAATTTAAGAAAGGACGCAGATGGCAAGTAGCTTTAGGATCATTCGCTCGATGGGACCGCTATTTTTGGGTATGAGCCTGCTTTTTATAGGCAATGGCCTAGTCATCGCATCTTGTAGCGCACTTCTTAAGCAAAATGGCGTAGGTGAGCTTGCGATTGGACTAATTAACACTGGATTTTTCATAGGAGCGTTAATTAGCACGATCACAGCGCACAGAGTTATCTCAACCACCGGACATATTAGGGCATTTGCTATCTTCTCGGCCATCTTTGCAGTCTCAGCCATGCTTCACGCCATAAGTGAAAATTTGATCTTTTGGGCGATACTAAGGGCTTTTTTAGGATATTGCTACTACGCACTTTTGATGGTTATAGAAAGCTGGCTAAATGCTAAAATCCCAAACAAGATAAGATCGCGCGTCATCGCCTTTTACGAGTGTGTTTTCTACACTAGTTTTGGGCTTGGAATTTTGATCTTAGCGCTTGATCTTAGCGCATTTGAAATTTTCATTATCAGTGCAGCTTTTATCATGCTCTCAAGCATACCTTTAAATTTGATCCGCATAAACCAGCCTCAAATCCCACAGCGCCAACCAATAAATATCCCAAAAATTTTTGGTATCGTCCCGTTAGCTCTCGTGGGAGCGCTCGTTGCAGGACTTGCGATAAATGGCTTTTTTTCGATGGCAAGTCTCTTTGTTTTACTTCAAGGATATAGCGCAAAAGAGGCGTCATTTTTTATGACCATAGCGATGGCTGGGGGCTTCTTGGCTCAAACATTTATCGGAGGCTTTTCAGACAAATATGGCAGACGCCCAGCGCTCCTTCTTTGTAGTGTTGTATCTTTAATCAGTGCGGTTTTATTTTTGCTAAATGGCTCAAATTTGATCGTTCAGTACATACTCTCATTTTTCTTTGGTGGGGGCATCTTTTGCACATACGGACTCTCGCTTGCTAGGGCAAATGACGAGATCACGGACAAGACAAAGAGCGTTCAAGTGGCACGTGCGCTGCTTTTTAGCTACTCTTTTGCCTCGCTTTTCTCGCCGCTTCTTATGAGCTATGCGATGAAAATTTTTGGCGCATTTGGCTTTATCTATGTCTATTTGGTGCTTTATGTTGGGCTTATCTTATTTGCACTAACGCAAAAGACCATACCACAGCATATGAGAAAAGAGTACAACGACAGGCTTGTTGCGAGGACTGCTGGCATCGCTACTATTCAGCAAAATGGCAATTTTGCCGATAGAGAAAATAAAAAGTAGAAAATGGACGTAGCAAATTCTCTAAATATATCAAACACCTCGGTTCAAACTGGGCAAAATGCCACTACTAACGCGCCTGTTCGCAAAAATGAGGGTTCGCTTTTTAAAAACCAACCAGCTGTGGCGCCAAGCGAGCAGACCGTCTCAAACGCTCTTGATAACGTTGGTAAGCTCGTTGCTAGAGTGCTTGATGATCTAAAAAGTGCTTCAACTCTTAGCAAAGCTGAGCAAATTTTATCGCAGGCAAAAGATACAAAGATCGCTCCAAATTTAGCTAGTGAACTCTCAGACCTTGCCAAAAGCTTAGATGCTGAAGCAGCGCAAAATGAAAGCCCTGAGATAAAAAGCCTTGCATTAAAACTAAAAGAATTTCTAAAACCAATAGCCGATCTTAAAGCTGGCTCGCTAAATGATCAGATCAAAAACTCTGGCGTCATGCTTGAAGCAAATTTAAAAGATGCTCTTACGTCGCAGAAACTACCAAGCTCTATACAAAAGCTACTAAGTGATATAAAAAACTTATCAAATCAAAATTTACTTAGTCAAATTTTAACCCTAAATGATGAGAGCTTAGATAATCAAAACTCATTTATGAAGCTTACTTCTATGCTTGAAAAAGCGAGCAGTGACGCTAAAAACGTCCTTGATGACTCAAGCATAAAAACGCTTTTAAAAGATGTGGATAAGCTTGATAATGTGGCTAAATTTCTAGATAAAAACTTCTCAAAAGAGCAAAGTGGAGACGCGGTAAAAAATCAGATCAGTAAAATGGAGAATTTCATCTCAAATTTAAGCGACAAGGTAGCAAATTTAGCAAGCGAAAAGCTAAATCAAAGTGTGGCTTTTAGCTCAAACCACAAAGAGCTAAAAGCTATCCTTGAAAACCTAAAAAATGATCTAAAAATGCTAAATAACATAGGCGATGAGGCGGGGCTTGTAAAGGCGTTTAATGAGCTTAGCGATGTCTCAAAAGAAGGCAGCTTGCAAGACAAGCTCCAAAGTGCGGCAAGAAGGCTTGCTCACAGCCTAAGTCTAGCTGATAGTGAAGCAAGCACAGCTAAAAGCGATCTAGCTGAAAGTAAGGCACTTTTAAAGCAGCTAAAACTTGCTACAAATGATATAAATAACATCGCTACAAAGAGCCAGAGTGAAATTTCAAAAGTGCTAAATCAAGATGTAAAAAGCACGCTTTTAAACATCAGCGAAAAGAGCCAAAATGCCCAAACAGTAAATGCTGCAAACAAGATGATCTCTCAAATCGAGATGCACCAGATGGTCTCGAGCTTGCAAGGAGGCATACAAACTTATATGCCATATATCTGGGACGGCGTAGAGGGCGGAAATGTCGCATTTAAACAGGGCAAAAAGGATAAATTTTATGCTCAGATCGATCTAAATTTTAAAAAATTTGGTCAGATAAACGTGATGGTTGGGCTTGTGGATAAACGCTATATCGATCTATCGGTGGCAACGCAGACAAATGAGTTTAAGGAGCTGATAATATCTAGCTCGAGCGAGCTAAAGCAAGCTATCTCAAAGCTTGGACTAATCGTTTCAAATTTTAACATCAAAACCTTGCCAAAGGTGAAGTTAAACGATAGATTTAAAAATTTTGGCGGCCTTGATGTGGGCTTTGATAAGAAAATTTGATGCAAGTAAATAAGAAAAAAGCCGTCGCCCTTGGCTATAACAGATCGCAAGACAACGCTCCAAAGGTGCTTGCAAGCGGTGCTGGCGAGATAGCAAATAAGATAATAAGCCTAGCAAAAGAGCATGACATACCGATCAAAGAGGATCCTGATCTCATTGAAATTTTAAGCAAGGTCGAGGTCGATCAAGAGATACCGCCAAATTTATATAAGGCGGTAGCGGAAATTTTTAGCTTTTTATATAAGATCACAAATAAAAAGTAAAACTACAAAAGAGTAATTATCCGTAAATTTATGCAAGCGCTATAAAAAATATGAGCATAACAACGATATAGTAAATAGAAAATAATTTAAAGGCGATTTGTGGCACAAAAATTAGTATTAATAGGCGCATCTACTGGTGGCCCAGGTCATATAAAAAAACTATTAAAAGATATAAATTTAAATGGTGCGATGGTCGTCATCGCTCAGCATATGAACAAGATGTTTATAAATTCCTTTGTCACGCAAATGGGCAGGGAGTGTAACTTAAATGTTGAAATCTTAAGCGAGAAGACAAATTTAAAAGAAAATATCGTCTATATCTGTGATCAAAATTTTGAAATTTCAGCGACTTTGCCAGTTAGCGCAAAACCACAACCTGAGATAAAAACGATATATACGCCAAATGTCGATGTGCTTTTTAACTCAGGCACACAGATCGCAAAAAATGTAAATTTGCTAGCGATCTTGCTAACTGGCATCGGCGATGATGGTGCAGCTGGGCTTGATAAGCTCTATAAAGCAGGCGCAAAGTGCATAGCTGAAAACGAAGAGAGCGCGATAGTTTATGGCATGCCAAAGCGTGCTAAAGAGCTAAATCAAAATTTAAAATCGTTAAATTTAATGATGATAAGAAAAGAGCTTGAGGAGTTTTTAAATGCTTTTTAACAAAGTGGATAAACAAAGCGAAGTTTTAGAGACAAAAGCACCAAGCGATTTGGATGGATTTAACGAATTTATGAGCACTATAAAGACACTTTGTGGGGTAGATCTAGAGCCAAAGCGAGATATCACGCTGCAAAGAGTTAGCATTTTTTGCAAAAATCGCCAGATAAAAAGCTTTAAAGAGTTAGTTTCGATGATAAGATTTGACACGCTACTTAGGCAAGATCTTTTAAATTTAGTCACCGTAAATGAGACATATTTTTATAGAGAGCTAGCCCAGCTAAAGGACGTGATCTACTACGCAAAAGAGCTTGGGGAGGCTAGAATTTTATGTGCGCCTTGCTCGAGTGGCGATGAGGTCTATTCGCTTGCGATGCTTGCTTATGAATTTGGTCTTAAACAAAGTGATATCCAGCTAACTGGCATCGACATAAACTCAGAAGCTATCCAAGCTTGTAATGTGGGAAGCTATGGTGAGAGGAGCTTGCATAGACTAAGCGAGTTTCAAAAGGAGAGATTTTTTACAAAAAAAGATGACAAATTTTTCATAAAAAAGGAAATTTTGCCAAGGTGTGAGTTTAAAATTTTAAATGTTTTTGACGACGCGATGTTTAATCTTGGCAAATTTGACATCGTCCTTTCAAGAAATATGATGATATATTTTGACGATGCGTTTAGACTAAAATGCGTCGAAAGGCTTCATAAGCTACTTAAGCCAGAGGGTAGGCTCTACGCAGGACACGCTGATCTTGTGCCATACACACCACTTTACACAAAGCGTTTTTCAAACGGAGCTACATATTACGAGCGTGCTTAAGGGTTAAATTTAACCCAGGCCGCTTTGCCCTTAGCAAGTTTTTATCAATTTTTGGCTAAAATCCCACAAGCTAAATTTAAGGATAAAAATGAAAGACAATCTACTTGAATTAACTCAAGATATCGCTTCAGTTGATATCGAAGATTCTATAAAAAATAGCTATCTTGACTACTCTATGAGCGTCATCGTCGGACGTGCTTTGCCTGACGCTAGAGACGGACTAAAGCCAGTTCATAGAAGAATTTTATACGCTATGGATAACCTAGGCGTTGGCAGTAGAAGTGCCTATATGAAGTCAGCTCGTATCGTCGGTGAAGTCATCGGTAAGTACCACCCACACGGCGACACAGCAGTTTATGACGCACTTGTTCGTATGGCTCAGAAATTTTCTATGCGTTATCCAGTAGTTGACGGGCAAGGAAACTTTGGCTCGATAGACGGTGACAGCGCAGCTGCGATGCGTTATACCGAAGCTAGAATGACCATGCTTACTGAAGAGCTTTTAAAAGATATCGACAAAGACACGGTTGATTTTGTACCAAACTACGATGATAGGGAGGTTGAACCAGATGTTTTGCCTAGCCGTGTTCCAAATTTATTATTAAACGGCTCAAGCGGTATTGCTGTCGGTATGGCGACAAATATCCCGCCACACAGCCTAGATGAGCTTATAGACGGACTTTTACTGCTTCTTGAAAACAAAGAGGCGACACTTGAAGAGGTTATGGAGTTTATAAAAGGTCCAGACTTCCCAACTGGCGGTATCATCTTTGGTAAAAAGGGCATCATAGAGGCCTACCGCACAGGTCGTGGCAGGGTCAAACTAAGAGCCAAAACTCACATAGAAAAAAAGCCAAACAAAGATGTGATCGTCATCGACGAGCTACCATATCAAACAAACAAAGCTAGGCTTATCGAGCAGATCGCTGAGCTTGTAAAAGATAAGCAGATAGATGGCATCAGTGAGGTTAGAGATGAGTCTGACAAAGACGGCATCCGCGTAGTTATCGAGCTAAAACGCGACGCTATGAGCGACATAGTACTAAATAATCTCTTTAAATCAACCACGATGGAGAGTACTTTTGGCGTTATTATGCTTGCTATTAATAACAAGGAGCCAAAGGTATTTAACCTTATCGAGCTACTTAAGCTATTTTTAAATCACAGAAAAACAGTCATCATTAGAAGGACGATATTTGAGCTTGAAAAAGCGCGCGCAAGAGCCCACATCTTAGAGGGTCTAAAGATCGCACTTGATAATATCGACGAGGTGATCGAGCTTATTAGAAATAGTGCTGATACGGCGGTTGCTAGAGAAGGCTTGATGAGTAAATTTAACCTCTCAGAGCTTCAAGCAAACGCTATCCTTGATATGCGTCTAAGCAAGCTTACAGGCCTAGAGAGAGAAAAACTAGAGGCCGAGCTAGCCGAGCTTATGGCTGAGATCGCAAGACTTGATGAAATTTTAAAGAGCGAAACACTGCTTGAAAATTTGATCAAAGAAGAGCTTCTTGAGATCAAAAATAAATTTAAAGTACCAAGGGTAACTGAGATCGTTGATGACTACGATGACATCGATATTGAAGACCTCATACCAAATGAAAATATGGTAGTAACCATAACTCACCGCGGCTACATCAAGCGTGTGCCAAGCAAGCAGTACGAGAAGCAAAAACGTGGCGGCAAGGGCAAAGTAGCGGTCACGACATACGATGATGACTTTATAGAGAGCTTCTTTACTTCAAATACCCACGACACGCTTATGTTTGTGACAGACCGCGGACAGCTTTATTGGCTAAAAGTCTATAAGATCCCTGAGGGAAGCCGCACAGCAAAGGGCAAAGCAGTTGTAAATTTGATCCAGTTGCAGCCTGATGAGAAGATCAAAGCGATCATACCAACGACTGACTTTGACGAGAGTAAATCGCTAGCATTCTTTACTAAAAACGGCATCGTAAAACGCACAAATTTAAGCGAATTTAAAAACATCCGTTCAGTTGGTGTAAGAGCAATTAGTCTCGATGAGAACGACGAGCTAGTAACTGCGCTCATCGCTCAAACATACGATGATATGCCAGTCACTGACCCTGAAAATGAGCTAAGTGTTGAAAGTGAAGTGCTTGAGATAGAAGAGCTTCAAAATGAGATCGACGAAGATAATGCAAATGCTGAAGAAGACGCAAACTCAAACGATGAGACAATGCTATTTGTCGTTACTAAAAAGGGCATGTGTCTTAAATTTAAGATCAGCAAGGTTCGCCAAATGGGAAGAACTGCACGCGGCGTAACTGGTATCAAATTTAAAGAGCCAGGCGATGAGGTCGTGGGTGCTGCAGTCATCGAAAGCAACGATCAAGAAATTTTAAGCATATCTCAAAAAGGTATCGGCAAGCGCACAACAGCTGATGAGTACCGCTTGACAAATCGTGGTGGCAAAGGTGTCATCTGCATGAAGCTAACAAGCAGAACAGGCGATCTTGTGGGCGTTGTGATGGTTGATGAAGAGCAAGATCTAATGGCTCTAACATCAAGCGGCAAGATGATAAGGGTTGATATGCAAAGCATCCGCAAAGCAGGACGTAATACAAGCGGCGTGATCGTCGTAAATGTAGATGGCGATGATGTTGTAAGTATCGCAAGATGCCCTAAGGCAGATGATGGCGAGGACGAGGACGAAGCACCAAGCGAAGATATGGGGCTTTTGGAATAAAATTTGCTATTAAATTTTAAATAAAAGCATAAAAAAGGTTGTTTATGAAGGTTAAAATTTTATCTTTTGCTTTGATGATTGCTATTTTTGGTGGTTGCTCATTTAACGGCTTTATGGGCGAGCCAACTAGCACATCAAACCGCAACGTAGTCATCCAAAAGGTCGATAAAGACGATCTTAGAGAGGTGATGAAAAAAGAGAAGATGATATATGATAGCGCTCCAAGAGAGACCACCTTTAGAGCCACAGGCGAGGGTATAGCTCCGCTAAATTCGCTCTCATACGCTCAGTCAGTCACTCTTGCAAAAAGAGCAGCGATGGCTGATGCTTATTCGCAGCTTGCTGGCAAGCTTTACGGCGTAAAGATCAACGCTGAAGACACCGTAAGAGACGCGATGCTAAACGACTCATCTATCACTTCAAAGGTTCAAGGTCTAGTTAAAAACGCAAGGATCGTGAATGAAAATTTCAAAGACGGGCTTTATAAGGTAAATATGGAGCTTAAGATAGACGAAGATAAGTGGCGAGAAGTCTTTTCTTACTAACGATACTTTTAAATTTCGCCTTTTGTCTGGAGGAGTTTATCTTCTGGGCAAAGGTCGATACGAAAAATCAAATAGTTGCCTTTGAAGAAATTTCAATTTCAAAGGCGATGACTTTAACACCAAATCCAAAACCAAAATTTCTTTGTCAGATAGATGCTTTTAAAGATGAAAACACCACAACTCTTGGCTTTTTAAATTTACATAAAGATGAGATATTTGAGTGCTTTGCCTTAAAAAAAGTTATGATAAAAAATGAGCTTAATGTCAAAAATGCAGAGATTTCAAATGCTTCAAATTTGAAAATTTTGCCAGTTAGATTTATGGTGGAATTTAAGCCAAAATCCGCTATCATCGGCACACTTCAATAAAAAAGAGATCAAATGAATATCGTCATAGTAGAAGATGACATCAATATGCGAAAGTCGCTTGAGATCGCGCTTGGCGAGTATGAAGAGCTAAACATCAAAAGCTATAAGAGCGCAGTTGAGGCTCTAAAAAAGCTAAGCGACGACACTGATCTAATCATAACTGACATAAACATGCCAAAGATGGACGGACTTGAGTTTATTAAAGAGCTAAACGGCAAATTTGACGTCATTATAATGACAGGAAATGCCACACTTAACAAGGCAATCGAGAGCGTGAGGCTTGGTGTGAAGGACTTTTTAACCAAACCATTTGACGTTTCAACGCTTTACGAGGCGATAAAAAGGGTAGAGGCGCTAAAACAAAAGACTCCAAAAAGCATAAAAAAAGTTGAAATAAAAAGCGAAAATAACGGCTTTTTAGCCACTTCAAAGGCACTAGAGGCCACGCTAAATATCGCGCTAAAAGCTGCAAGAACCGACGCTTCTGTCATGCTTAGTGGCGAAAGCGGCGTTGGCAAGGAGGTCTTTGCTAAATTTATCCACGCAAACTCACCTAGAAAAGATGCTGCATTTATCGCTTTAAATATGGCCGCGATCCCTGAAAATTTGATAGAAAGTGAGCTTTTTGGCTTTGAAAAAGGCGCATTTACTGACGCTGCGACTACCAAAAAAGGGCAGTTTGAGCTGGCAAATGGCGGAACACTATTTTTAGATGAGATCGGCGAGATGCCCATAAATTTACAACCAAAATTGCTTCGTGCTTTGCAGGAGCGTGAGATAACAAGACTTGGCGCCACAAAGAGCGAAAAGATCGACGTTCGCATCATCTGTGCAACAAATGCAAATTTGGAGCTTGCGATGAGGGAGGGCAGATTTAGAGAGGATCTTTTCTACCGCCTAAACACGATCCCACTTTTCATCCCGCCACTTCGCGAGCGAAAAGATGAAATTTTACCTATCGCACAAGATACTTTAGAGAAGTGTTGCAAAGAGTATGGCTTTGAGGCTAAAAAATTCTCAAAAGCGGCAAAAGAGGAGCTTTTGGGCTATGATTATCCAGGCAACATAAGAGAGCTCATCTCAGTCGTGCAGCGTGCAGCGATACTAAGCGAGGGCGATGAAATTTTGCCAAAAGATCTATTTTTGCAGGCAAGAAGTAAAAAATAGGTAAAAATTTAAGTTTTTGGCTAGTAAAATTATGCAAATTAAGAAAATTAAAAGAAACCAAGGAGAGCAGATGAGAAAATTTAACGTAGCGGTCGTTGGTGCTACTGGAGCGGTCGGCGAAGAGCTTTTTAGAGTTATGGAGGAGGTTGATTTCCCAGTTGGTGAGCTTTTGCCACTTGCAAGCGCAAAGAGCGTTGGCATGGAGATCGAATTTAAAGGCAAACACTATAAAGTAAAGGAGCTAACAGAAAAAGTTTTTAGCGAGCACGAGATCGATATCGCATTTTTTAGTGCAGGCGGCTCAGTTTCAGAGAAATTTGCCAAATTTGCAGCTGATAGCGGCGCAGTAGTCATCGATAATACCAGCCATTTTAGGATGGATAAAGATATCCCACTAGTCGTGCCAGAGTGCAATCCAAGTGACATCGCCATGTGGAAAAACCGCGGCATCATCGCTAACCCAAACTGCTCAACTATCCAAATGGTGCAAATTTTAAAACCATTAAATGACGCTTTTGGCATCAACAGGGTCGATGTTTCTACCTATCAAGCAGCAAGTGGCGCTGGCAAAGAGGGTATGGAGGAGCTTGTCGTTCAGATGCAAAAGTTTTTTGAATTTAAGCTTGATGAGTGCGAGCCAAAGGTCTTTGCTCACCGCCTAGCGCTAAACGTGATCCCACATATAGACGTCTTTTTGGATAATGACTACACAAAAGAAGAGATGAAAATGGTCAATGAAACGCAAAAGATCCTTCACAAAGATATCGAAGTGAGCGCAACTTGCGTGCGTGTGCCAGTACTTAGAAGCCACTCTGAGGCGATCACTATCCACTTTGATAAGGACGTGAGCGCAGATGCGGCAAGAGAGGTTTTAAGCAAAGCTCCAAGCGTCGTTGTAGTCGATAATCCAGCTAAAAAAGAGTATCCGATGCCTACTATCTCAAGCGATACAAATGAGACTTATGTTGGTAGGATCAGAGTAGATAACTTTAGATCAAATGTGCTTCACCTTTGGTGCAGTGCCGATCAGATCCGCGTGGGAGCTGCGACAAATGCCGTTAGGATCGCACAAAAATGGATCGCGATGCAGGAGTAGTCTGCAAATTTATTTTAGGCTAGAAAGGTCAAATTTCTAGCCTAAATTTATCTCGCAAGCTCGTCTAGTAAGTCTTGCAAAGTAACGCTTTTTAGCTCGTTTTCTAGGGCAGTTTGCGCCTTTAAAAAGTGCCCGCTTAAAAGCTCCTCTATCCTGCCACCAAGCGGGCAGGCTTTTGGCGAGTCGGAGTGAATTTTAAAAAGTTTTTCTTTCTCATTTACTGCGTTAAAAATTTCAAGTAAATTTATATCTTTTGGCTCTTTTGCAAGGCTCACTCCGCCAACTCCAGCTGCGACATTTACGAGCCCTGCAGCCTTTAAAGTGCCAAGTAGGCGCCTAACGATAACTGGGTTTGTGTTTATGCTACCTGCTATAAATTCGCTTGTAACCTTCTCGTCTTCAAAAAATTTAGCACACAAAAGCGCGTGTATCGCGGTTGAAAATTTAATGCCAACTTGCATGATCGTCCTTAAATTTTTCTGCAAAAAATAGCCAGCTAAATTTGACTTACGAGCCTTTGCTGGCTGTTAAATTTATAAATTTACGCTCTCTCGCTGACTGCTGTGAAGCGCTTTTGGATAAATTTCTTGTTTTTTAACTCATCAATGATCGCAAGCGCAAGGTCTGCGTAGCTTATGTAGCTCTCATTTTTTGAGTTTAGTATGAGGTCGTCCCCGCCAAGTACGTATTTGCCAGTGCGAGCGCCATTTTCATCGTAGTCGTCTGCTGGACTTACATATGTCCAAAGCACATTTGTGCTACCTTTTAGCTCAAAATAAGACTCTGCCGTAGCCTTTGCCACGCCCATATACTCAGGCGTGAAGTTAGGCGTATCCATGAGCATAGTGCCTTTGCTATCAACAAATAACGTGCCAGCGCCGCCAACTACGATGAGCCTTGTGCTAGTGCCTTTTAATAAATTTACAAGGTGAGCAGCCACTTTTTTGTGAAGTGGGAAAGTCTCTTCGCTCCATGCTGCAAATGCGCTGATAACTGCGTCAAAGCCTGCTAGATCGGCTCTTGTAAGCTCGAAAATGTCTTTATAAACGACCTTTACGCTCGCATTTTTATACTCTTTGTTTCTAACGATCGCTGTGACATCGTAGCCTTGTTTTAGCGCTTCATTTACTAAATTTGCGCCACTTTTGCCGTTTGCACCTATGATTGCTATTTTCATTGTTTCTCCTTTTATTTTCTTTTTAAATTTACAGCCAGCTTGGCTTTACGTCATCAACTATCACGCCGTCATCCATAGTGTAGTGCTCCAAACTGCCCTTTTTGCTCTGGATGCAGATCATTTTGATGCCGTTTTTGCCAGCTTTAAAGCACCTTTTACCCTCTGGATCTATACGCACTGCGTTGCCTTTGCCTACTTTTAGTACTTCGCCGTCGATAAAAAGCTCGCCGTCACCTTCTAGGATGATGTAAAGCTCCTCGTTTTGTTTGTGCGCATGAACAAATGGCACGCTTGCGTTTGCTGCAAGCTCGTTTATAGATACCTCACAGCCAGTTAAATTTAAAGCCTCTTTTAGCTCAACTCTTGGCTCGTTTAGGGTCTTTGCAACCTGATAATTTTTCATTTTATTCTCCTTATTTTTGTGTTGTAATCTTTTTATTTACAACTGATGAGCGAAGTATAATAAATTTTAGTTGCAATGTCAAGAGTTACAACTAAAAAATTTATCATTTTTAAATTCTTAAGCGTCACTAAAGCAGACGCAGGGCATATTTATGCAGTTTTTAGCTTGCTTAGCCTCTAGCTAGATGGCAGCAGAGCTAGCTATGGACATTTAAATTTATCAGTAAAGGTGATCATTTTAGATGCAAGAGACACACTCGCACCACTCTCACGCCGAGCATGGCGGTATGCACATTCACACGAACAATAAAACTGTTTTAAGAAATTCATTTTTTCTAATTTTTACATTTATGATAGTTGAGGTCATTTTTGGCTTCGTTTCAAACTCGCTTGCGCTAATTAGCGATGCATTTCACATGCTTTCAGATGCTGCGGCGCTATTTTTGTCGTTGGTTGCTTTTAAGATCGCAGAAAAAAGGGCAAATTTACAAAAGACCTTCGGCTACAAAAGGGTCGAGATCATCGCCGCTTTCATAAATGCCATCGCTCTTATCGCACTTGCTCTCTTTGTCATGGTTGAAGCGATCATTAGGCTTTTTAATGAACCAGAGATCAAAGCTGAAACTATGCTTTTTGTTAGTATTTTGGGGCTTGTGATAAATTTAGTCGTGGCTGTTTATATGCATAAAAGCGCTGACACAAAAGAAAATTTAAATATGAAAGGTGCTTATCTGCACGTGCTTGGTGACACGCTTGGCTCAGTTGGCGCTATCGTCGCGGCGCTTCTTGTGATGAAATTTAACTTCACGCAGGCCGATAGTATCGCAAGTATCTTTGTCTCGCTACTCATCATAAAAAGCGGTGTTAGCTTGCTAAAAGATAGCTTTAATATCCTTATCGAAGCCGTGCCGCTTAAGCTTGATACGGACGAAATTTTAGGCGTTATAAAGGGCGTAGATGGTGTTAAAATCGTGCATGACCTGCATATCTGGGCGATAAATGCTGGTACAAATGCGCTCATAGCCCACGTTGTGGTTGATGATGCGCTAAGCGTGGCTGAAATTTCAAAGATGATAAAGCACATCGAGCACGAGCTTTCTCACGCAGGCATCGGTCACGTCACGCTTCAGTTTGAGAGCGAGAGCCTTGGACACAAAGACGATCTTATCTGCGAGCTAAATAACGAAGAGAATCACTGCGGGCATCATCACTAAAATTTGAGCTAAATTTGACACAAAAAGGGTTAAATTTAATGTTGCACATAAAAAAATGGACATCTAATAGCCGTGATTTTAGGACTGCTTTGCACCTTTGTAGGCAGTGAGTATCTTGGGGCTTTCTTGTTGGGTTAAATTTGGTAGTAGCCTTGATTTGTGCTGCATTTTTTATAAAGAAAGGCTACATATTTATTTTGCTACTAGGATTAAATTTCGCTCTATATTTTAATACCATAGACGCCCCTTTTGAGCAGCCAGAGCTTTGGAGCTACTATGTACCAGCGCTTGCAAATGCTACTTATGGGCTTAGAGTTTTAGTCTATGCCTCGGCATTTTTAGGCTTTTTGTCGCTTGTGGCTTGTGCCTATTTTTTATATTCACTTTGTGCTCTGCTTTGTGACCTGCGCAAAATTTTAAGAGCTTAAATTTAGCCGCCACTAGCATTATAGAACTCATTTTTACTCAACTTTAACGATTTTTTTTATAAAATCGCCTAAAATTTAACTAGGGATTTTATGAAAAACATTAGAAACTTTAGCATCATCGCTCACATAGACCACGGTAAAAGTACGCTTGCTGACCGCCTGATCCAAGAGTGTGGAGCTGTCAGCGACCGTGAGATGAGCTCGCAGATCATGGATACGATGGATATCGAAAAAGAGCGCGGCATCACGATCAAAGCCCAGTCTGTGCGCCTAAACTACGCACTAAATGGGCAAAATTTTGTTCTAAATTTGATCGACACCCCAGGACACGTCGACTTTAGCTACGAGGTGAGTCGCTCTTTGGCTAGTTGCGAGGGCGCGCTACTTGTCGTAGACGCTAGTCAGGGCGTGGAGGCGCAAACCATCGCAAACGTCTATATCGCACTTGAAAACAACCTAGAGATCATCCCAGTCATCAACAAGATCGACCTACCTGCGGCTGATCCTGCTAGAGTAAAAGACGAGATCGAGCATATCATCGGACTTGACTGCTCAGGGGCGATCGAAGTGAGTGCAAAAACAGGCGTTGGCATAAAAGAGCTACTTGAAGCGATCATCACGAGGATCCCTGCGCCAAATGGCGACGTAAGCAAGCCCACAAAGGCGCTCATCTACGATAGCTGGTTTGACAACTACCTTGGTGCGTTAGCCCTTGTGCGCGTTTATGATGGTGAAATTTCAAAAAATGATGAAATTTTAGTCATGGGCACAGGTAAAAAACACATCGTGTTAGACCTTATGTATCCAAATCCGATCGCCCCGATAAAGACAAAGAGCCTATCCGCTGGCGAGGTTGGTATCGTGGTTCTTGGACTTAAAAACGTGAGCGATGTGCAAGTTGGAGATACGATAACGCAGTCAAGAAATCCCCTAAAAGAGCCAGTTGGTGGCTTTGAGAGGGCTAAGCCGTTTGTATTTGCGGGACTTTATCCTATTGAAACTGATAAATTTGAAGATCTGCGTGATGCGCTGGATAAGCTAAAGCTAAATGATAGCTCTATAAGCTATGAGCCAGAGACCTCTGTCGCACTTGGATTTGGCTTTAGGGTTGGCTTTTTAGGTCTTCTTCATATGGAGGTCGTTAAAGAGAGGTTAGAGCGTGAATTTGATCTAGATCTCATCGCTACAGCGCCTACTGTGACTTACGAAGTCATACAAACTGATGGGCTAAATTTAAAAATTCAAAACCCAAGCCAGCTACCACCTGTAAATAAAATAGACTCGATCCTAGAGCCATACGTAAAAGCGACTATCATCACGCCAAGCGAGTTTTTGGGTAATATCATCACGCTACTAAATAACCGCCGCGGCATACAAACGAAGATGGACTACATCACGACTGATCGCGTGCTGCTAGAGTATGATATACCGATGAACGAGATCGTGATGGACTTTTACGACAAGCTAAAATCAAGCACAAAAGGCTACGCTAGCTTTGACTATGAGCCTAGTGATTACCGCGTGGGCGATCTAGTTAAGCTTGACGTCAAGGTCGCAGGCGAGACGGTCGATGCGCTCTCTATCATCGTGCCTGAGAGCAAGGCACAGACAAAGGGCAGGGACTTTGTAAAGGCGATGAAAGAGATCGTGCCGCGCCAGCTTTTTGAAGTGGCGATACAAGCTAGCATCGGCAATAAAATAATAGCTCGTGAAACCGTAAAATCAATGGGTAAAAACGTCACGGCCAAGTGCTACGGCGGTGATATCACTCGTAAGAGAAAGTTGCTAGAAAAGCAAAAAGAGGGTAAGAAGCGTATGAAGGCGATAGGTAAGGTGAATTTGCCGCAAGAAGCGTTTTTGAGCGTTTTAAAAATAGACTGATGGCTTATCTTTTGTGCCCTTTTGAAAGAGTTAGTGAAATTTTGGCTTGATGAACTACATGTTCTATCCGCACCAAAATTTCACGTCACAGCTTTCAAAATCATCACAAAATATCTCGCCTTATTGTGAACTGGCGATACATTTGCTTGCGGATTGTTTTGGTTGATAAAATTTGATAAATTTAAGTGCTAAATTTACAAAAAGGAGTGCTATGCCATTTGTGAAAATTTGCGTGACAAAAGAGGGTGATAGCCCAAGTGTGGAGCAAAAAGAGAAGATGATAAGCGGAGTTACAAAGCTAATAAGCGAAATTTTAGGTAGAAGCGCTCAAAATACCGTTGTTATTATCGATGAGATCGATACGAACAACTATGGCATCGCAGGCGAGAGCGTGAAAAATCTCCGCAAAAAACAAAAAGAGCAAAAGGATGTGAAATGCTAAGAGCAACATTATTAGCAGTTTTTGCAGCTATCTTTCTAACTGGCTGCGTGGCAAAAGCTAGCCTTTGTCTATCGTGTGAGGGCATAGACGGCGTGCAAAGTGCAAGCATAAGTAGCGAAGATAAGACCTATTTTGAAGAGGTTATGAGGATCCCGGCTGACTGCAGCGCTTGCAAGGGCAGGGGTGATGGCGTCTTTATAAATGGCGTCAAGTATAGAAGCGACGTGGCGATAAACTGCTGCTTAGAAAAAAATATGATCGACATAAATGTCGGGCTAAAAAAGGTCTATTTTCATAGGATCGTGGATGCTAGAAGCAGCGCAAGGTCGATTTATTATACGAGAGAAGATGGTAGCGGTGTAGTTTTTAACTCAAATCCACGCCTTGAAGTGCTCTTTTATATGTTTTTAAAACGTGAGCTAAATTCTCGCGGCATCGTGGTCGTGGACACTCAGACATCGCCTTATACATATAGGCTTGATTTTAGATTTGACGAGCTTAGAGGCACTTACTCTAGAAGCTCTGAGATTTTAAACGGACATCTATACGGCGAGCTTGTGCTTTCAGATATAAATTTCAAAAAACGAATTCCTATCTCGACTAGACACCATGTGGAGGAGCTTGAGGCGTCAAGAAGCGGTCAGTTTGACTTCTTTATTGCGCTTTTAGTCAAGCAAGCTGCCATAAAAGTGGCTGATGAGATCACTAAACTTTGAAAGGAAAAATATGAGTAAATTTAAATTTCTAGCTATCTTTGGACTTTTTGTCCTATTTTTGAGCGGTTGTGCACCTACTCAGACAGTGGTTGCGTTTGATCCTTACAAAACTGCTGCAAGTCAGCAAGCTAACGGCCTTGAAGTCTATATAAGCGCAGTGCATGATAGTCGCAAAAACAAAAGTACTATTGCAACTATAACTGATGGCAGAGGCACTGTAAAAGAGTATGTCGTGCTTCAAAATGATCTTGCGACTTACTTTAGTGACTCCCTTAAAAGAGAGCTTGCAGCACGTGGCGCAAATGTAAATGGCATGGGCGGCGTTGTGGTCGAAGTTTTCATAAACGAATTTGAAGCAAATATGAGCGGATATGGCAGCGACAACACAAAGGGCAAGATAAAGATCACTCTTAAAATTCAAAAAGGTGATCAAAGCATCATCAAAAATATCTCAAACAACCAAACCAAATTTGAGCTAGTTCGCACTGGCGGAGCATTTAAACCATTCTTAACAGACATCATCAATGACGCCGTTAAACGCTCTGCGATCGCTATCTTAAATAGCTGATGTTTTGTGCGTTTTGCAAGAGCTTTACGCTAAAGACATTTTGTAAAACCTGCTCGCAAATTTTAAGCGAGCCAAGCCCTGTAGCAAGAGAGCTAGAGGGCTTTAAAATTTATAGCTTCTACGGCTACTCTGAAATCAAAGAGCTCATCCACTCAAAGCACCAAATGCACGGACTTTTTATCTATAAAAATTTAGCCAAATTTGCATTTAAGAAATTTGCCAAAAGCTTTAGCTTCCCAGAGCAAATTTACGCCCTGCCGATAGATGATAGAGTGCATCACGGCTACTCGCACACGGCCATTTTGGCAAATGAGCTTCGTGCTAAAAACCTTAAACCCATCTTTCACGCTTTGCATGCGACAAGCAGTGTTAGTTATAGTGGCAAAGATCTTAAATTTAGACAAAACAATCCAAGAAATTTTAAAATTTTAAAAAAGATCACTGCACCAGTCATCTTGGTCGATGACATCGTAACCACTGGCACGACGATACTAGAAGCTAGAGATACACTTAAAAAAGCAGGCATCGATGTGCTTTTTGCACTTGTTTTAGCTGATGCTAAAAACTAGGCAATATGTGAAATTTGACTTAAAATTTCATACCTAAATAATTGTAAATAGCTATTAACCATAAAAAAATTTTGCCGATATAAACATAAAATTTACACAAAGGGATTTTGTTTATGAAAAAAGCAGCAAACAAGATAGCGCTCATTATTGTGGCGCTTTTAGTTGTCTCGCTTGGCGTGTTTTCAACGGTGAATTACACAAATACCAAGGAGAGGATTTATGATCTAGCAAAGGAGTCTAAGACTTCAGCTTCAAAAGTTTTGCAGTTTTATATGAACGCATTTTTTGAAGATAAGCTTGCAGCCGTTCAAAATTTTGCTAGTTACATCGAGGCGCATCCGCAAATTTTGGATGACAAAGAGGCTTTGGAAAAAGTGCTAATGAACGCAGCACAGGTTACTGATTTTTCTGAGTTTTACTTTGGTTATGCGGCTGATGGCGCTGTTTATAACGCTGTGCTTGATGGCAAAGATCGTAAATTTATGGTTTTTGATCAGAGAAAGAACTATGATGCAAGGGTTAAAGGTTGGTATAAAGACGCTGTTGCAAAAGAGGGTATCATCTTTTCAGCTCCATACACAAGCTCAGCTGGTGGCTTAAATTTAACTATTGCTAAAAAGATAGTCGTTGGCGGTAAGGTCGTCGGTGTCTTTGGCGTGGATATGGGTATAGATAAGCTTGATAATGAGCTTAATAAGATAAAACCAACTCCAAGTAGCGCAATAGCTTTATTTGACCTAGAGCATAAAAAAATAATTCATTTCGTTCATAAGGATCTTGTTTTATCTGATGCTAGTGAAGCTATGAAGATCATTGACGACTACTCAAATGAGTATAAGAAAAATGGCGATAAAACATTTACTTACAATCTTAGAGGCACAGAGAGGCTTCTTGCTTGCGAGGCATACGATAAGGCAAACTGGCTTGTATGCTCTGCAAACTCATGGACAGACTATGATGAGAGCTTGCATACAACACTTATATCACAAGTAATATCTTCTATAGTATTTATAGTCGTTGTTGTTATTCTTCTTATTCTTGTTGTTGGTAGATCACTAAAACCACTCTCAGCTATATCTGAGTCACTTGTATCGTTCTTTAAATTTCTAAACTACGAGATCAAAGAGCCAGTTATGTCAAATATCGTTTCTAAAGATGAATTTGGTGTTATGTCATCACTCATAAATGAAAACATCCAAAAGATCCAAACAGCTAAAGAAAAAGAGAACACCTTCATCCAAAAAGCCAACACCTTTGTAAATGAGATAAAAGATGGCAACTATGAA
>CAUUIN010000026.1:0-21465 GCA_963545295.1 uncultured Campylobacter sp. | reverse complement strand
GAAATTTAGACTACGGCGTGGGTATAACCACGATGATAAAGGCTGACGGCAAGGTAGCCCAGGTAAGCGCGGCGAGCATCTTAGCAAAGGTGAGCCGTGATCGCTTGATGAGCGGCTGGGATAAATTTTATCCCGCATACGGCTTTGTAGGGCACAAGGGATATGGCACGAAGTCGCACTTAGAAGCCATAGCTAAATTTGGCTACTCAGACTTTCACAGAAAAAGCTTTGTCATAAAGCCAAAACTCACGCAAAGTTCGCTATTTTAGCTGCATATTTCATTATCTTTGCTTGCAAGAGTCTTTTAACTCTTGCAAGTTTTTTTTCAGGGCAAGTTTAGATTATTTTTTAGATGCAGGACCATCTTTTGCAAAAGCTTGCAAATATCTAAGAATTCTTGCCTTTTCCTCATCGTTTATTTTTGCAAAAGATTGCATAGCCGAAAGATATGCTTCCCACTCGTGCATTGAGTGTTCTTTTGGTTTATGTGCAGCATGGCATGAACTGCATGTATCATAGTAAAAAAGGTCTACTTCGTCCCAAGCTTCGACTTTATTATCACTAAGCTCACTAGTTTTTACCCAAAATTTCATCTTAGGCTTTGCTGTATCATCTTTTAAACTAAGTAATGTCAAAAGTGGCTCTTTTTTATAAGCTAGAACCTTAGGGTTATTTGCAGCAACTTCTCCACTAACCTCGACAAGGCTTAAATCGCCTTTCTTCTCCAAAACTTTAACTTTCGAACCTTCATAAATTTCGCCAACTACCTGATTGTTTGTTGTATCGAAAAGATCAGTTTTTATATCAGATACGAAAGCATCTTTTGCGAATATAAAATTCGCCAAAATTGCCATAATTATAACTATTCGCATATTTTAAGCCTCAATAATTTTAGGTGGTTTTATGCCTTTGTACTCTCCGGCATCACTTTTTCTAATACCTACCAAGCATGTATCTACACTAGTGGCTTGTGCCATACTAGATGTTGGAATGCTACTTGTTAATATATTTGCATTACCAGCTTGGCAAACTCCATTCTCATCAAGATCTACCCAGGCACCTTCTTGTAAAGCAACTACTCCACGCATTATATTTTTAGTTAAAACAGCTCCTGCTAGGATTTTACCCCTTGAGTTAAAGACTTCGACTGTATCACCATCTTTTATACCAAGAGTTGCTGCATCTTCATCATTTATAGTTATAGGTTCACGATTACCAACTTTATAAATCTTGCGGATAAAATTACTATTGTCTGCTTGCGAGTGGATCCTATAAAGTGGGTGTGGACTTAAAAAGTGGAATGGAAATTTAGCAGTTAATTTTTTGTTACCTAACCATTCTGCTGGCTCAATCCATACTGGGTGACCTTTAAAATCATCAAGTTTATAATCAGCAAATTTTTGGCAGAAAATTTGGATCTTTCCACTTTTTGTAGCTAATCTATTCTTAACTGGATCTGCTCTAAAATCAGCATGACGAGTAAAATTCTTCGCCTCTTCACTAGGCTCAAACTTCATAAACCCTTTCTCCCAGAATTCGTCAAAACTCATATGATCCGGGCAATCACTTCTTTCATAAAGTTTTTTAATATGTTCAAATTTATCCTTACCACTGCTAAATTTCCTAAATGCCTTATCTGAAACCATTTTAGCCATATCCGCAAAGATATCATAGTCACATTTTGACTCATAAAGTGGCTCTATAACCTTCTTCATTGCATACAGATAATCTTGCGAAAATGATCCTCCATAAGTGATGTCATCACGCTCTAGCTGGGTTGCAGCAGGTAGTACAATGTCAGCATATTTTGATGTAGGAGTCCACCAAGGATCTTGTGATATAACAGTATCAAGAGTCCTTAAAGCTTTAATCATCTCATTTGCATTAGGATGATGCCCTAATACATTTGCACCAGTTGCATAAAGAACCTTTATTTTAGGGTATTTAATCTTTTCGCCTTTAAATTTAATCTCTTTACCTGGATTTAGGATTGCTTCACTTATTCTTGAGGCAGGGATCACTTCTTCAACCTCATTTTTACCTTGAGGTAAGCCGGCAGGAAGCTTAACGTCGCAAGCGGCTTGACCATTACCAGAATAGTGCATAGAAAGACCAAGACCACCGCCTACAAGACCAATTTGTCCGATCATAGAAGCAAGCACAATAAGTGCCCATTGAGCTTGTTCTCCATGGTGAGCGCGCTGAATAGACCAACTGCCAGCGATGAAGCTACGATTAGATACAAGCGTATCAGCAAGAGATTTTATAGCCTCCTCATCAACGCCAGTTATTTTAGAAGCCCAGTTTGGAGTTTTTTCTATCTTGTCCATAGTTTTGCCTAGCAAATAAGGAACAAATTTGTCAAAGCCATCTGTATATTTTGCAATAAATTCTTTATCGTATTTCTTTGATGTGTATAGATAATGCATCATACCAAGCATCAATGCAACATCAGTATTTGGGCGAATTTTTATCCATTGTGCATTAAATTTTTTAGCAATAGGGGTGTATTGTGGTTCGATAGTTATAAATTTAATACCAGCCTTTACGTACTCATCATAAATTTCATTGTTTGCACGGTTTGCAACTTTATAATCTACTTGATTGCATTTAAAAATATCTGCACCCCAGAGTACATAAACTTTTGTATTTTCCAAAATAGTCTTATGTGAACTTTGAAGTGAATAAACTTCTAAATCACCTATAATATCGCCATTTACACGACTTGCTGCACCAGTAGAATAATCACCATCAGTGATAACAGATCCGCCAAAAACTGTATTAAAAAATCTACCTGGCAATGAAACGCAGTTATGAAGTAGTCCTGGGTGGCTCCAACCATCATAAGCGGCGTTAAAAATTTCATTAGACTTTACACTTTTTAGTTTATTGACTATCAGTTCATATGCCTTGTCCCAACTCACGCGAACAAATTCCTCTTTACCGCGAAGCTCTCTTTTGTCTTTACCTTCCAAATAGCTCTTTCTAACACAAGGAAATTTTACGCGAGTATCACTATAAACACGCTCTATCCAAGCATCATTTAGTGGGTATTTTGGATCTTTATCAGACTCTTGTGGGCGAATTTTGATGATCTTGCCAGACTCATCTAAATCTGCATAAAACGCACCAAATCCGCTTGCATTTGGAACGCTTTTAGCTACTTTTTCTTCTGCAAATACTGGAGTTGAGCCAAGGGCTGCAGCAGCTATTGCACTTGATTTTAAAAAATCTCGTCTTGAAATTTTCAATTTTACTCCCTTTCAAAAAAATTACTGTAATTTTACATTGCAATTTCATAAAAAGATCATTATTAATATTATATTTTACTTAAACTATATAAAATCAGATCATGAGAAATATATTAGAAAAACTAAATATAGCTGTGATATTAAAAGATAAAAAAACTGAAAAATTAGTTATTGATAAACGCAAGTATTTTAACAACATATATATTTGGAATACAGAAAATTTCGTAAGCTCATTTTGTAATTGCTGTACGAGAATAGATGCAATAATACTTGATTTAGATACATTTTATGAAAGTAGTGAGCTTATAGAGTTTGAAAAAATACTCACACTATCAGAGCACCAGCATTTTATTTTTTTAGCCAAAAATCGTAGAATTTATTTAAAAATGCTCTCAAATTTTAATGGCGGGGATTCGATTATTTTATTTAAACCCATAAAACTTGCTGCCATCTTAGACAACTTAAAAATATTAGTCCCTATGCCTGAAATAATTTTAGTAAAAATTACTAAATCATTAAGCGTAGATATACAAAACGAGACAATCTATTTAAATAATGAAGCCATTTTTTTACCAAAAAAATTACATAAGTTGGCTTTGCTTCTTAGCTCTAATTTAGAACAATTAATACCTTTTGAGGAGATTGACGACATTGTCTTTGACGGGGGAGCAGAATCAAATGCTGTAATATCAAATCTAGTAGGTACTCTAAAAAATAGATTAACACTAAACATCAAAAATATTCGTTCACGTGGATATGTCTTGTATAAAGATACTTAAAAACTATGACTAAATTCAAATTGTTTTAAAACATAATTTTAGCCACTTGCATGGCTAAAAAGTGAGAATTTAGAAATTTGCTAGAGGTGCAAATTTCTAAGTAAATTTAAATTTTTAAAAGCTCAGCTTCTTTCTCTTTTACGAGAGTGTCGATCTTTGCGGTGTAGGTGTCAGTTATCTTTTGAACCTCATCTTGTCCCTTTTTGCTCTCGTCTTCAGTTATAGCCTTGTCTTTTTCGAGCTTTTTGACATCGTCGTTTGCATCTTTTCTCACATTTCTAATGCTAACTTTTGCCTTTTCGCCCATAGCTTTTGCGTGTTTTGCATTTTCTTGGCGTTGCTCGACGGTCATCGGTGGGAAAAATAGCTTAACGCTCTCGCCATCGCTGTTTGGATTGACGCCGATATTTGCAGCTTGGATGGCTGATGAGATCGCTTTTATCATGCTCTTTTCCCAAGGCGTGATAGCGATAGTTGAAGCGTCGCTTGTTAGCACGGTGGCTACTTGATTAAGCGGAGTTGGCGAACCGTAGTAATCAACCATGACGTTATCTAGGATGTTGATATTTACCTTGCCAGTTCTAAGCGTTGTAAAATCGCGTTTTAAAGAAGCGATCGCCTTTTCGCAGCCCTCTTTTTGGGTATCATAAATTTTATTTAGCATTGGTGTCCTTTATTAGAAGTTTTGTGCTTCTGTGATGATCTACTTTTAGCGACATTAACACTTTGCGTTTATCAAGTGGTGGGTTAAATTTACACTCAAAAACGCCATTTTTCATAGGTACTTTTTTAAAGCCGTCAAAGCCAGTCATGAAAAAACTGCCTTCGCTAGCGTTTGTATCGGTCTTGATAATGAGTTTATCGATCGCGTTATTTTGCGGATAGCCCTCTGGAAATATCCACTGGGCGTTTAAAAATTTGCTATTAAAAGTTAGCGCTATCTTGGTGCCGTTCATCACAGGCGTTCTGTAAAGATCATAAACGTCGCTCTTGCTTGAGACAGCACCTGAGTTTTGATTTAAAAGTGCTAAAAAGCCAAATTCTTTTGCCAAAGAGACAACCCTACTATCGATCTCGCCGTAAGGCACTGCAAAGTATTTTGGCTTATAACCCATGTGTTTTTCAAAAGTCTCAACGCCCTTTACAAAGTCCTCTCTTAAAGCCTCATCGCTAAGTCTAGTCATCCTTGGATGAGCGTATGAGTGATAGCCGATCTCGCCGTAAGCTTCTAGCTCTTTTAGCTGATCAAAAGTGAGATAGTCGCCGTATTTACCAGCAACTGCCTCGACATATATCATCATCGCAAATGGGTAGTTATACTCTTTAAAAACCTCAAGTGCTTTGTCATAAAAGCTCTTGTATCCGTCATCTATCGTTATAACGATCCAGTTATCAGGGATCGGCTCGCCAGCATTTACAGCATCGACAAGTCTTGATAGCTTGACAACCTCATAGCCGTTGTTTTTAAAGTATTCAAACTGTTCTCTTAAATTTTTAATAGAAATATCTGTGCTAACGTGCCTTGGATCGTCAAAGCGGTGATAAACCAAGATGTGAGCGTCTGCCAAAGCAAACGTTAGCGTCAGAAGTGACGCTAAAAACGTTTTTATCATTGTTATTTTGCTGGATTTTGTGGTGCGCTAGGAGCTGCTGGCACGTCGTTTGATTTTGGTATGACTAGAGATTTGCTATCGACGCTATCAACGATAGAGCGTTTTAGATCTTTGTTGTAAAAATATCCAAGTGCAAGTGTGTTTAGGATAAACAAAACGCCTACCACAAAGGTAAATTTAGCTAAAAATCCAGCTGGTCCTTTTGCTCCAAAAAGGCTCTCGTTGCTTCCGCTGTATGCTCCAAGACCGATAGATGAGCTCTTTTGAAGTAAAACTGCGATCGTGATAACGACAGCTAGAACAAATTGCAAGATTAAAAATATTAAACTCACGAAATTTCCTTTAAATTTTTTAAAAATAATAGTTTGCGATTATACAAGAAAAGATTTAAATTTTTAGTTAAAGTTCTTTTTCAAGCTCATAAAGCTCGTATCTTATGCTTTTAAAAAGCTCGGCCCGCTCTAAATTTACAAGTTTAAAGCACTCTTCAAGCACTCTTGCGCTTTCTTGTGCGCGCTTAAAATTTGCAGTGATTATCTCGTCTAAATTTGACCTTGTTTGCTCGCTTTTTGTGCTGGTTTTTAAGACGTCATTTTGTGAATTTCTAAATTTTAAAAATTCTTTTTGTGGGATCTTTGCCTTGTGGCGGAGGGATTTTATCTTATAGGCGAGCTTAGCGTCATCAAAGACATATCTTTTTATATCTTCAACGACGCGAAGCCCTTCTTTTAGCCTATTTAGATTCGCATCTATCACTCGGTAGATGCGCTCGTCATTGGTCATTTCTATTAAAAATGCCTAAAATTTGTAGTAATGATGTAAATAAATTTACAAAATCAAGATACAAAGCAACTGCACCCTCAACTGGTGTCTCGTAGTTGCCACGGATGATATTTTGTGTGTCATAAAGTATATAGGCACTAAATAATATCGCTGAAATACTTGCGATTACAAGTTGAAACATCGTGCTTTTAACGAAAATGTTGATGATCGCTGCCACAACGATAACTATCAAAGTTATGAAAAGCATCTTGCCCATCGTTGTAAAGTCGCGTTTTGTATTCATCGCAAAGACGCTTAGCGCACCAAAAGCAACTGTCGTCAAACCAAGTGCTTGAGCTACGATACTAGCGCCGCTTGGCATAGCAAGGATCGCTGAAAATAGCGGAGTTAGCGTAAGACCACTTACAAATGTAAAAGCAAAAAGAAGTATTAAATTTAATCCCTCTTTGCGTTTAGCTGCCATTAGCCCAAAAAGTAGGACAAACTCAAGTATCACAAGTCCCCAAAACAAAAATCTATTTGCCGCAAAAACACCAGCGATGCTAATGCCTACATAAGCGCCAGCAGTAGCTGAAAGTAGTGACGCTGCAAAAAGTTGATAAGTTTGTTTTATAAAAGTGCTTAGTGAGCTTTGAGAATACGCAAGCTCTTCTTGATTTTGCTTAGCGTAGTTTCTATCATACAAACTCATTTTTTCTCCTTATGAATTTTTGTAGTGAGTTTAGCCTAAAATAATTAAACAATATATAAAAAGAAGTTTAATAAAAAATATTAGTTTAAAGTCCGTTTTAGTGGGCGGTTTTTTGATTAAATAAAAGTTGCTATAATCGCGTTAAAATACAAAAAAGGAGATAAATTTTATGGATGATTCAATACTTGAAGGTGCAGTAAAATTTATGGAAGATGGCTTTTTAGAGCATAAAGAGCTCTTTAAAAGCTTGCAGCACAAACAAGATCCTCACACACTTTTCATATCTTGCGTGGATTCAAGGGTCGTGCCAAATTTGATAACAAACTGCCTGCCAGGCGAGCTTTTCATGGTGCGTAATATCGCTAACATCGTGCCACCATATAGAGTGAGCGAAGAGTTTTTGGCGACCACCTCAGCGATTGAGTATGCGCTTGAAGTTTTAAACATCAAAAACATCATCATCTGCGGACACTCTGATTGTGGTGGATGTGCGGCACTTTATGTGGATGAAAAGAAGCTAAAAAACACTCCAAATGTTAAAAACTGGATAAAGCTGATTGAGCCGATCAAGCGAGAAGTGCTTAAATTTACAAGCGATGATCCAGCCAAAATGGCATGGCTAACCGAGAGACTAAACGTGATAAATTCAATAGAAAATATAATGACCTATCCAAATGTAAAAGAGGAGTATGAAAGCGGCAAACTTCAAATTTATGGCTGGCACTACATCATAGAAACTGGCGAAATTTTTAGCTACGATTTAAAAGAGGGAACATTTAAACTTTTAGCGGACAGAAAGGGCGAAAATGCGTAAATTTCTAGCTATTATCCTGTTTTGCTTTACCTTTGCTTTTGCGGCTGAGAACAACAAAACCCAAGAAGAAGACATAATAAGCATAACAAATCAAATTCAAACCCTAAACAGCCAGATAAAAATTTTAAAAGCACAGCAAAAAGATACAAATAACTCAAAGGCTGATAACTCAAATTTAGCCAGCCTTCGCAAAAAAAAGAGCGATCTTTTAGAAAAGATACCAAACTATATCATGCAGATCGAATTAACCCAAAGTGATATAAATAAATTTAATCTGCAAAAAGAGATGCTAGAAAAAAAGGTCGCTAGACTAGAGAAGCAGTCAAACAAGGACGCCTACATCCGAAATGCCATCGAGCTTGAGAAGATGAAGGTTGATTCTGCTTATTACACAGCACTTGTCAGCCTTGAGGATATCTTTAAAAAGGGTGCGAAGTCAAATTCTATAAAAGAAGTGATAGATAATGGGCTTTTAAATTTACAGACAAACTCTTATGTGAGTATAAAAGATCTAAAAGACTCGCTAAATGACACTTCAAGCTCTTACGACAACGCTTTTTTTGACCTTGAGCTAAAAAAAGAGACACAGGAGGAAATTTTAACCTATCTTAAAAATAACGCCGATCTTCTAAGCTCAAACATGTTCTTATCTGAGCTAAATTTAGTCGATGCAGTCGAGTATATAAACAAAATAACAGCCATAAATTCAAGTAAATTTAACATCGGTAAGATAGTTGTTATCGTTGCGATATTTTTATTTTTCGTTTCGCTAACTAGATTTTTAGCCAAACTAACCTACTGGCTAATGTCACTCATCGCTTCAGGCGAAGGCGTAAAAGAAGTCAAAAATCAAATCGTTGATATCATCAAAAAGCCGATCTCAGTACTTCTTATCATCTACGCGCTAAACATCTGTATAGGAGTTGGTTTCTACCCAGTGCCAGTGCCTATACCAGTGGCAAATATCTTTTCTATCATCTATATAGTCGCATTTTCATGGCTTGTCTTAACCATACTAAATGGCTACGGCATCGCTATAATCGACAAGATCGCGCAAAAAAGCAAGCGTAAAGAGGTGATAAACTTAGCGCTAAAAGTTATCTATGTGATCGTGCTAATCATCGCACTTTTACTGATCCTTCAAAGGCTTGGCTTTGATATCTCAGCGCTCATTGCCTCACTTGGTATCGGTGGTCTTGCCGTTGCTTTTGCTGCTAAAGACATCATCGCAAACTTCTTTGCCTCTGTCATGATGCTCTTTGACAACTCATTTTCACAAGGTGACTGGATAGTTTGTGGCGATATCGAGGGCACGGTCGTTGAGATAGGATTTAGAAAAACGACTGTTAGAAGCTTTGATAATGCACTTATATTTGTGCCAAACTCGAAACTAGCGAGTGATCCTGTTAGAAACTGGAGCAGAAGAAAGGTTGGCAGACGCATAAGAATGGTTATTGGCATCGAGTATGGGCCAACTACGCAGGAGATCAAAAAATGTGTAAATGACATCAAAAATATGCTGATAAATCACCCAGATATCGCTAAAAGTGAAGATATAGTGGCTAATAAAAGAGGTCTAAGGTATAGACAAAACATAGTCTCAGTTGATGACTACGCTGGATACAAGTCAAATTTATTTGTCGTGGTTGATGATTTTGCTGATAGCTCGATAAATATCTTAGTTTATTGCTTTGCAAAAACTATCGTTTGGGGAGATTTCCTAGACGTAAAACAAGATGTAATGTTAAAAATTATGGATATTTTAAAGCAAAATGGTCTAAATTTTGCATTCCCAAGCCAAAGCTTGTATATTGAAAATATAAAAGACAAAATTTAAGGAGAGAAAAATGAGTGATGATTTTGACTACGAAGAGGTAGAAGAAGACTACTCTGAATTTAACGATGAGGACGAGGATAGCAGCGATAGCTATGACTACAACTACGACGAAAATGACTACAACTATGAAGACAGCGACGAGGATGAGGATAGTTACGACTCATATTAAAATGGCCTAATTAAATTTAATGGATGAAATTAACGGAGAGAATGCTTGGTACAGGAATTTATAGAGCAAGATAGCTATAAGGCTATCGATGACATTTACAAAACGATATTAAACGTAGCGATAGTAAGCAACGCCTTTGTCTTGATCGTGCTGTGTAGTTTTTACTTTGATTTAACGATCATTTTTATCTGTTTTTTATTTCTATCGATAAGCACAGCTTTAAGGATCAGATTTAATATCAAATACAGATTTTTAATCTCTGCCATCTTTCAACTAAATGTCATCACCGCAGTTATCGCTGGCGTTATTGGCATGGGTTGGAGCTCTAATATATGGATAACACTACTTGGCGTTATCTTTATAAACTACTTTTTGGCTTTTAACCAAAGGCTTCTTACCTACTCTGTCTGCCTTCTTGAGTTATTTGTCCTTTTGTGGCTATATCTTACATATAAAGATAAATCAGTTGAGATAGACGCCATGATACAAATGGGCTCAACCTGTATAAGCGTTATTTTCACTTTCTATCTAGTCTTTAGACTTTCGTTTTTCTCTGATGCGATCACATCTAGCGGTTACAAACAGATCAGTGAAGAGAAAGAGGAGATAGAGAGAATTTCTAAGTATGACTTCTTAACTGGCCTTTTAAATAGACGCTCTATCGAGAGAACACTTAGATATGAGTTAAAAGAGCTTAGAGAGAAAAGCAGTGACGCAAATTTAGTCGTTATGCTAGGTGATATCGATAACTTCAAAAAGATAAATGACACCTACGGACACGACTGGGGAGATAAGGTCTTAAAAGAGATAGCAAGGGCTTTGCAAGATACTTTTAGAGAAAATGACCACATTTGTAGGTGGGGTGGAGAGGAATTTCTAGTCATCTTGCCCGATGTTAAAACTGAAGACGTAAAAAAGGTCGAAACCAGACTTGGCACAAGGATAGCGCAGGTAAAGTTGCCTGATAAGAGCTCTGTAACTATGACTTTTGGTCTAGTTCTTTGTGCAAATGGCGTTACAACTGATATCGATACAGTTATAAACAAAGCTGATAAAAAGCTATATGAGGGTAAGAAAAATGGCAAAGACCGCATCGAGTATGAGATCATGAAGGCAAATAAGGACAAAGACAATGCCTAAAATTTCACTTTATATCTCACAAAAGATCATCGTCTTTTCACTTCTAGCTGTACATACTTTTTACCTAGTTATGTTTTACCTCATGGGCGAAGAAATTTTAACTGTGGCAAACATCTTATCTGTTAGCATATATCTTTTTGCACTAAAAATACTCTTTGATAGTGAAGAGAACAATAAGATCGTGATGCTTATCTTGCAAGTAGAAATTTTACTTCATGCCTCACTTTGTGTCTTTATCCTTGGACTAGGCTGGGGTTTTGAAATTTTATTTTTAACATCAACGATTAGCCTCTTTTTCTTATCCGTTAGCTTTAAATTTTTAAGCAGATTGATCTCTATGCTAGATATTGCAGCTTTTTTACTTTTTTATCTTGTGATAGATACACCAGTAAAAGATGATACTTTATATAAAGAGATATTTTTCGTATTTAACCTAACCGCATCTTGCGTATTTGCCGTCTTGACTTCATTTTTGCTAGAGAGCTCAAATTTATTTATATTCTTAGGCATCCTAGAAGAGAAAGAGTCTGCTAAAGCTGTCTTTAACCACGATCCACTAACTGGGCTTTTAAACCGCGCCTCTATGCAACAAATTTTTAGACAAAAGAATTTATTTGACGGCAATGACTTTGCTATCGTGATGTGCGACATCGATAACTTTAAAAAGATAAATGACACCTACGGACACGGAGCAGGCGATGAAGTACTAAAGAGCCTTTCTAAAATTTTCAAAAATGCTTTTAGAAATGAAGATAGGGTTGCGAGATTTGGCGGTGAGGAGTTTTTAGCTGTTATATTTGATGTTAAAAAGGCAAAAGCAGTTAGCATCTTAGAGCGCATCAGAGAGACGCTTAATCAAAATGTCGTTGAATTTGAAAACCACAAGATCATAGCGACGATGACCTTTGGCGTCGTGGCTCACAGTGGCAACACCGAAGTAAATATCGAGCGCATGATAAAGCAAGCTGACGAGCTACTTTATATCGGTAAGAGAAGTGGTAAAAATATCGTTATGAGCGCAGATTACGATCCAAAAGGATAAATTTAGAGGCAAGAGCCTCTAAATTTTAATGTCCATACATTATATTTGGTAGCCAAAGTGAAATTTGCGGTATATAAGTAACCAAGATAAGACCAAAGAACAAGGTTAGCGTCCATGGCAAACACGCCATGATGACCTCTTTTAAATTCATATTTGTAAGGCCGCTTGCGACAAATAAATTTAGTCCAACAGGCGGAGTCACCATACCTATCTCCATATTTACAACCAAGATGATACCAAAGTGAATAGGATCAACGCCAAGTTGCGTAGCGATCGGAAGCAAGAGTGGCACCATGATCATGATAACGCTTGAAGGCTCCATAAATTGACCCATGATAAAGAGCAAGATATTTACAAATATCAAAAATCCTATCATACCGATATTTGCATCAAGTATCATCGAAGCGATCGCTTGTGGGATCTGCTCGCTAGTTAGCAAATATGCAAAAACAACAGCATTTGCGATGATGAAAAATATCATAGCTGTTGTAAGGGCTGAGTCTAGGCAGATGTCCCAAAGATCTCTTATCTTTATATCTCTATAGATAAAAAGCGAGATAAATAGCGCATAGACCGCACTTGCTGCAGCAGCTTCAGTTGGAGTGAATATGCCTCCATAAATTCCGCCGATGACCACAACAACGATCAAAAGAGCCCAAAATGCTTTAGCAAATTTTTGCACTCTTACTTTAAATGGTTCAGCCTTAGTCGCTTTAAATCCAAGCTTTTTTGCTCCTACGTAAGTTTGAACTAGCATAAAAGCACCAAGCATAAGACCAGGCACAACGCCCGCCATAAAGAGCTTGCCAATACTTACCTCAGCAGTTACGCCATAAACTATCATAACAACTGAAGGCGGTATCAAAATTCCAAGCGAGCCAGCCGTTGTTATGCCGCCCACTGCGTACTCTTTTGGATAGCCAGCCTCTTTTATCGCTGCAAACATAATTGAGCCAATAGCCACAACCGTAGCAGGCGAGCTTCCAGAAACCGCCGCAAATATGATACAAGCAAAAATCGCACTCATAGGCAAGCCACCTGGCAAGTGTCCAACCATAGACTTTGCAAAGTCGATGATACGTCTTGCTGAGCCACCTTTGCTTAGTAAATTTCCAGCCAGGATAAACATCGGGATCGCCATTAGAGAAAATTTATTGATACCATCAAAAATTAACTGCGGGATCGTAGCGATGTCGATATCTGTAAAAAATATCATCGTTAAAACGGTGCTCGTTCCCAGCGAAACCGCTACTGGCACGCCTATTAGCATCAGCGCAAAAAGCAGGATAAATAAAAATGCTATTGTCATTTTTTCTCCTTAGTCTTTGACTACGCTACCATGAGCTAACTCGTGCGCTTCGTTATTTACGACTTGTGTTGCAGGAGTTAGAGCTACTTTGATAGCTTTTTCAGCTGAGCGGTAGCTAGCTGTGACAAAGGCTATTGGAAGCACTAGCATAGGGACCCATTGAGGTATGCCAAGGTCTATTATCATCTGCTCGATCTCGTGCAAAATTTTAAGATAATCAACCGAATAAACCGCGATAAATATCAAAAATACTGTTGTTAAGATGTGCGAAAAGAGCAGGCACGCTTTCGCAAGCGCTGGTGGAAATTTCTCCACCAAGATAGTTACGCTCACGTGAATGCCCTTATTAAATCCATACGCTGCTGCAAAAAACGCCGACCATATAAATAGGTAGTTTGATAGCTCACTCGCCCATGACCAGCTTTTGTCAAAAAAGTATCTAGCCACGACGTTAGCAAAGGCTAGTAGCGTTCCACTAGCTAGCCCTAAAACGGCGATAGTTTTATTGAGCGAGACTATCAATATATCAAGAGCGTTAAAGAAATTCTTCATTATTTTGTCTCGATTGTCTTTTCTATAAGCTCTTTACCGATGACATCGTAAAATTTAGGATAGATAGCCTGCATAGTCTTCTCCCACTCAGCCTTTTGCGCATCGTCGATCTTGAAAATTTCTAGCTTTTTAGTCTCTGCTATATATTTTTCAAGCTCGGCTATGACGTGAGCGTCCTCTTTTGCTGTCTCTTCTCTCTCGTAAGCTGTAGCCTCGCTTAGAGCTTGTTTTACATTTGCTTTTAGATCATCTGGTAGTTTGTTCCAAAATTTATCACTCATAACGACTAGATAGCCTAGATATCCGTGGTGAGAAAGCGTAAGCGAGCTTTGAACTTCGTGAAATTTAGAGTTATAGAAATTTGAAAGTGGATTTTCAGTAGCATCAACTACGCCTTGTTGAAGCGCAGAATAAACCTCTGAAAATGGTAGAACTTGTGGGTTGCCACCGATCACTTTGATCTGCTCTTCAAGCACTTTTGAGCTTTGGATTCTAAATTTTTGTCCTTTTGCATCTTCTGGAACAAGGATCGGTTTTTTGCTCGAGCTAAAGTGTTTAAATCCAGCATCCCAATAATCAAGCGCTACAAAGCCCTTCTTAGTAACAAGCGCTTTTAGCTCCTCACCAACTGCACCATCTTGAACCTTGTGAAGATGGTCTGCGTCTTTAAAGATGAAAGGTAGGTCAAATAGCTGAAACTGCGGCACGATAGGTGTAAATTTAGAAAAACTTGGAGCTGCCATTTGAACATTGCCAAGTTTTAGCGCGCCAAAAACTCTATCGTCATCAAGTAGCTGCGCTGATGGGAAGACTTGAACTTTTATCTTGCCACCACTTAGCTCCTCAGCACGCTTTGCAAAAAAATCAGCTGCCTTGCCCTTTGGCGTAGAAGCTGCGACAACGTGAGCAAATTTGATCGTATAGACCTTATCAGCACCAAATGCTAAGCCACTGATGGCACATGTAAAAAGTAAAGCTTGTAAGAATTTCATCTTTCATCCTTTGTAATAGTTTTGATAGGTGCATTATAAATTTCAAAAATAAAAATTTAGAAATTTTGTTTCATAAATTCACATATCTTTATTTTTATATGTGTAGTTCTGTAACATTTTTGATCTAAAAGAGATAGTTTTTACTTTGTAAATTTAACGTAAAAATTTATTTATCATTTTTATAGCGCATATTTGTTACTTTTCTACACATACTTTTATATTATTTTTTACATTTAGAGAAATTTAAATTTACTTTTCTCTCTTTTACAAAACCAAATTTGCTCTTTTTAGGATATAAATTTCGCCTTTTTAACCATAAATTTATAAAGCAAATTCACTCATTTTTTATAAATGAAAAATTTAGCTTTTATAAAACGCCCTATTTTTGGGCTAAATTTAAAAGGTTTTCATTTGTTAATCTTTTATGGCTATAATGCGAAATAACAAATTTTATTATTAAGGAATTATTATGTTTGAACTAAGAAAACTTCCGTTTGACGCAAACCACAATGCAGTAGTAAGTGCTAAAACCTGTGAGTACCACTACGGCAAGCACCACGCGACCTATGTTGCAAATTTAAACAATCTCATAAAAGATACAAAATTTGCCAACGCATCATTTTACGAGATCCTAAAAAATAGTGAAGGCGGCCTTTACAACAACGTCGCTCAAGTTTATAACCACGACTTTTACTGGGACTGTATCGCTAAAAAAAGCGAGATGTCAAGCGAGCTAAAAGCTGCGATCGAAGCAAATTTTGCAAACTTTAAAGAGGAGTTTTTAAAGGCAGCTACAACGCTTTTTGGCTCAGGCTGGGCGTGGCTTGTATTTGATCCAAGCAGCAAAAAGCTAGAGATCGTGCAAACTAGCAACGCAAAAACTCCAGTGAGCGATGGCAAAGTGCCGCTTCTAGTCGTTGATGTTTGGGAGCACGCTTACTACATCGACAACTTCAACGCACGCCCAAAATACCTAGAGACTTTCTATGAGAACATAAACTGGGAATTTGTAAGCAAAGCTTACGAGTGGGCGCTAAAAGAGGGTCTTGGCTCAGTTGAGTTTTACACAAAAGAGCTTCACAAATAATATCTGGCGGGGCTACCCCGCCTTTAAATTTCTACTTTTATTCAAATTTAACTATCAAATTTATCATTTTAAAAGAGAGTGCAAATTCTCATTTTGAGAAATGACCTTTTTATAAATTTACAGCCAGCACAAGCTAGCTCATCTTTAAATTTCTGTTTTATATAAACTCTAAAATCATCAAATTTATTAGCAAAATCACTTTTTTAAATTTAACGCTAGTGTGAGATATCTCACTTTCAAGTTGATAAATTTAGCAAGCAATGGGCGCGATATTTACTGTTTCAAAAGGTGCAAAATGTTTCTTATGGCGGTCTGCTCTATTTTGATGAGCGATTTTTCTAAATTTAATGCTAGTGCAACTATCTCGCTCTTAAATTTCTGCTTTTTGAATTTAAACTACTAAATTTATAAGAAAAACCGCATTACACACGTGCAGCGAAGACAAATTTGTTGCATAAAGAGAGCAAAAAACTAGTTTTGACGGCCGCTTATTTTTAGGCAACTTTTCTAAATTTAAACTAGCAAACAAAGCCAGTAGCAGCTTTAAATTTAAATACTCAAAATGACCGCGCTCTTTTTTGCTTTGAAAACGACGATAATCATTCACATCCAAATGCTTTTTGCTTAAATTTAATGCAATTCAAGACCCACGGCAACATCTCGCCTTAAATTTCTTTCTTTTAAATTTAAAATGAGCTAAAGCTACTTAAAACCTTCAAAACAACTCCCAAACACGACTACGAAGCTCTTTTAGAGCACTAGCGCATGTTAGCAGATACCAAAAATAGCAAAAACTAGCTTTTCAAGCTATCTTTCTACGACCAAGCAACTCCGTGCTTAAATTTAAAGCAACCAAAAATCGTATAAGCTAGCTAGGCTTTAAATTTATCAGCAAAACTTACTTTGATTTTTAGAGATGGGGAGCAATATTTATTTTTTTAAAATGCTCTCAGTAGATATTTATATAAGGCAAGGGCGACTTAAATTTCAAAGTCACCCAACCAAAATTTACCTTTTTGACGCGTATAAATTTATACCATTTTGCAAGCGTTTTAGCCCTTCAAGCACTCTCTCACGCTGCGTTGCGATATTCATACGAAGGAAAAATCTATCTCCTCTGTAAGCGTTGCCGTCATTTAGCCAAAGTCCGGCTTTATCGCGCAAGAAATTCATAAATTCGCTCGAATCCTCGCAAAACGCACTGCAGTCAAGCCACAAAAGATAAGTCGCGCTAGATGGCAAGAGCTTCACTGGCAAATTTTGCTCTTTTATGAAATTTGCAACGACCTTTTTGTTTTCAAAAAGATACTCTCTAAGCTCATCAAGCCACGCCTCACCCTCGTTAAATGCAGCAATTGCGGCGATGATCGCAAAGGCATTTGCCTCGCCGACCTCATCGTAGTTGATAGCGGCATTTAGCCTTGCTCTGATCTTTTCATTTGGCGTAACGACGGCTGAGCTTTGAAGGCCAGCTATGTTAAAGGCCTTTGTAGGCGAGATGCATGTGATGGAGTTGTTTTTGCACTCCTCGCTCACGCTGATAAATGGCACGTAGTTTAGCCCAGGATCAGTTATGTCGCAGTGAATTTCATCACTGATAACCAAAACATCATGCTTGTAACAAAGCTCACCTATCTTTTTAAGCGTCTCTTTATCCCAAATTTTACCTATTGGATTGTGGGGATTACAAAGAAGCATCATAGTAGTTAGCGGCTGGGCAAGTTTAGCCTCAAGGTCCTCAAAGTCGATCTCATAAGAGCCATTTTTATAAACAAGGTCGTTTGATAAAATTTCACGTCCGTTGTTTTTGATGCAGTTAAAAAAGACGTGATAGACAGGCGCTTGCACTAAAATTTGATCTCCAGGGCTACTAAATCTCCTAATAGCAGTCGAAATAGCTGGTATGACGCCAGTGCAAAAGCACATCCACTCGTTTTGAAGGCTGACGTTATGACGCCTTTGCCACCATTTTTTGATCGCCTCATTCCACTCTTTTGGGATGAAAGAGTAGCCAAAGACGCCGTTATCAAGGCGTTTTTGCAAGACGCTTAAGATCTCAGGTGCAGCCTTAAAGTCCATATCAGCAACCCACATCGGCAAAACATCATTTTTCATACGCCATTTTGATGAGTTAGTGCCTTCTCTGCTTACTAATGTGTCAAAATCGTACTTCATAGCTTTTCCTTAAATAAAATTTTAAATCAATTATAACCCAAAAGATACTAAGATGATTTAAAATTTAATACCCAAAAAGGAAAAATGATGAAACTAGCTCAGGCTCTCATACTAAGAGCTGACACGCAAAAGCGCATCGAACAGTTAAAAGTTAGACTACTTAGCAACGCAAAAACGCAAGAAAATGAAAAACCTAGCGAAGATCCAAAGCTTCTTTTAAAGGAGCTTGATAAGCTAACTAGCGAGCTTTTTAAGCTCATTTGCTCTATAAATTTAACAAACTCAAGCGCGAAATTTGATGGCATTAGCCTAACTGAGATGATCGCTAAAAAGGACGCCTTGGTGCTAAAAGCAAACGTGCTTAGGGAGTTTGCAACGAGTGCTAGTCAAAAAGTGGATCTATACTCAAACAGCGAGATCAAAATTTTAAGCACAGTCGATGTGGCCGCACTTCAAAAGCAAGTGGATGCGCTTTCAAAAGAGATCAGAGAGCTTGAGATGAAGCTTCAAGAGGCAAACTGGGCGGTTGAACTAGTAGAGTAAAATTTATGGTAAAAATTTAGCCAAAGGCGAGTAAAAAACCATATATTGGCGGCTTGCGAAGACCGGGCAAAAGCTTAAATTTAGTCTTAGCAATCTTACAAATGCAAATTTAAAAAGCACTTTTACTACCACTTACTGATTTGGCTATATTTTGGGTGGGTTTGGGGAAAATTAATCTTTATCATGTAAAATTTCGTAAATTTTTAAAAAGGAAATTTATGAAACTAGACACTCTCATCGTAAAAGGCATCGAGGCTAAAAACAACCCAAACAAAGCGGTCGTTCCGCCTATATTTTTAGCTAGCACCTTCGTGCAAGATGACCTTGAAAATTTTCAAGAATTTGCCTACTCACGTGGCAACAACCCTACGAAGAAAGCATTTGATGATATCTTTGCTAAGGTTGAAGGTAGCAAATACGCATTTAGCTTTGGCTCAGGCATGGCAGCAACAGCAGCTGCACTTAGTCTTATAAAAACAGGGCAAAAAGTCCTGCTAAATAGCAACGTCTATGGCGGCACTTACAGATATGTCACGACTGTTTTTGAAAGTCACGGCATAAAGAGCGAATTTATAGATGATCTAAATTTTTTAAGTGAAGATGACATAAGTGACGACGTGGCAGCGATCTTTATCGAAACTCCGTCAAACCCTCTTTTAAGAGTGACAGATATCGCTAGGATCTCAAAGATCGCTCACAAAAAGGGCGCTCTAGTCATCGTGGATAACACATTTTTGACGCCTTACTATCAAAAAGTGCTTGAGCACGGAGCTGATATCGTAGTCTATAGTGCTACAAAATATATCGGCGGACATGCTGACGTGATCGCTGGTATCGTCACGCTAAACGATGATGCTTTGGCTGAAAAGATAAAATTTGCCAAAAATACGCTTGGCGGCATCATCAGCCCGATGGACGCATACTATCTCATAAGAGGGCTTAAAACGCTTAGCGTTAGGTTTGATAGACAAACGCAAAATACCCATAAAATAATCAAATTTTTAGAGAAAAATGACGCCGTAAGCGTGGTGCATTTCCCTGGCTCATACAGCGAGCAAGAGGCAAAGATGCAAGCAGATCAAGCAAGCGATATCGGCGCTCTTATCTCATTTGAGCTTGATGAAAAATATGATGTAAATAAATTTGTAAAATCACTAGAAATTTTTGATCTAGCAGTGAGCCTTGGTGGCGTAGAGAGCCTTATTTGCAGACCTGCAACGATGACGCACGAGGCGTATCCAAAAGAGCTACTAGATAAGATCGGCATAAAGCAAAATTTACTTCGCCTAGCCATTGGCATCGAAAACGTCGATGATCTAATAGCCGACCTTGATCAAGCGTTTAAAAAAGCTAAAAGATAAGGAGAAAAACATGGCAACTACAAAATTTAAAGGTAGTGATGTAAATTTAAGTGGAAATGAGCTATTTGTCGGCTCTTATGCGCCTGAAGCCAAAGTAGTAGCGCAAGATCTTAGCGAATTTAGCGTGGGTGGAAACAACGGCATTGAGGTACTTGTCTGCTTGCCTTCGCTTGATACTGGCGTTTGTGCGGCAGAGGCTCGTAAATTTAACGAAAAAGTAGCAGAAAAACATGGCGTAAAACTTAGCATCATCTCAAATGACCTCCCTTTTGCGATGGGGAGATTTTGCACGACTGAGGGCATAGCAAATTTGCGCGTGGGAAGCGACTTTAGATACGGTGAATTTGCCCAAAACTACGGCATGCTAATGAGTGACGGTCCGTTAAAAGGACTACTTGCAAGAGCGGTCTTTGTCATTAAAGATGGCGTAATAATTCACAAGCAACTAGTGCCTGAAGTGACGCAGGAGCCAAACTACGACGCAGTTTTTGATGCGATAAAACAAAGCGGCGGATGTGGCTGCGGTTGCCATTAAAATTTGATCTAACGCTGCTTTTGCGGCGTTAGACTATGCAAAAAGCCCAGCTATGATGGCAAAAAGCTCACTACCTGCCACCACTAGCTCGGCTCCGTCTTTTATATCTCTTAAAACCGGCCTTATGGAGGCTAGTTTTAAGCTTGATCTTGTATTTTTATCTCCTTTAGATTCTGGCAAGACCTGAGTCAAATTTGCATATTTTTTGATGATCTCTATCACCTTTTTTATCTCATCTGGCAAATTTTCATCCAAATTTTTAGGTAGCGAGATATATAAATTTTCACGGCTTCTAGTTAGTAGGACATAAATCTTTCTATAAAAAAGCGCCCTTTCATTTTTATATATGGTCTGTAAAAATGGCAAAAAGTTGTGGATGATGACATTTTGAGCCTCAAGCCCCTTGATCGACTGCATCGTCAAAACCTCTATATTTTTACCTTCTGGCAAGACGCTCTCTTTTATGGCATTTACAGCGACCTTGCTGCTACTTAGCACCACGCTAGTTTCGTCATTTAACAAAACACATTTATCGTCTCTTGCTCTTTAGCTCCAAGGTACTTTTGTATATTTGCATCAAAGCGTTAAATTTACTTTATTCTCACACTTTTTAGAGATTACGATTCTGATATTTTTAGCTTTACTAAGAACAAAGCTTTTGTCGCAATTCAACACGGATCATATTTATATTAAGTTATGTTGAATGCAAATTTTAAAAAAGAATTTAAAAATAAGTAAAATGGCTAAAAGATAAAAGGTGATTTGAAATTTGAAGTGGCCGGGAGATAGGGA
>CAUUIN010000025.1:0-21752 GCA_963545295.1 uncultured Campylobacter sp. | reverse complement strand
TCGCCTAAATTTAGCTTTTTTAGCTCGTTTTGAAGTGGGTCTACTTTTAGGTCTACGATCCTTCTTGCAAGAGCTAGTTTTTGGCTTGGCGTGCCAGCAAGAGCGCAAATTTTTAGAGCATCAGTTATGGTCTTGTCATCTAAATTTTTATAAATAGCATTTAGCTTGGATTTTTGCTCTTTTGTAAGTTCATTTAGTCTTTTAAAATCATTCATCTTTTCATCCCTTAAAGTTGCAAGATTTTAGCATAAAGCCTTAAAATTTGCTACAATTTACCAAAAATTTAAGATCTAAAAGGCAAAAAATGGATATTTTAAAAGACTTTGGCGAGCCTCGCATAAAGCAAGTTATGCTACCAAAAGATACAAACTCAGCTGGAAATATTTTTGGTGGCTGGATAATGAGCCAGATCGACCTTGCAGGTGCACAAGCTGCTAGAGAAATTTCGCCTGAGCGAGTTGTGACGATCTCTATGAAAGAGATCATCTTTAAACAACCAGTCTTTGTTGGCGACGTGCTAAGCTGCTACGCAAAGATCATCGCAGTTGGCAAAACATCGATAACAACGCAGATAGAAGTGACTGCGCTTAGGCTAAATGACGGTGGTTTTAGAGAGAGTATACACGTCACAAGTGCCATCGCGACCTATGTTAGTGTGACAAAAGACGGGCATAAAAAGCCGATAGACGAGAAGCTAAAAGAGCTTCATGGCTTTTAAATTTGGTTGCATTTTATGCAACCACTCTCTAAATTTATTACTATCCTTAAAAAAAATTAAAAGAATATCAAATTAAACTGATTTAAATACTTTCTAAGATACAATCCCACTCTATTCTTAGGAGAGTTATGAAAAAATCACGCTTAGGTCTTCTTCAAACAAAAATTTTAGAAATTCTAACTCCAAGCGAGCTAGAGAAATTTGAGTTTAAAGAGCTGCCAAAAACAAGCACCATATACACAGAGGATATCGAGATCATTGTCTTAAAAAGCGGCTCTGCGAAGCTCTCATTTTTTGAAGATGGCGAGGAATTTATCCTTTATCATTTAGAAAAAAACAACATCGCTATACTTGATGACAACTGCGCATTTGAAGTGCTAGAAGATGCCCAAATTTACGTCATTAGATTAGATGAGATAGGTGAAATTTTACACAATCCAAAAGCCGCAAGCGAGATTTTAACAACAACGCTAAATACCATCATCGTGCAGCGTCAGATCACCAAGTCGATACTTTTTGAGGACGCAAAGGGCAGGATAGCAAATTTCTTAATCGAACTAGCACGCGAGCAAGACCTAAAACAAAATGGCTACCAATATGTATTTTTGCCATTTTCTCTAAAGGTACTCTCAAGCTTTGTTGGGCTCAAGCGCCAAAGTGCTTCAACAGCCTTTAACGAGCTTATCAAGGATGACATCATCAGAAAGATCACACCGCACGAATTTCTCATCATCGACCACGAAAAACTTGAAAGCTATACAAACTAATATCACTCAGGGTCTTCAGAGAATTCATTATCTCTAAAAATTGCATAAAAATTTATGAGCCAAAAGATAAAAGCAAGTGCTATCAAAGTGGCTGGTAAGTGAATATAAAATCCACTCCAAAAATATGCCAAAATTCCTCTGCTAATGCCAGCTAGGAGGACTAAAATAAATGCAATTTTGCTAAGGCGTAAAAACTCAAGCTCTTGTCCGCTGTGACGAAGTCCAGCAATATTAAAAATGAGCATAACACTAAAAATAACGGAATTTACGGCTATTAAGTGCATAAAATTTACTTCAAGACCTAGATTTAAAAGCCCACTTACTCCGATGCCCAAAAATCCAACTGCTAAAAATATCTGCATAAAGTAATAGTAAATCACAAAACTATGCCTCAAAAGTTGTTTATAGTGCCACTCTTTAAGCTTTGCAAGCACCGCACATCCGCAGGCAATGGCTACATAGTAGGTGCCGATGCTTTTTTCAAAAAATATATTAAAAAGCAAAAATGCACAAGTCATACAAATAGCGATATTTTTATAGATAAAATTTGGTACAAAGATAGCCTTATCCATATCTTTTTCTCGCTTTAGCGCTTCTTTGCCAAGCACGACGCTAACACGATATGAAATAAGTAAGATGGCGATGGTATGAAGATAAATTTGCAAATTTAAAAATTTTTCATTCCCGCTTATTAGATAGTAGATCTCAAAACCTAAAATACCAAATAAAAATCCAAGTACGCCAAATTGATCAAGATTTTTATCTCGCCAGATCATATATAGGCAAAGCATCACTAGATATGCCCAAAAAAGTGTAATAAAAAAATGTGCTAAAAATAAGCTAAAAAGTGCCGCTATAAAGCTAGTTGCAAAGAGTGAAAATAAAATGTAAGCGTGGACTTTTAGCGAGGAGCTGAAATTTGTCCAGTCGGTTAGTCCGGTGAGTAAAAAACCAGCATAGGCGAGTGCTAGAAAAAGGTGTAAAAATATAAATTTATGCAAACTCAAAAAATCAGTTGGTGTAAAAAATATAGCAGCTCCCAGCACAGCACAGGCAGCACTGGTAAGAAAAAATATCCTCATAGGATATGTAAAAAAGTTGTTAATCATAATAAATTTGCCCTTTAAAATTTTCATCTATTGTTTTGCTAATAAATGCAAAATCACGGTTTTTAAAAGCCTCATCTAAAATAAGCTCTTTTTGTATGACCGCACCTTTATTTGCGAGAAAATAAATTTTATTTGACATCTTTACGGCCTCCATCCTGTCGTGTGTGACGAGTATTATGCTCATGCCATCACTCACTCTTTGGCTAACGATATCGATCAAAATTTCTTTCATATCATAATTAAGCCCCGAAAATGGCTCATCCATTAAAAGTAGATCGGGTTTTGTCACAACTGCTCTTACAAAAGCGACCCTTTGCCTCATACCGCCACTTAGTTCGCTTGGATACTTTAGTGCGTCCCTCTGACTAAGACCAACCTTAGCAAAGAGCTTTAAAACGCTGTTTTGATCAGGTTTATCCATAACCAAAAGCACATTTTCAAGAGCATTTTTCCATGTAAGTAGACGATTTTCTTGAAAAAAATATGTCATTTTTTTAAATTTATTAGAAATTTCCCCTTTTCTGGGCTCATTTAGTCCGCTAATAAGCCGCAAAATGGTAGTTTTTCCACATCCTGATGGTCCAAAAAGCGTCACCACCTCGCCACTTTTTACATTTAGACTAAAATTTCTTACGACCTTATCTCTTAGAATTTCATACTCTACATTCTTAAGTTCAAGCATCATCTTCTCCAAGGCATCAGGGCTATTTTTAAAGGCTCGATGATGAGGTACTCAAAAAGCATGATAAGAGTGATGCTTAAAAGAACATACGCCATTACCTCGGTTGTTTCAAGCATTGCCCTTGCATTTGCTATCTTTGCTCCCATGCCGTTGTTTGCACCTAGTAGTTCGGCCATTATGACTATTTTTACACCCATTGCAACAGCTACGCTAACAGAGCTTATGATATAGCTTGTAAGATGTGGGATATAAAGGTGTTTTATCTTTTTTAAAAAGCCTAAATGATAGGCATCAAACATCTCTTTTAGCTCCTCATCTACACTGCTCATAGCAACTGCCGAGCTTGCAAAAGTAAGTGGTAAAACGGTTATAAAGATAGTAAAAACAGTGCTAAAATTTCCAAATCCAAACCAAAAAATAGCAAGCACTATCCAGATAATTGGTGGCATCGATAAAAGCAAGGTAATGACAGGCTTTAAAAAGGCCGCAAAGCTTTTAAAACTACCTGCTATTAGCCCTAAAAATATACCAAAAAATGTTGCCGTGCTAACCCCAACTAATGATCTACAAAGCGTTATATTTATCTCGCTATTTTTGTAATCTTTTAAAATTTCACAGACTTTAAAAAATACATCTTTTGGCGATGGAAGTAATAGTGGAGAGCTAAACTCGCTTCCCACTTGCCAAATAGCTAAGATCAAAAAAACTACGGCAAATCCGCTAAATCCGCCCCAAAAATAGTCAATCATTTTTAAAAAGCTTGAGCGATCTTTTTTGACGCCGTCGATTAGTATCATAAAAATAGACCTTTATCTGGCATCTTGCCGCCTAGAAATTTTGGATTAAACTGATAAATTTCTTCAAAAAATGCCATGATTTCACTTTGTAGTTCATTTGCTTTTGTCACTGTTAGATTTGCCTTATCAAAGGCATTTGCAAGTGCCACTTCTGGAGCTGGTAAGTAACTTGAACCTATCTTTGCTGCGCTTTGTTTGTTTTCAAGAATCCAAGAAAGAGCATTTTTAAGATCGCTATGAAGTGTATCAAATAGATTTAAATTTTTCTCATAAAAGCCTTTTTCTACGATAATACCAGCCATTGGGATTATCGGTTTTGTACCAAAACTTTCGCCCCAAATTTTTGGAAAATCAACTGAGTAATGTACGCTAACGCCTGCTTTTTTACCACGCAAAATAGTCGCTTCTCCAAGAGGTTGCGGGACTATTAAAATGTCAAAATCTTTTTGCAAAAATAAAAGTAGAGCTTCAGGTGGTGTTGCTGTATAGGTGATATCTATTTTACTAGCGTCTATACCTCGCTTTTTGCAAAGTGCTCTTAGGACAAGATCAGGCATATCACCTCGAAATGGCATTACTAGCTTTTTGCCCACAAAATCTTCTAAATTTTTAATCTTTTCGTCCTTGACCATAGCGTTCATTACGCCAAGGGTTAGTAAATTTAACATAGCAAAATCAAGTCCTTGGTTTCTTAAATTTGCAGCGACATTTGAGGGCGACATTGTGACTTTGATATCTCCACTAGCGACGCCTGCGCGAAGCTGATCTGGCGTTTTCCAGATATTTAGGCTTACATCATAAGTTTTATTTAACTCCCCTTGTAGTGCAGCAACTGCCATTATGACGCTTGGGATCGCTGGTGCGCCCCACATACTAAAGCTCTCTTTTGCAAATAAATTTGGTGCAAACGCACTAACGCCTAAAGCTGTGCTAAGTCCTAAAAATTTTCTTCTATCTAACATCTTTTTCTCCTTTAAAAACTGCTGTGAAAGCTAATAAAAAATGTCCTGCCAGGGGCATGAACGACTACTGGATCAAGTGCTGCTACGTGATCACCGCTGATAAATTCTGCATAATCTTTGTCAAATAAATTTGCTACGCCAAATCTTATGCCGACTTTGTTTTTAAACTCTACGCCACCATAAAGATCAAGCAAGCCAAATCCTTTTGCAGCCTCTTTTTTGTCGATACCTAGACCATTTTGCTTGCTAAAATCGCCCCTAGTTTGCTTTGAAACTAGTCTTAGTGCGGTGCCTAGGTTGTAGCTACCAAAGCTTGCATAGTCTTTGTAATCAAATGCAAAATTTGCCTCAAAAGGCCTTATTTGATAAAGTGGCCTGCCATCGGTTTTGTTTTGTCCGTAGTTGTAGTAAAGTGAGCTTTTTAAGCCAAAGTGCCTTGCAAAGCTATATTCTGAGTTTAAATTTACACTATAAAGCGTTGCGTCAACGTTTCTTGAGATGACGGCATTTTTGTTTAGTGGCATGGCAGCTTTTGAGTGGCGTCTATCAAAAATGATCAAATTTTTAACGCTATCAGCGATGAAATGCCCACTAAAGCTAAATGCATCTTTGTTTTGCAAAGAATTTAGGTATTCTTTGTAAAACTGGCTGCCAAATTTAAAGCCAAGAACTGCTCTATTGTGCCTTTCTGGCTCCAAATTCGGATTTGCTATCCAGCCAGAGTCATTTTGTCCATAAAGTGCGTTAAAACGCTCCATATTACTTGGCAAGCGAGATAAACTCTCAAGTTTTGCAAAATAGCTATCATTGTCGTTTGGTGTAAATTTATATTTTAAACTTGCGCTAAAAGCGTCTTTTTTGATCTTATCGTTTACGTTTTCACCATAAATTTGACGAAGTAGCCCGCGAGTCGTGCTAATGGCTGGATTTGGTGCGAAATATTTAGTATCAAGTCCATTAAGCTTACTTCTTTGATCTTCATATTTTAAAGCAAGAGAAACTTCGTTCGCTTCATTAAATTTATAGGCAAGTGTATCAAAAAGAGTAAATTTATCACTTCTAACATCAGCAAATCTATATCCGTTAAATACCCAGTTACTGCCTTGCTTTATGTATCTTTTGCCATCATGTTTATCTTTTTCAAAGCCAGCGCCTATTTGATTATGAAAGCTTGAAAAATCAAGATCATACTTTAAATTTGCCTCAAGTACATCTCTTTTTATATCAACTTTTACATTTGGAGTAGAATTTCTTAGGTGAAAATTATCTGCTTTTCTCTCGATCTTCTTTGCAATAAGTTCAAAATTTAGTGTATTTGATAGATCTTCTTCGCCCAAGCGTATATTTAGCTTGCCGACTTTCCTGGTTGTTTTAAAGGCATCCATCGTGTGCTCTGGCTGCTTATCTTTATCGATATTGTCTCTTAAAAACGTAAGTCTAAGCTCGCTAAGCTCATTTGGTACGAAACCTAAGATAGTGCTTTGACCTTGCCTGTTATAGCCATAGTCCCATCTTTTGCCACTGCCATCTTTGTAGCTATTTGCTTTGGTGAAATTTGCGTTTAGAATGGTATAAAAATTTGCGCCACGATATTTAAAAAGTGATGAGTTGTAAAAGCTTTTGCCATACATTCCAGCTGAAATATGAAACATATCAGCTGAGCTGTCAAGCAAATTTGTAACAAATGGATATTCGCTTCTTTGAGTGCGATCAAATTGATTTTCCACAAAGGCGCTTTGTGCAACATTTGGTGTGATGATCGGTGGCGGAGCAAATTCTTTAATAGGTTTTATAGTGTCTAAATTCGCTTCATTTGCTAGAAGCAGCGACGAAAAAACTGTCAAGCTTAAAATGGGCCTCATGAAAGCTCCTTTTAAAATACAATTATGATTTTTCTTATCGAAATTATAAATAAAAATCTCTTATACTATATTGATATCAATCATCATATTTTTTATAAAAATTTATTGAATACAGAATTAATCAGCAGGTAAAAATAGTATAAATAATATAAAAATTAATTAAAAATTTTTACCTAGCTAAGCCCTATCTTTAAATTTAGCGAGCCTATCTCGAAGCTCTTTTGAGAGTGTAAATTGCGAGAGTTCGTATCTGTCAAAAATAACGATCATATCATCGCCAAGCGCCTGAACTAGGCCAAAACACGCATCACGATCAAGGCGATTTTTTCTAAATTTAACACTTAGCGCATCGACCTTTTTCTTATCGCCAAAGCTTTTAATAGCGATCTCGTCGATATCTTTGAAGAAAAATTTGATATTTTTTGAGCCCTTTGTGATGCTAAATCCATCATCATCTATCTCAAAAAAGTTGTTTTGCAAGATCTTTCTCACGCAAAAAAATGTTGAAAGTGCGCCCACAACTAGCCCAAAAAGACTTGGCATGCCAAGATCAAGATAAAAGTAGCCAACGATGCTAAAGACAAAGAGCCCAAGCCCAAAGGCAAGCGCCCAAAAGACATCTTTTTTACTCTCTTTGGTTATCATTTTTGCCATCTTATGCCAAAAGTCCTGCGCCATTTATCGCTTGGCTGCGCTCTTTAGCGTAAATTCTCTCGCCATTTATCACATCGTATTTCCAGATCGGCGCATTTGCCTTAAAGTCCTCGACAAACTCGTTTATAAGCCTTAACGCGACCTTTCTTTGAGGGCTAACAACGCCTGCTACATAAGAGCTCGTATGCACCGGTACATCGCCTTTTGAGTGAGCAAAGAGCACGTAGGCATTTTCTTTTTTGGCTCGCTCCTGCCAAGCATCTAGCCATTTTTTAAGGATGGGCTCATAGATATCAAAGCTAAGTGCTGAAATCCCGCCCTCTTCGCGCACTATACCCACAAAGGTGATGAGCGCGCCACAGTTTTTATCCTTAAACCTATCATACCACTCGTTTGTGATGCTTTGAACGTCTAAGCTTCCATTATAAATTTGCATCTTAGCCTCCACAAACTGGTGGCAAAATAGAAATTTTATCGCCTGATTTAAGAGCGAAATTTATATCGCTTACGATCTCGTCATTTACAGCCACAGCGCAGATATTTAGCCACTTTTTAAGTTCTTCTTTCTCGCTTAAAGCCACCTTTACCTCGCCTAAATTTTTTGCTTCTACTTTTATACTCTCAAGCCCGATAGGCCCAAGAAATTCGATCTCTACCACATTTTATCCTTTGAAATTTTTGCTGATTTTACTTAAAAATAAATTTAGATATACTTATTTGAAAATTTGCAAAAGAGAAAGAAAATGAACGAAATTTTAAATCGCATAAAGACCCCAGCCTACGTCTGCGAAGAGGCAAAAGTGCGTAAAAATTTGGAGCTTTTAAAGTATGTGAAAGAGCAAAGCGGAGCTAAAATTTTAGTGGCACTTAAGGGCTTTGCATTTAGCGGAGTGATGGACTTGGTGGGCTCATATCTTAATGGTGCGACTTGCAGCGGCCTTCATGAGGCCAAATTTGCAAGCGAATACATAAAAGGCGAGATCCACACGTACAGTCCAGCATTTAAGGATGAGGACTTTGATGAAATTTTAAAAATTTCAAAGCACATCACATTTAACTCTTTTGCTCAGTGGCAAAAATTCAAAGGCATTGCCCTGCAAAATGGCATCATCTGCGGCTTGCGCGTAAATCCTGAGGTCTCACTAGCACCGACTGATAGCTACAATCCATGCGGTAAATTTAGCAGGCTTGGCATCACAAGGGCAAATTTTAAGCCTGAGCTTCTTGATGGCATTAGCGGGCTTCATTTTCACGCGCTTTGCGAGGAGAATGCGAGCAGCTTGCAGACCGTGCTAGAGGCATTTGAAGAGAAATTTGGCGAGTTTATCCCAAAGATGAAGTGGATAAATATGGGTGGCGGTCACCATATCACTAGGGCTGATTACGACGTGGAACTGCTTATAAAGATCATCAGACGCTTCCGCGAGAAATATGGCGTAGAGGTCTATCTGGAGCCTGGCGAGGCTGTGGGCTGGCAGACTGGCTTTTTGATAAGCAGCGTGCTTGACATCGTGCACAACGAAAAAGATATCGCTATCCTTGACACCTCAGCCGAGGCGCACATGCCAGATACTGTGCTAATGCCCTACCGACCAGCCGTTAGAGGCGAGAGTGAAAATGGCAAATTTACTTATAGATTTGGCGGTAATACCTGCCTAGCTGGCGATATCGTGGGACTTGAAGCGGGCGATGCGGAGTATAAATTTGATAGCGAGCTAAAAATCGGCGACCGCGTCATATTTGAAGATCAAATTCACTACACCATCGTGAAAAACACGACATTTAACGGCATAAAACTGCCTGATCTTTTGCTTCTAAAAGAAAATGGCGAGATAAAGATGATCCGTGAATTTGGATATGAGGAGTATAGACGCAGAAACTAGAATTTTGCTTTTTGAAGGTAAATTTGGCTTTTTAAATTTAAGATAGGTCAAATTTATCTGCCCTGCAAATTTTGCCAAAATGGCTTTAAACTGCCGCCTAAATTTAAGCTCTAAAAATTTTTGGACTTGTATTTATATGAAAAGATGGGCTAAATTTATTTTCTACAAATTTATCTTGGTGGCACTTTTGGCAAAGTTATTTTTATTTTAAAATTTAAACTCGCTAGATTTGGTAAATTTTTAGCTAGTTCTGTGAGCTACAAACTACTTTAAATTTAAAGCTACATCACTAAATTTAACAAATTTATATTTTTACCAAAAGCGCAAACCGCTTTAAATTTAATACCCATAAATTTTGGCAAATTTATCTATCTTTGAGCTTTTTTGCCAGTTGTATTCAGTCTCATTTGCGATATTTTGGGCTAGCTCCTTGCCAAAATGATCGCTGATAAATCCAAGCGCCATATCCATACCAGCAGCCACGCCTGAAGCTGTGTAAAATTTACCCGCCCTCACCCACCTAGCACGCTCTTGCCATTTTACCGCCTTGCTGCAACTTTTTATCCACTCGAGTGATCTTTTATTTGATGTCGCTTTTAGCCCATCGAGCAGTCCAGTTTTTGCTAGCAGGGCTGAGCCTGTGCAGACGCTTAGGCAAATTTGAGATGCCAAAACGCACTCTTTTAGCCTAGAGATAAACTCGCTATCATTTACTAGCGCCCTTGTGCCCTGACCTCCAGGAACTAGCAAAATGCTATCTTTTGGCATCTTGTTAAGCTTTTTAGTTTTTATAAAAAAGCCCTGCTTGCTTCTTTTTGCTCCGCCTTCAAATGAAACAAAATTTAAATTTAGCTCAGGCACTCTGGCTAAAAATTCGACCGGTCCCATGAGATCAAGCGTCTCGTAGTCATCAAATATAAGGCAAAAAAGATCCACAACGCAGTCCTTTTGAATTAAAATTTGGATTTATTTTAGCTAAATTTGAAAATAAAGATTATCAAAAATAAACAAAACTTAAATATTTTTTATAAAATTTTGAGTAATCTTTTTTGCTAAGGTTTGCTTGTGATTACCTCTGATATAATAGCCGCAAAACGGCATAGCTGTGTGATTTTAGCATATTTAACCAAAGCTTAAATCATTTAAGCTTTAGCAAATAAAGGAATAAAATGACGAGAATTCTTACTCTACTTTTTACATTGTCCGTTGCGGCAATGGCCATTGAGGGACCAACTGGTGTCAATCAATATGACAGCACCATTTGGGCAGCACAGAGGATAGAAAATATCAAGCCTTATGAGCATGGCTGGGGCCCGATATTTACTTTTATACAAGGCAACGACTACTTCGCGATAGCTGCACTTTCTATCATTTTAGCTGTTATCGGCGCGTTCGTGCTACACTTCTTGATCATCGGACCAAAACACTTTAGTCACGATGGCAAAAAAGTATTTGCATTTTCATTGATCGAACGTATAGCTCACGGCTTAGCTGCGATCTCTTGGATCATCTTAGTGCCAACTGGTATCATCATCATGTGGGGCGCAGAGCTTGGTGGCGGCACATTTGTGCGTTTCTGTAGATACTTACACGATACAGCGACTATTATATTTGCTATTTCTGTGCTTCCTATGTTATTTGCTTGGACTATCAGAATGCTTCCAGCTGTTTATGATATCAGATGGATGATGATAGTTGGTGGTTATCTTTCAAAGAAGAAAAAACCAGTACCTGCTGGTAAATTTAACGCAGGACAAAAAGCATGGTACTGGATCGCCATCCCTGGTGGTATCGTGATGATCATCACTGGTGCGATTATGTATTTTATGGATATTAAAGAGCCAGCAGTTGCTACATGGCTTGGCATAACACAGATCGATCTTTTAAGATATAGCGTAGTTATCCACAACTGCCTTGGTATCGTCTGTGCGGTATTCTTCTTAGTTCATATCTATATGGCTGCGATCGCTATACATGGCGCTATTTGGTCAATGGTCACTGGATACAAAGAAGAAGAAGAGGTTTATGTACTTCACCACTACTGGTATCAAGAGCTTGTTAAGAAAAACAAGATCCCAGTATCTGACTACGAAAAATCATATACAAATTTAAAATAATCAATCTTGACCTTGCGACTTACGCAGGGTCAAACTCTCTTTTATAGCAAATTTCACAGCACATATCCTTTTAAAAAATTAATATTTTTTAGCTATAATCCAAAATCAGTTTCAAGGTTTGAAATACTAATCACAAAGGAAAAACAATGACAAGAACAATTGATTGTAGAAATTTAGAGTGCCCAAAACCAGTCATCATGACTAAAAATGCGCTAGAGGGCTTAAATGAGGGCGAAAGCCTAGAGATACTCGTAAATGCTTTGGCACCAAAAGAGAATATCTCAAGATTTTTGAAAAATCAAAATATAGAATTTAGCCTAGAAAGCAATGGCACTGAGACTAAAATTTTGGCAGTAAAAGGCAAAAATGCGCTTGAGCTTACAAATTTTGACGAATTTGTCTGCGATATCACTCCAAAAAGCGAGAAAGTGCTCTATCTAAACGAAGAGCGCGCAGGTAGCGGCGAAGTGGGCATAAATTTGCTATCAAAATTCCTAGGTGCACTTCTTCAAGTAGAGAAAAAACCAAAGATAATCATCTGCGTAAATAATGCCGTTAAAATGACAACAAATCGCTCACACCCAAGCTTTAAGCCACTTAAAGACCTAGAGGCTGCTGGCGTTCAAATTTTAAGCTGCGGAAGTTGCTTGGAGGCTTATAAACTTGTAAGCGATCTTGCAGTTGGCGAAATTTCAAACGCTTATGAGATCATTGACATACTCTCAACTCACGAGCAAATCAAACTATGATCTACCACGACAAAAAGCTTACGCAGTTTGTTAGAGCCGCTGGCTGAGCTGCTAAGCTTGACCCGTCGGGTCTTCACAAAACGATTAGTAGTTTAAATTTATCTCATCCAAACCTGCTCTCAAGTATTGGTTCAAACGAGGACGCGAGCGTATTTAAGCTCTCAGATGATCTGGCTCTCGTTCAGACGCTTGATTTTATAACGCCAGTAGTCAATGACCCATTTATCTACGGTCAGATCGCTGCTGCAAATAGCTTAAGCGATGTCTTTGCTATGGGCGGCGAGGTGATAAATGCCCTAAATATCGTGGGCTTTGATAGCTGCAACCTTGCGCCTGAAATTTTGGGCGAAATTTTACAAGGGGGAGCTAGCAAAGTAAAAGAGTGCGGCGGTATCATCGTTGGCGGACACACGATAGAGACGCAGCAGATGTATTACGGACTAAGTGCGACTGGTAAGGTGAGCCCACAAAATTTCTGGGCAAACAACACAGCAGAAGTTGGCAACGTTTTGATCCTCACAAAGCCTCTTGGCAGCGGCATCTTAAGCACAGCGATCAAGGCTGATCTACTAAGCATGGCGCAAATAAACGAGGTCGCAACCATCATGGCTCAGCTAAATTTCTACGCTCTAAAAGCACTAAGTGGCATCAAAGTTTACGCGGCTACTGATGTGACTGGATTTGGATTTTTAGGGCATTTAAGTGAGATGTTAAACGAAAATGTCAGCTTTGAAATTTTTGAACAAAATGTGCCTATCATCGCAAGCGCGAAAGAATTTGCCGATATGGGCATCATCCCAGAAGGAAGCTACAAAAACAGCGAATTTGCAAAGCATTTTGTTAGCAAAGAGGCTGATATCTTGCTTTACGACGCGCAAACTTCTGGCGGACTTTTGCTAGCTGTTAGCGAAAATGATGCAAATTTAGCTCTCTCTCGCCTACGAGAGGCTGGCTATGAGCACTCAGCGATCGTTGGTATGGCTAAAAATCACAGCGAATACGGCATAAATTTGGTTTAAATTTTAGATAGTTTTATCCAGTTTGCCCAAATTTTACCTATATCATATCCTTATAAATTTGATAGCTACTACGTCACGGCTGGCGATATCGCGGGCGGTAAATTTTAGCCTACTCTAAAAACTACAACACCTTGCTCGTAACCTACATTGCGGAGGTGGTTTGACGCATACGCCACGCCTCAAATAGGCGAGCATCTCAGGCATAATGATAAAGGGCGATACAATCTATCGCTCTAGCACATAAAAAGGGCAAAGTAATGGTAGAGCCAAATAACCCTTTGGCTAAGTAAATTTAGCCCCAAAATAACAAATTCGTCCGTACAAAGCGTGCGAATTTGGATTGTCCATATTTAAGCGCTCGCTACTAAATTTCTTTTAATTTACCTAGTCGCTTTATAATGTCAAGAAATTTAACAAAGGAGATATGATGAACTATCTTGAAATTTTAAAATTTCGTCACGCATGCAAAATTTTTGACGAGAGCAAAAAGATAAGTGCTGGCGAATTTGACTTTATCCTAGAGGCTGGCAGACTAAGCCCAAGTTCGACTGGCCTTGAGCAGTGGGACTTTTTAGTCGTGCAAAACAAGGAGCTTAGAGAAAAGATCAAAGCCGCTTCGTGGAACCAAGTGCAAATCACCTCTTGCTCGCATTTGGTTGTCATCTTAGCAAAGGTCAAAGAGATAAAATTTGGCAGTAGCTATGTGGATAAAATGATCGCAAGACGCGCAGATAAAGATCCCGAAGCTATCGCTGCGAGGCAGAAATTTTACCACGACTTTTTGCTATCAAATTTCAAAGACGATGATGAGCTAACATTTCAGTGGTCGCACGAGCAGTGCATGATAGCTGCGACAAATATGATGAACGCAGCCGCAAGCCTTGGGATTGACAGCTGCCCGATCGAAGGCTTTGACAGACACGCTTTAAATGAAATTTTAGGGCTTGATGAGAGTGAGAAAAGAGTGGCTATCGTAGTGCCATTTGGCTACCGTCTAAACCCACAACCAGAAAAACTACGCAGACAAAGATCTGAAGTGGTTACGTGGATCTACTAAGTCACGGGGCAAAACGCCCTGTGATCTCTCTAAATTTAAACAAAAAGGCATTTTATAAGCTAAAAAAAGCAAATTTGCGTTAAAATCATCGTTAGTTTTAAAAAGCGAGGCTTAAATTTAATGCAAAAAAATAGTGCTAAACCAGTTTTGCAGATTTTTAAAAGGTTCTATCTAAAGATAGCACTACTTCTTTTTGCCTTCATCTTTCTTGCACTCTTTGTCATATTTGCCGGCATAAACGACATAAAATATGAAATTTCAACACTAAATTTTATCACTAGAAACAATATCATCAACACATTTGAAGATGTAAAAGATAACATCTCTACAAAGGCAAGGCTTATTAAAAATGGCATAGAGCCATTTAATGACGATAGCAATACAAGCAAATTCTACACTGCTTTTTATGTGATAGCAAAAGATAACTCCTTACTTTATGAGCGTAAATTTGAAGGCGCTTTTGAGCTACACGACTATGATATCTCATGGTTTTCAGATATCAAGGAGGGCGAGTTTAGGCTTTCTGAAAGATTTTATAAAAATAGACGCTTTAAAGATATCTACATCGCTTACGGGCTAAAAAATGGCAACAGAATTCTCGTTCAGCTAAATCCAAACCTCTTAAAAAACAGGGTCGATACAGGTTATAACAAAAATTTTGCCGCATACGTCTTTTTGGTTGATAAAGATGGCAATCTCGCAAGAGATGAGTTTTATAAGAAATTTATAAAAGAGGACTTTAATAAATACATCTCGCAAGGTAGCGAGTTTAAAAGTGACAAGATCATTTTTATACTAAAGGATATGAATTTTTACAAGATCAGCTACCTAGAAGAGCAAAAGCAATTTGTCATAACAGGCTCTAGTAGGCAACTTCAGATCTTTATCCAGCTAGTTCTAGTCGTGCTTTCGTTCTTCTGCTTTGTAACATTTAGCATACTTTGGCTACGTGATAACTCATATATAAAAGATAAAATTCTCTCGCCATTTACTAGGATCGCTCTTTTTGCAACAGATAAAAGCAAGCCAACTGATGAGGACTTTGATATAAAAGAATTTATCCTCTTAAATAACAGCATAAAAAAACTTTACGAAGATAGGGATAAAGCTTACGAGACGGCACAAAGCTACGAGAGTAGATTTGGCTATGTCTTTGAAAAGAGCTTTTTAAAGATCGTGGTCTTTGACGCTTATACTGGCGTCATCACGGACATTAGCAACGCTCTTTTAGAAAAACTAGGCTACAAAAAAGATGACGTAGCAGATCTAAATATAAAAGAACTTCTTGAAGATGAGTCTAAGAATTTAACACAAGATAGAAAAAACGCTATCAATAATAATCTATCATACGAGGCTAAGCTAAGGCGTAAAAATGGTGAAATAATCGATGTTTTGGTGACTGAAAGTAGCTTTGAGCTAGAAAACACAAGACTAAATTTCATACTTGTAAAGGATATCACTCAAGAAAAGATAACGCAAAAAAATGACGATATCATCAAAAGCTATGTCTTTTTATCGCCAAATGTTATCGCTATCGCTTCAGCAAATGAGCCATTTTTAATCATCCAAAGCACAAACAATGTCGAGAGAATTTTTAATGTCCAAAGCCAAAGTCTCATAAATTTAGAAGATATCATCGCAAGCGAGGATTTTGATAGCTTTAAAGCGGCTGTGTTAGCAAGCAAAAAAGCCTTTTTACAAACAAGCTTTAAAAATGAAGAGCTAAATTTCATAGCAAATATGACAAATGTTTATGGCAAGAAGATTCCATTTAAGATAAAGGCTAAATTTATCGATGCAGACGAGCAAAAAGTCATCTACTCATTTACCGATCTTAGCGATATGCTAAAACTTCAAGAGAGATTTGACAAGCAAAGCAAAGAGAGCAAGGCGCTGCTTTGGGCGAGTGAGGCAAATGTCTTTACTTGGGATAAAAGAAGCGACATGCTTAATATCTCAGACGAGCTAAGCAAGGTTCTTGGCACGCAAAGCACTCTAAATTTCGAGCAAGCAAAGTCGGTCTTTGTCGATGAATTTGATAGTTTTTATAGCTTTTTTGAGAGCATAAGAGACGCTCAAACCTACGTTAAAGATATCAAACTTTACAGCATAGATAAAGAAATTCTACACTTTAGACTAAGAGCAAAAGCTCTTGAATACGATGAATTTGGCGAAGTAAGCTTGATAAAAGGCACATTAAGAGATCTTAGCCTAGAAGATAGCTTCTTTACCTGCCAAGACCTGCTTGCAAAAATTTTCTCATTTAGCAAAGAAGAGGTCATCTTGCTTGATGAGGAGCTAAAGGTCATTGACGCAAATGACACATTTTTTGAAAGTGCGAGCTCAAAAGATAGTGTATATCTAAAAGATATTACATTTATAAAGCAAGGTTTAAGCGATATAAAAGATCAGATCATAGAGAGTATAAACAGCGGCGGTTCATGGAGTGGCAAGGTTTGGAGTGAAAATAATAAAAATAAAAGCAAGCTTGAAGTCATAGAAATTTTACCACTTATCGATGCGAGCGAGAAAAGAACTGGCTACATCATGCTCGCAATGCTTGCAAATAACGAAGCACAAAATGAAAACTATCTAGAATTTATCGCATATCACGATCCGCTTACAAAGCTACCAAATAGATTTTTACTCTACAACAAGCTAAATTCTCTCATACAAAAAAATGAACAAAAAATAGCCGTCATCTACTTTGATATGGATGATTTTAAGAGCATAAATGACAACTTCGGTCACCAAATAGGCGATAAATTTTTAGTGGCTATCTCTGAAAAAATAGGCGCTATGTTTAATGGCAAAAATATCTTTGCAAGGATAGGCGGAGATGAATTTGTAGGCGTCATAAACTATGAAAATTTAGGTGAAGTCTATGAGATAACACAAAATATGCTAAGGCTAGCTTCAGACGAAGTAAAGATAGATGAGCTAAAACTAAAAGCAAGCGCTAGCATAGGCATAGCCTTGGCTGAGAGTGAGCTTGGGGCTGATGATGTGCTACAAAGAGCCGACTGGGCGATGTATCAAGCCAAGATAAGTGGCAAAAACAGAAGCTATACATTTGATGCGAAAAAAGATGTTTATTTTAAGAGTCAATACGAAGATGGCTCAAAAATTTTAAAAGCGCTTGACGCTGGCGAGATGTTTTTAGAATTTCAACCAGAGATCAGCTTTAGCACAGGTGAGACTTTAAGTTTTGAAGCGTTGATTAGATGGAGAAAAGATGGCGAGATCATCTATCCAAGCGACTTTTTACCACTCATAAAGACAAGTAGCGCATCGAGCAATATCGCTTTATTTACGATAAAAGAGGCGCTTTTAGCTAGAAAAATGTGGCTAGAAAATGGCATAAGCGCAAAGGTTCGTGTAAATTTAAGCGTTAAAAAGCTCTTTACGCAGGAGTTTTGGCATAAATTTAAAGCGATATTTGATGAGGATAAAAGCCTTGATCCAACTGGGCTTATCATCGACGTTATCGACGCTGCAACAGCTACAAATTTAGAAGTTTTAGAAAATTATGTTAGAAGATATAAAGAGCTTGGCATAAACTTCTCACTTGATGATTTTGCCTCGTACTCAAGCTCGATCGAAGCTCTTGGCATGCTAAAGACAAATCGCTTCAACATAGATAATAAATTTTGCAAACATATCTTCAGCTCAAAAGAGGCGCTTGAGAGCATAAATATGATAAGGTTTGTGGCTGATAAATTTGGACTAAATGCGACTATAAAAAATATCGATGACAAAAGAACACTTGAGTTTTTACTTGGTCTTGGATTTGATAAATTTCAAGGCAACATTTTCTCCTCAGCACTTTTGGCAAAAGATGTGACTTCATTTAAATTTAAAACACCTAATAATCTAGACATAAAAGACTATAAAAATAGCGAAAATTTCGAGCTTTTTAAAGGCTTAGTCGTGCTAAAAGAGCTTGCAACTGAAGTGATAGCGAATTTAAATCAAGACGACAAACTAACAGAAAGCTTAAAGCAAAAAATAGAAGACGAGATAAAAAATATAGATAAATATAATCAAGAAATTTCCATAAATTTAAGCAAACTTGCAAGCAGTAGTGACAGCGGCGAACTCTATAATCTAGCCATGTCTATCATCAAAGAGTGCGATATAAATTTAGGTTTTAGTAAGGAGATAAGAGTTGAGTGATGTAAATGTTTATGAGCACGAGATCCCAAACGGAAGCAAGCTTTACTTTGCAAAAAGTGCAAAACTAAAGAGAAAAATCGAGCAAAAAGCGAGCGAAATTTTAGAAGATGAAGGTTTTAGTGAGATCGTAACTCCGTTTTTTTCATATCATCAACATCTAAGCGTCGATGCGACAAATCTTCTTCGCTTTAGCGATAGTCTAAACCACGAGATAAGCCTAAGGGCTGATAGCACGGTTGATACCGTTAGGATCGTGCTTAGAAGGCTTAAGGCAAATGAGCCAAAGAGGTGGTTTTACATCCAGCCAGTCTTTCGCTACCCAAGCCAAGAAATTTATCAAATAGGCGCTGAGCTTATCGGCGAAAACGACATTTTAAAGAGCATAAATATCGTAGCAAAGCTCTTTAGCGAGCTTGAGATCGGCGCTTGCTTGCAGCTTAGCAATATGCAAATCCCAAGGATAATTTGCGAAATTTTAAACTTAGAGATAGAAATTTTTGAAAACTCATGGCTAGAAAAGATTTTAGCTCAAAACGTGCCGTGGCTTAGTAAATTAGCCCTTTTGAAAGACGCTAGCGAGCTTGATGAGATAGTAAATTTAGTCCCTGATAAGCTAAAAGAGCCATTAAGAAATTTACAAAACGTAGCCAAATCACTAGAATATAAAAATTTAAGAATAGTTCCGCTATATTACTCAAAAATGAGATATTATGATAGTTTATTTTTTAGATTTTTAAAAGACAACGCCATTTTAGCAAGTGGCGGAAACTATGAAATAGACGATATTTCAAGCAGCGGGTTCGCTGTTTATACTGATGCATTGATAGAAGAAAAAATTAATTTAAGGAAGTAAGAATGAGTAAGGCTGATTTAGTAGTTGGTGTTCAATGGGGTGATGAGGGCAAAGGCAAGATAGTTGATATGCTAGGACTAAACTATGATATGATTTGTCGCTCACAAGGTGGCCACAACGCTGGTCATACGATCTGGGTCGATGGCGTAAGATACGCGCTTCACCTTGTCCCAAGCGGAATTTTGCACAAAAATATCGTAAATATCATCGGCAACGGCGTCGTTGTCTCTCCAGAGGTGCTCATCACTGAGATGGCGCAATTTGACAACTTAGAGGGCAGACTTTATATAAGCGACAAAGCACACTTAAATTTAAGTTACCACAGCCAAGTTGATCAAGCAAAAGAGCGCTTAAAAGGCGAAAAAGCGATCGGAACGACTGGCAAAGGCATCGGGCCAACATACGCAGACAAGATAAGCAGAAGCGGCCACAGAGTGGGCGAACTACTTGAGCCAGAGCGCTTGTGCGATGCTTTGATGCATGACTTTGAAACAAATAAATGCGTATTTGACGCTCTTGGTGTAAAGATACCTGAAGAAAATGAGCTACTTGAAGAGCTAAAAAGATATAAAGAGGCGCTTGCTCCATTTATCGCAAACACTACAAATTTAGTTTGGAAAGCGCTTGATGAAGATAAAAAAGTCCTACTTGAAGGCGCTCAAGGCACACTTTTAGACATAGATCACGGCACATACCCTTATGTAACTAGCTCAAATACCATAAGTGCTGGCGCTTGCACAGGCCTTGGACTAAATCCAAAAGAGATAGGCAAGGTAATAGGTGTCATCAAAGCATATACAACTCGCGTAGGACACGGACCTTTCCCAACTGAAGATAAAGGCACAAGTGGCGATAAGATGTGCGAGATCGGTAAAGAATTTGGCACAACAACAGGCCGCCGCAGACGTTGTGGTTGGTTTGACGCAGTAAGCGTAAAATACGCTTCAAGGCTAGATGGTGTCGATACTTACGCGCTTATGAAGCTTGACGTGCTTGATGGCTTTGAAGTGGTAAAAATTTGCAAAGCATATCAATATAATGGCGAAACGATCGACTACGTGCCAACAGATCTTGAAAATGCAACGCCTATCTACGAAGAGCTCGCGGGCTGGGACAGCGTAAAAGGCATCAGCAAATACGAAGATCTGCCAGCAAATGCAAGAGCATATATCGAGCGTATAGAGGAGCTAACTGGCGTAAAAGTTGGCTATATCTCAACAAGCCCTGAAAGAAGTGATACGATCATTAGATGAAAAGTAAATTTACCTCCGTCGTCCGCGTAAAAAAGCAGGAGATGGACAAGGTAGAGGCTAAGCTCGTCGTTGCCAGGCTAAATGTTAGAAGTGCTGAAGAAAAAATAGCACTCTTAAGAGCCAAGCTCAACGAATTTAGCCTGCCAAAAAGTGGCAACATAGGCGAGCTAAGAGAAAATTTAGAGCTCATAAATATAGCAAGAGCCGAGCTAAGTGCCTGCAAAGAGAGCTTAGAGATAGCAAAAAAAGAGGTCTTGCACTACGAGCACAAATATAAAAATGCAAATTTAGAGTATGAAAAGATGAAATATCTAGAAAAAGAAGAATTTAAAAAAGAGATAAAACGCATACAAAAGGCTGAAGCGCTTGCTCTTGATGAGTTTGCGGTTATGAAATTTGCAGCCAAAAGCGAGGCGTGATGAGAGCTGTTTTACTCTTTTTTATGGTTATAAATTTTGCATTTTGCTTTGAAGTGCCGGTTGATTGCACTCAGATCTTTGAAGCTAGAAAAGAAGAAATCTCAAAGGAGCTTGAAGTCATCGACGAGCAGCGCCAAGCTCTAGAGGTCTTTCGAGCAAGCTCGGCAGCAGCTTATGAAGAAAATAACAAAAAGCTTGCCAAAAAAGAGGCTGATCTAAATGCGACGATGAAAGTGATCGAGCAAAAACGCAAAGAGATCGACGAAGTTGTCGCTAAAAATGAGAAAATTTTAAAAGAGCTTCGCACGATGACGACTGATAAAGTCAATGAATCCTACGCCAAAATGAAAGATGGCGCAGCAGCCGAAGTGCTCTCGCAAATGCCAAGATCAAACGCAGCCACCATACTTTACGCACTTGATGCAAAAAAGATCTCAACCATAATGGCAAAGATGGATCCAAAGGTTGCTTCTGAGGTGACTGCACTACTTCAAAAAGGACCGCCGTTTATCGACGAAAAAGGCGATATGCCAGCACCAGCTGGAAGTATAAATATGCAGTAAATTAAATTTAGCGTTGGTCTAAAAAACTAAATTTAACTAATAAATTTAACCTACTTGCTCGCACTTTCTCAAATTTTTACCCCTGCTCTTGTTGTATAAATTTAGCGGCGAC
>CAUUIN010000024.1:0-22012 GCA_963545295.1 uncultured Campylobacter sp. | reverse complement strand
GGCGAGCTAAAGGATAAAATTTTAGCGGTAAATGGCGTGCCACAGGTCGTTACCTATATTTTAAACGGCGAAGTTGATGCTGGCTTTATCAACCAAACTGAGCTAAACGCGCACAAGGATAAATTTGGTAGTTTTATCTTGATAGATAAGGCACTTTACGCCCCAGCAAATATCGTTGCTGCAAAGCTTGAAGGATGTGAGAAAAAGAGTGATTGCGCTAAATTTTTAGATGAGCTAAAAAGTGATAGATCAAAAGAAATTTACGCTAAATTTGGCATAAGATAGGGCTAAGTTTGCAAGAGCTTTCTTGGCTTTTTGATCCGCTTATTTTAAGTGTAAAGGTCGTTTTGTGTCAGGGGCTTTTGCTCGCCACTTTTGGACTGGCTCTAGCTTATCTCTTGGCCTTTTACAAGGGAAAATTTAGAGCGATTTTAGAGATGATAGTCACATTTCCGCTCATCTTTCCGCCCATTGCGACGGGATTTTTACTACTTTATCTGCTTGGTAAAAATGGCATCATCGGCAAGGCTTTAAATTTAGATATCGTCTTTAGCTTCAAAGCTCTTGTGATAGCTGCCTTTATAGTCTCGCTGCCACTATTTGTAAAGCCCGTAACCTCAGCGCTTGGCTCGCTTTCAAAAAGCCTTAGCGAGGCAGCATATAGCCTTGGTAAAAATAAATTTCAAACAGCCATTTTGGTGCTTTTTCCTAGCATTGCAAAAAGCGTGGCAGCAGCCTTTATCCTAGCGCTCTCGCGTGGCCTTGGCGAGGTTGGTATAACGCTCATACTTGGCGGCAATATAATAGGAAAAACTGACACCATCTCGCTTGCTATCTACAACGCAGTCTACGACGGCAAAAGCGATCAGGCACTCGCTTTAAGCCTTGTTTTAGTTATGCTTAGTTTTATTTTGTTTTGGGCTATAAATTTGCTAGAAAAAAGTAGAATTTAACGTAAATTTTGAGTTGGATAAAAATTAAATTTATGAAATTTCGCTACAATTAAGGGCTTATTAAAAATTTAGGAGACTTTTCTATGAAAAAAGAAGACATAAAAGAACTTATCGAATTTTTTAATGATATGGAGATGAATCATATCAAGATAAAAAGTGGTGATTTTGAAGTTGAGCTAGAAAAATTTGCAGATTATTGCGCGCCTGCGAAGCCAGTGGCACAAGCAGCAGCTCCTGCACCAACGCCTGTAAATGTTGTCGTTAGTTCAGAGGTAAAACCAGCTGCAAATTCGCCAAAAGATAGCATAAAATCTCCTATGGTAGGTACTTTCTACGCTGCTCCAAGCCCAGGCGCTGCACCATTTGTAAAAGTAGGTCAAAGAGTGAGAAAAGGCGATGTAGTAGGCATCATCGAAGCTATGAAGATCATGAACGAGATCGAGGCTGAATTTGACTGCCAGATCACTGAGATGCTAGTCTCTGACGGACAGCCAGTTGAATTTGGATTGCCGTTATTTGGCGTGGAGAAAAATTAATGGAGCTAAAGAGAATTTTAATAGCAAACCGCGGTGAGATCGCACTGCGAGCCTTGCGAACGATAAAGGAGATGGGTAAAGAAGCCGTTGTAGTTTACTCAACTGCCGACAAAGACGCTCTTTATGTAAAATACGCTGACGTGGCTATTTGCATCGGTAAAGAGCGCTCAAGCGATAGCTACCTAAATATCCCAGCTATCATAAGCGCAGCTGAGATCAGCGAAGCAGATGCTATCTTCCCTGGTTATGGCTTTTTAAGTGAAAATCAAAATTTTGTTGAAATTTGCTCACACCACAAGATCAAATTTATAGGACCAAGCGTTGCTGCAATGGCTTTAATGAGCGATAAAAGTAAGGCAAAACAAGTCATGCAAAGAGCTGGCGTACCAGTAATACCAGGCTCAGACGGCGCAGTGGCTGACACAAAAGCAGCAAAAGAGCTAGCTAAAAAGATCGGCTATCCTGTCATACTAAAAGCTGCTGCAGGCGGCGGCGGACGTGGTATGCGCGTGGTTGAAAAAGAGGCTGATTTAGAAAAGGCATTTTGGTCGGCTGAGAGTGAGGCGATGAGTGCGTTTGGTGATGGCACAATGTATATGGAAAAATATATCTTAAACCCACGTCACATCGAAGTGCAAATCATCGGAGATAGCCATGGCAACGTGCTTCACATAGGCGAGCGTGACTGCTCTATGCAGCGCCGCCACCAAAAGCTTATCGAAGAGAGCCCGGCAATACTTCTTGATGAAAAGACAAGAGAGAGACTCCACGAAACTGCCATAAAAGCGGCAAAAGCGATAGGTTACGAGGGAGCTGGTACATTTGAGTTTTTGGTTGATAAAAATTTAGACTTTTACTTCATCGAGATGAACACAAGGCTTCAAGTCGAGCACACAGTGAGCGAAATGGTAAGCGGTCTTGATATCATCGAGCTAATGATAAAAGTAGCTGAGGGCGAAAAGCTACCGCCACAAAAGAGCATCGAGCTAAAAGGTCATGCGATCGAGTGTAGGATAACAGCCGAAGATCCAAACACCTTCACTCCGTGCCCTGGCAAGATCACAAAATATGTCTGCCCAGGCGGCCGCAACGTGAGAATGGATAGCCACATCTATCAAGACTACTCTATACCGCCGTATTATGACAGTATGATCGGCAAGCTCGTAGTTTGGGACACTGATAGAAATAGAGCTATCCACAAGATGAAAGTAGCTCTTGACCAGCTCATAATAAGCGGCATCAAAACAACAAAAGATTTTCACATCGCCATGATGGAAAACAAAGACTTTTTAAGCAACAACTACGATACAAACTATCTTTCAAGACATTAAAACTAAATTTTAAACCATTGCCTTTTTGGCTTTGGTTTAAAATTTCATATTTAAATTCATTTTATAGATAAGCTAAATTTTAGGTATTAGGCTATTTTAAATTTAAGAGAAATTTAGCCAGTTTATATCTGCTTACAAAATTCAATAAATACTAAAAATTTATATAAATTTATTAGTAGCAACTAAGTTTTGTGATATTCATACCATTTTTAAAATATGGTGGATAGGGCATAGTCACAGTAAATGGCACTGCTTTTTGCTTTGGTAAATTTTGAGCCACGTCAAATTTATATGCCACAGTGTTTGGTCTCTCATCCTCATCCCCTCCAAAAACCCATGAGAAAAATGAAATTCCACTTGGTTTAAAAAGCGCCTCGCCGCCGAGGTCATTTTTATTTAGCGGCTGATTTATGAGCTTGATTGTAAGGGTGCATTTGCTAATGGTAAATTTGCCGACATTTCTTACTTGACCTCGAAATACAATGCTTTCATTTCTTAGCACTCGCTCGCTCTTTACGCCTTCTACTATGCCTTTTTTGGTGTATTTATCAAGAACTAGCATCAAAAAGATGGCAAGCGTGGTTGAGACCAAAATGTTTGTAAGAAGTAGCGATAAAAATAGATTTCGCTCAGCTCTAAGTGAGAGCACAAGAAATAAAATAGAAAGTAGTGCGATAGCAAAAAGAACGATGATATGAACGATAGTAAAGTAGTTTGAGCTCATCAAAAACACTCCGCTTTTTTGGTGATATTGTAGTCAATGAAGGCAAAGTCATTGACAAATTCTCTTATTTGTTTGCTCTGTTTTGGCAAAAGTGCTTCATTTAAAATGATCCTTTTTTTAGCAAAAGGGTTTAGTGAATTTAGAAAATTTCTCGTGCTTTGCTTTGAGCCAAGGTAGAAGCCAAGCTCGATTTTGCAGATGTTTAATGTATAGTTTGAGTTGTTTGTGATGTTAAAATCAACCATCAACGCATCGACATATTGAAGCTGCTTTGTGTTTATTTTACTTATGCTAACTGGTCTTAGATTTTCATTTATATATTTGTTTGCGTAGTAATTGCCCGCAAAAAGTCCCAAAAAACCAGCTAGGATAAATAAAAATCCTATCTGCCACCACGACTTTATCGCCACGAAAATTCCTAAAAGCACGATAAATATAAAGGCTAAAAATACCCAACCATAGGCTAGAAAGTCGATAAGTTTGGCGTTTTGAAGTATGAAAAGTATGTTGTGCTTGATGCTATTTAACATCTCGCGATCTTTTTTCTTCGATGCCGCTCATGCCAAAACGTCTTGCAAGCTCGTTTTTGACGGCATCTGGATGTATGTTGTGGGCGCAAAGTGCCACGAGTGCGTGAAAGCAAAGATCAGCGGCTTCATAGATGAGGTCATTTTTTGCTTTTTGCTCATCTTGTTTTATCTGCTTGGCAAAACTAAGCTCTTTTGCCGCCATGACAAGCTCTGTTGCCTCTTCGCCAACTTTTTTTAGAATTTGATTTTCACCCTTTTTAAAAAGACTTGCCACGTATGAAGTTTGCGGATCTGCATTTAGCTTTCTATCTTCTATGACGTGATAAAGTTCGTCAATGACGCCGTAGCTTGGCTTTTTAACCTCGCTTTTTTGATCAGAAATTTCTAAATTTTCTAAATTTATCTCGTTAAAAAAGCAAGACCTTGCCCCAGTGTGACAAGCGACGCCACCATTTTGAACGACTTTTAAAAGCAAGGTGTCGTTATCGCAGTCTAAAAATGCAGCCTTGATCTCTTGGGTGTTGCCACTCTCTTCGCCCTTTTTCCAAATTCTATTTTTAGTGCGTGAAAAGTAGTGAGCGTAGCGGCTAGATAGACTTAAATTTAGTGCTTCTTCGTTCATATAAGCAAGCATCAAAACCTCGTTTGTAGCGTGATCGCAAACCACCACCGGGAGCAATCCACCAACCTTTTGCCAGTCTATACTTTTTGCTACGCTATTCATTTTTACCTTTCGCTAACTGAGCTAGCTTTTGCCCTATCTTTTGCATCTAGCCAGATATTTGGCACAGCCCCACCAGGCGTTAAGAAAATTTTGGCATCTTTATTCTCTTTAAGAGCGTCGTTAAATCTATTTTGTGTCTCGATCTGCTTTAAATTTAGTAAATTTTGATCGACACTTTTTGCGATCTCTTTGTTTGCATATGCAGTCGCGTCAGCTTCGATCTTGATAGCATCAGCCTTACCTTTTGCCTCGATGATCGCAGCTTTTGCGCTACCTTCGGCAAGGGCGGCTTGTTTTAGAGCCTCTTGATTTGCCCGCTCGACCTCGTATTTTGTCCTCTCAGCCTCTTGTTTAGCGATCTGAACGCGCTCGATCTGCTCTTTTACCTTTGAAGGCAAGATGATCTCACGAAGTTGCACAGTTAGAAGCTCGACTGGTTTGTTTGGCTGAGAGTCGATGTCTTTTCTTATGCCCTCATCGATCTGTCTTGCTAGGTCGTTTCTTTTGGTCGGTAGCTCTTCGGCTGTGTATTTACCAGCGATGCTGCGAACCACGTCACGCACGACAGGATCAACGATCTTGCTCTCCCAGCTAAGACCCCAAGATGCGATAGTTTGTGGTGCATTTTCTGGATTTAAGCGGTACTGCACGGTGATATCAATGCTAACTGGTAAATTTCTAGCGTCCAAAACTGAGATAGAGTTTTTGCGTAAAATTCCAGCTCCTTGATAAGACTTTTGCAAGCTCTCGCCCATATCTTCGCCTGAAGTGTAGTTGATGATCCTAACTCTAGTATCAACTACTATGATGTCTTGGATAAACGGCAAAAAGAAGTGAAAGCCTGGTTGCAGAGGATTTGGCTCGTATTTACCCGCTGTGGCTTTGATACCGACTTCGCCTGAGTGTATCACTTTAAATGGCTGAGTGATAGCAAGGATCGCGATAATGGCGATTATGATGTAGGCTAGCGCACCAAATTTGCCAAAGCCGCTTGGTATATTTGGCATTTTAAAATCCTTTTTAAAAGGTGGCTCTTTGTCGCTATTTTGACCTGAGCCCTTGTTATCATTACCTGGCTTTTTTTTATTAAAATAATCATTTAAATCAGCGGGCATTTCGTTCCTTTAAATCTTAAATATATGTTAAAAATGATTCGTATTTTTTGTTTAGACCATAAACTACGTCAAAGTAAGCTTTTTGTAGCCTCTTTGTCACTTCACCTCTAGCACCGTTGCCGATTATACGGTTATCTATGCTATTTATCGGTGTTACCTCAGCAGCAGTGCCAGTGAAAAACGCCTCGTCAGCTGTGTATGCCTGATCTCTTGTGATGCGCTCTCTTCTTACTTCGATGTCAAGATCGTGAGCTAGTTTGATGACAGTATCTTGAGTGATACTAACTAGGCTGTTGTCGTTTGGTGGAGTGATCAATGCGCCATTTTCAACGATAAAAAAGCACTCGCCTGGACCCTCAGCCACGAAGCCCTCACTATCAAGAAGTAGCGCCTCGTCGTATCCAGCCTCTTTTGCTTCATAGTTTGCCATCTGTGAGCTTAGGTAGTTTGAGCTAGCTTTTGCTCTGTTCATTTGAGCAGCAGGAGCTAGTTTAGCAAAGCTTGAAATTTTAACTCTGATGCCTTTTTCTAGCCCTTCATCGCCAAGATATGCACCCCACTCCCATGAAGCGATAGCAGTTTGAACTGGTGCTTTTGTATGCGCTACGCCCATTACGCCGTATCCTAAAAAGATAAGTGGGCGGATATAGACATTGCTGTTATATTTGTTTGCGCGAAGTAGCTCGATCTGTGCTTTTTCAAGCTCTTCTTCAGTGTAAGGCACATTTAAAACTGTCATTTTTGCTGATCTTAAAAGTCTTTTTGTATGATCTTTGAGTCTAAAAATAGCTAGACCTTTTTTTGTTTTATAAGCTCTTGTGCCCTCAAATACGGCATTAGCGTAGTGCAAAGAGTGAGTTAGAACGTGTACTTTTGCATCGTCCCATTTGACTAATTTTCCATCCATCCAGATGAATTCTGAAGCGTTCATAATTAAACCTTTCTTTTTTAGAAATTTGATCCGAGTTTATCTAAAATTGCTTTAAATTTACATTTCTAAGCCCAAAATGTCCGTAAATTTTAGGCTAAAGTTACTTATCTAAAAGCTCTTTTATCGTCTTTGCCATCTCATCGATTGACGATGCTGCGCTTAAATTTATCAGATACTTGCCACTTACCACAAAGGCTGGCACACCGCTGATGCTTGCTACGTCATAAGAGGCAAACCACTCGTTTAAAAGCTCTTTTGCACGATCTGAATTTAACGCTTTTTCATACTCATCTTTGCTCACGTGAGCTGCATTTAGCGCTAGATATATAAATCTTTGCTTGTCTTTACCATCATTAAAGTCATCTTTTTCATCGTGTCTTGCTTTATAGATCGCAAATTTAGCTTGCTTAAATTTGGACTCATCACTTAGCAGATCAATCCCATTTGCCTCATCTATCGATATAAGAGCGGCGAAAATTTTACTTGTTGTCTCACCAAGCTTGCCTTTGGTGCTTAGGTGATATGGGATAAATTTGACCCCTTCAAGCTTTGACATAAGCTTTCTTGTGATCGTTTTGTCAAATTTGTAGCAGTGAGGGCAGTCGTAGCTAAAGACCTTGACGACTGAGTTTTTAGGCACACTAAGCGGTTTTGTTAGAGTTTGATACTCCACACCTTCAGTCAGCGCTGATAAATTTAGTGCAAAAAACGCACTTAAAATTAGCATTTTTATAAATTTCATTTTAGCTCCTTACTTCACTAGATCAGCTAGCACTTTTGCGGCGTGGTCTTTGGCTTTTACGCTTTTGTAAATTTTAACTATCTTGCCGTCTTTGCCGATCACAAAGGTGCTTCTTACGATGCCAAGATACTCTTTGCCGTAGTTTTTCTTGACCTGCCAAACGCCATAAAGCTTTGAAATTTCTTTATCCTCATCGCTTAAGAGGATGTGCTTTAAATTTTGCTTTGCGATAAAGCCCGCATGCGATTTCACGCTATCTGGGCTAACGCCGATGATAACAGTGTCATTTTTGATAAACTGATCGTAATTTGCGCTAAATTCGCAAGCCTCAGTGGTGCAGCCTGGAGTGTTGTCCTTTGGGTAGAAGTAAAGCACCACGTTTTTGCCTACAAAGTCCTTTAGCGCGACCTTTACGCCGTCTTGATTTAGCGCTTCAAACTCTGGTGCTTTATCGCCAACCTCAAGCGTTATCTTTCTTTCCATGTCTGCTTTGCTAAATTCGCTCATTTTATCCCCTTTCTCTTATCTTCCACGCTCTCGCCGCCTACGCCGATGTTGCTCGCATCGTGAGTTTCGATAAAGATCATAACAGCCTCTTTTTTCTTGCCAAGAACTCTTACAAGCGTCTCGGTCACCTCTTTATAGACTTGATCTTTTTGCTCTTTTGTCGGCTCTGGTCCTGCTATTTTGATATTAACATAAGGCATTTTTGCTCCTTTTTTAAAATGCAAAATATTAGCCAAAATGAGTGAAATTTCAGATTAAAGCCGTTATTTAAGAATTTGGCATTAAAATAAGCAAACTTCCAAAAGGAGCGAAAAATGGATTATAACAGGCAAAATAAGGGCTTTGTTTGCTTTATGTATGGCTTTGGACGAAGCAGAGCGATTTACGTTGTTTTGATGGTGCTGGTCGCATTTTTACTCGGTTTTTTAACACTTGGCTCAAGCGCTCAAGCTGACGTTTTGAATTTACAAATAGCCCTTGGTATCATGCTTTGCGGACTTTTGCTGATCTTTGTAAATCCTAAAATTTTCATCATCAAGCTCGCAGGCTATCTCATCAGCCTAGTTGGCGTCATGATCGCCCTTCACAACGCAAATTTACTAGGTGCGGACTTTAACCTATACTTTTATGCAAGCCTCATTTTTGGGGCATTTATGATGCTTATGCTTCTTAGCTGGTTTGTCTATAATGCAAGAAGTAGCGAAATAAATGAAATTTAGTTCGCAACTCCCATTAGCACGCTTGTATAGGTGTTTTGCTTAGGCTCTGAGCTTGTTGCATCGTTTATATTTATGCGGCCAGCCTCAAGCCCAGCTTTTATAAGTGCTTCTTTTACCGCATTTGCGCGCTCATTTGCAAGCCCTACAAGTTTTTCTTTATCCACTTCGATACCTTTTAGCGCTTCTTCTCTTAAGGCTTTTTCGCTTCTATCTTTTAAATTTGGCACAAGCTCATTTAAAACCGCGATGTAGTCTTTGCCGCTTGAAGCGATGATTTGATTGATCTTTTGATCTAGTTTTTTGTTTTTATAAAAGCTCTCATCGAGTTTTGAGTATGTTGGCGTTATGCTAAGCTTCATCTTAGGTTTTGAGCCAGTTAGCTTTATGAAATCAGCTATCTTAGGTGCTTCTGAGCTTATAAGCTCGCTACTTCCTGCAAGAAAATCAATAGAGCTAAGATCTTTGCTGCCAAGTCCTAGGGCGTTGCCTAAAAATCTAAATGGAGCTAGCGTGATGTCGGCAAAGAGCTTTTTTACTGCAGCCCAGATGACGCCGCCATATTTAAAGTCAGGATCGTCTAAATTTCCCTCAATTGGTAGGTCGATGTTTATTTGATTATTTTGATCACTAAGTATCGAGATAGCAAGCGAAAGTGGTAAATTTACAGCATCTTTTGAATCAACCTTCTCTCCAAGTGTAAGTGAGTCAAAATTTATGAAATTTGAGCCATTTAGTTTTGAGTCGGCTACGCTATAGTTTAGGTTTAAATTTAGCTTGCCTTTTTTGATCTTATAGCCCACAAACTGCCCGCTATACGGCGTCACATCGACTAGGTCGATATCTTTAAAGTCTAGTTTTATCTCTGTATTTTGCTTTAGCTCAAATGGAAAGAGCTTTGCAGTGATCTGCGCAAAGCCATTTTTGCCAACCACACCTTGAAACTCACCTGAGCTTGGGCGTTTTTTATCGATATCTGTAAGCTTGCCATTTAGCTTTGAGATCGTTGTGGCAAATGGCATAAATAGCGATGCGTCCGAGAAATCAACCTCGCCATTTTTAAGAGAGAAATTTTTCACGCTAAATTTTAGCTCGTCCTCTTTTTTACTAGCTACTTTTTTGCTCTCAGGTTTTGCCTCGGTTTTAGCCTTATTTTTATCCTCTTTTACGATCTGAGATAGATTAAATTTACGCTCTTTGCTTAGATGAGCCTTGATAAATGGCGAATTTAAGCTCACTCCGCTTATAGCAAGGTCATTTTTGGCAAATGAAATTTTTTCAAGATCTAAGCTTTTAAAGGCGATTAGTTTTTCGGTTTTTTTGCCATTTAGTCTTATATCTTTGATGCTAACTTTTGCATCTGCTTTGATATCTTTTGCATAGTGAAGCTGCGCATCTGCGCTCATCTGTCCGCTAGCTAGCTCAGCCTCTAAAAACGGCTTTGCATAGGCAAAATACTTTGGTAAATTTGTATCATTTAGCTTGATTTTAGCACTCACATCAAGTGGCTCGATCTTTATCTTTGAATCAACATCCAAATTTAGCTTTTGCGAGCTTTTCATCGCCACTTTTGCATCAAATGGCTTACTAAAATCGCTACTTAAATTTGCTACTTTTACATTAAGATTATCAAATTTATGAGCGATCTTCTCGCCTTCAAAAAGGTGCGTTAAAGCGATATCTGCGTTATTTACATTGATATTTTTTACATCAAATTTAAACTCATTTTCTTTGCTTTTTGAAGCAGTTTTATTTTCACTCTTTTTCTCTACTTTTTTAGTGTGTTTTGCCACTTTTGTAGGTTTTGTGCTCTGCTCACCAAATCCTAGCTCATTTACAGCGCTTAGCCCATTATCGCTTAGCTCTGAGCTAAATTTCGCTCTATTTATGCTTACATTTTCAACCCCAAGAGCCATTTTTAAAAGATCAAAGCTTATGCTCTTTATCGCCACGTCAGCGACACTTGCTATATCTTTATTTTTTGCTTTAAGCTCTATGTTTTTTACGTTTAGCTCATCAAGGCTCGCAAGGCTCTTGTTGCCATCCATTGTAAAATTCGTATTTGTCACGCCAGCGCTTGCAACGTTTGCATTTGCGCTTTTGCTAAGTGGTGCATTGATGCCATTTAGCGCTATTTTTTCAAGCGTTAGGGCGGTTTTGTTATTTACTAAATTTAGATTTAAATTTGAAGCATTTATATCTTTTAAATTTGCTAAATTTTTATCTGCTTCATCTACCTTAAGAGCGTTTGCGACTATATTTTTTAGCTTGGCTGTGGCGTTTAGCTCGCTTTTTTCATTTAAATTTGCAAGAAGCGAGATCTCACTTAAATTTAACGCTTTTAGGCTCGCAGAGATAGCATTTTTAAAAGAGATATCATTTAAATTTATAGCGCTTAAATTTAGCGTGGCGTCTGTCTTGTCCGCTATCTTGCTATCAAGGTCAAATTTTGGCAGATCAAGCTCGCCAAGGCTTAATTCATTTTCGCCCTCGTTTAAATTTAGCCCTTTTACATTTAAAAAGCTATCTTTTAAATTTATCTTTGTAGCGTTTTCATCGGCTTTTATGTCGTAGTTTATGCCTAAATTTATAACAGCATTTTTTAGATTTAATGTGCCATTGTCGATAAAACTTATCGCAACTGGCTTTATACTAAAGTCCTTTATGCTGACGTTGCCCTCTATTTTTAGTGGATTTAGCTTGATGTCGCCTTTTAGATCGATCTTATTTGCAAGGCTTGAGTTTGAGTCAAATATGTGACTACCAGCGCTGTTTTTCTCGGTGTTTAGCGAGTTTAGCTCGTAGTTTATATCATCAAAGTTTACGTTAAATGGCTTTGTTAAATTTTGATCGCTATATGAAAATGAGCCTTTGATGATTTTGGCGTTATTTAACGCGAAATTTATCGAGCTTGTGCTGTTATCCTCGCTAGTTGCGTTATCTTCGCTTATAAAATTACTAAAGTTAAAATTTGCTTTTTTATCTCTTGCGATCTTTACTTTTGGCCCATATAGCCTAAAAATATCGATCTCAACTAGCTTTTTAAAGATAGAAAATGGCTTTAGCTTGAGATCAATTTGCTTTGTGCTAAAAAGCGGCGAAGTGGTGTTTAGCTCGGCATTTGTAGCGTTTAGCTCAAAGGTAAATGGGTTAAATTTAGCATCACCGACAAAAAGCGTTGCGTTGTAGTCTTTTAGGTATTTTGGTGCGATATTTTTAATGGCATAAGGGACGCCAAAAAAGCCAAAAAGTGTATAAATAAGCAAGAGTGAAACTAAACTTATGCCTGAAATTAGGGCTATTTTTTTATTTTTATTCATCTAAATTTACCTTGAAGTGAGCTAAAACAAATCCTGATTTTACTTTAAAAAAGGTTAAAAGATAGTTAGAAACCCGCAAATTTTAAATTAATAATACTTTTATAAAATTCGTATTACCATTTCACAAATATTTTTTAAAGGGGCTATTATGAAGAGAATTTTACTTGCATTTTTCTTGTTGTTTAGCGTTTGCCTTTACGCAAACGAGAGCAAAGTCGTGGTCGCTATCGAGGAGCAAACACCTCGCATAAACCCACTTTATGACGAGGATCACGATCCTACGCTTTCGCTGGTTTTCTCTGGACTTACGAGCCATGATGAAAATAGCAAGCTAGTGCCAGAGCTTGCGAAGTCTTGGCAGGTGAGTGATGACGGGCTGGAGTATATTTTTGAGCTAAGAGATGATGCTTTTTGGCACGACGGGGTCAAATTTAGCGCAAAGGACGTTAAATTTACCATCGAAGCGGCTCAAGATAAGAAGCTAAACGCCCCTGCTATCTCAAACTACGAGGTGGTAAAAAGCGTTGAAATTTTGGGTGATTATAAGGTAAAGATCACGCTAAAAGAGCCATTTCCGCCATTTCTTGACGCACTTAGCTTTGGTATGTTGCCTGAGCATATCCTAAAGGGCAAAGATATCGCAACTGATAAATTTAATGACGCTCCGATTGGAACTGGTGCATATAAATTTGTAAATTGGAAAAAAGATGAGAGCTTGGAATTTGCGACAAATGAGAAATTCTACAAGGGCGAGCCAAAGATTAAAAAGGTATTTTTTAAGATAGTTGGCGATGAAAATTTAAGATTAGTTGGGCTAAAAAGCGGCGAGATCGATGTGGCACTCATCTCTCCAACAGGGGTAAATTTCATAAAAGATGACAAAAAGCTTGGTTTGCTTAAATTTAAAAGTGCTGATTATAGGGCTTTGATGTTTAACTTTGAAGATCCACTTTTTCAAGATAAAAATGTAAGAATTGCCCTAAACTACGCAGTAAATAAAGATGAGATAGTTAAAAATTTATTTCACGGATATGCAAGTGTGGCAAACAATCCGATAGAAAAAAGCTTTGCAAACGACGAGGAGTTTAAATTTAGCTACGATCCTGCAAAAGCTACAGAGCTACTTGAAAAGAGCGGCTTTAAGAAAAACAAGGCTGGCTTTTTTGAAAAGGACGGCAAAGAGCTTGGCTTTGATATCTACGCCTTTAATAACGACATTTTAAGGGTCAATCTAGCCAAAATTTTAAGCAGCGAATTTGAGAAATTTGGCGTGAGAGCCAAGGCCTACGCAAAGCCAAGAACAGCCTTTGAGATAGGCAAGGTAGATAGCTTTGTGATCGGCTGGGGAAGCCCATTTGATCCTGACTTTCACACCTATAGAATTTTTGGCGGATTTGCTGATGTGAGCGTAAATGAAAATGGCTGGAACTTTAGCCACTACAAGGACGCAAACGTCGATAACGCCCTAAAAAACGCGAGATATACAAAGGACGTGGAGCTTAGGAAAAAATACTATAAGGAATTTCTAAAAGCACTTTATGAAAACCCACCTTACATTTTTATAGCATATCTTGACTATCCACTCGCCTTTAACAACAAAATTTCAGGCATAAAGACGCAAATTTTGGGACATCACGGGGCTGGATTTTTATGGAACATAAGAGAGTGGCAAGTAAAATAGTGGATAAAAACTTTGTTTAGAGCCATTTTAAAAACAGCGATCTCAAGCCTTGGGTTGCTGTTTTTCATCTCATTTTTTCTTTTTTTGCTGATCTATATTTTGCCAGGAAACGTCACTGACGCGATGTTTTCAAGAAGCGAGGCGATAAATTTAGCCATAAAAGAGCAAATTTTAGAAAATTTAGGTCTAAAAGATAACTTTTTTGTGCAGTATTTTAGATGGCTAGCTCACTTTGTCACGGGGGATTTTGGCACTAGTTTTGTAAGCGGGGCAAGCGTTTTTTTACTCATTAAAGAGAGGCTTTTAAACTCGCTCATTTTATTTATAAGCTCATTTGTTTTTATAACTCTTTTGTCCTTTTTCTTGGGATTTTTAAGCGCGATTTATAAAAACAAATTTGCTGATATCTTTATAAATTTTAGCTCGTTTTTGCTCGCTTCATTGCCGCATTTTTATATCGCTCTTGTGCTTATAGCGATCTTTAGCGTCTATCTAAACTGGCTACCAAGCTCTGGGGCAAACGAGCTAGGATCTAGCGGAGTAGGGGCTAAATTTATCATCTTGCCAACGCTTGCCATCATCTTGCCACACCTTGGCGCAAACATAAAATTTGTGCGCGACACGTTAAATCAAAGCCTGAATGCCGACTTTATCCAGACAGCTCACGCTAGAGGCTTGGGGCGCGGCAAAATTTATCTCTTTGCCATAAAGCACGCAAGCACCGATATAGTTTATTATTTCGCAACGCTTGTGGCAGGCGTTTTTGCTGGCTCATACGTCATTGAGAGCATTTTTTCATATCCAGGCATAGGCAAGCTTGGCCTTGATGCAGTCATCGCCAAAGACTACCCAGTCGCACTTGCGACCATTTTGCTAACGGCTGTTTTTGTCGTTTTTGCAAATTTGCTAGCTAAAATTTTCGCCATCTTGGCAGATAAGAGAAATTTATGAGAAAGGGCATATTTTTTTTAGCCTGTTTTGTCTTTTTGGCACTTGTTTTATTTGCCTTTTTGACGCCGTTTTTTTCTAAATTTGAGCCAAATTTTACTGACTTTATGGCTGTAAATTTAGCCCCAAACGGCGAACACATCTTTGGCACTGATATATTAGGCAGGGACAATCTTATAAGAGTAGCTTGCGCGCTTAAAAACTCGCTTCTTATCTTGCTGCTAGCTGGCTTTTTAACGACGCTTTTTTCGCTCATCTACGCCTACTTTGGCACGAGTAAGAGCAGAGTTTGCGAGAGCATTTTTGACAAGGGGCTTGATGCCTTTTTAAGTATCCCAAACATCGTTTTTATCATGCTTTTTAGCTCATTTAGTAGTGGAGATCTCTTTATAACATCTTTTATCATCGCCATTTGCTCGTTTATGCAGGGCGCAAAGGTCTTTATGCAAAATTTAAGACTTAGTAAAAAGTCCGACTATGCTGAGCAAGCCGTGATAAATGGTGCTGGTAAATTTAGCCTTATCTGCTTTGAAATTTTGCCAAATTTAAAGCATCTTATAGTTAGTATATTTGGCATAAATGCGATAAATGCAGTCGTTATGGAGGCCACGCTTGGCTTTTTTGGCGTGGGTAGCGACGCAAACAAAATAAGCCTTGGCATCATGCTAAATGAGAGCAAAGAGGCACTTTTTCTTGGCTCTTGGTGGATGGTGCTTTTCCCTGGTGTGACGCTCTTTTTGCTCATCCTTGCAACCTCCATCATCACGTCAAATTCAAAAAATGGCAATATAAAAATATGATAGAGATTAAAAATTTAAACGTTTTTTATAAGGATAAGCGGCTTTTACGTGAGCTTGATTTTGATATGAGCGAGGGTAAATTTATAGGTATCACAGGCGCTAGTGGCAGTGGCAAATCGCTCTTTGCAAAGAGCTTAATAAGGCTTTTTGATGATGAATTTAAAGTAAGTGCGGATAAATTTAAAGTAGGTGGGCGAGATATCTTAAGCTTAAGCCACAACGAGCTAAAAGAGCACCGAAAAAAGGTCGCCGCGCTTGTTTTTCAAAACTCTATCGCTAGCCTTCATCCGCTCTTAAACGTGGGTGATCACTTTAACGCCTATCTTGATGGCGACAAAAAGGCAAATAAAGAGCTTGCGTTTGCCTATTTTAGGGAGTTTGGGCTAAATATCGCAAATCTCATCTGGCACAAATACTCATACGAGCTAAGTGGCGGCGAGGCGAGCCGCGTGCAGATCGCTCTAGCACTTTGCCTAAAGCCAAAAATCTTAATCTGCGACGAGATCACAAGCGGGCTTGATAGCATTAGTGGTAGCCACGTGGCAGGCATCTTAGAGAGCTTAAAGGGCAAGATGAGCGTCATCTTTATCTCGCATGATGAAGCGCTAAGCAGATACCTTTGCGATGAAATTTGGCAGATGAGAGATGGGCGGCTAAATTTAAAGGAAAATGCGTGAGAATCAGGCTTGAAAACGTTTCAAAAAGTTTAAATTTTAAAGAGCATTTTAACGCTAGGGCTGAAGTGTTGCACCTTTTAGAGGGGATAAATTACGAGCTTGATGATGGCGAAAATTTAGCCATTTTGGGTCAAAGTGGCAGTGGTAAAAGCACGCTTGCAAAGCTCATATCATTTAGCGAGCCAAAAAGTGAGGGCAAAATTTATATAAACAATGAAGAGATCACGGACAAAAATGAGGTCAAAAAAGATATCAGATATATCTTGCAAAACCAAAAGCAAGCCCTAAATCCAGCGCTAAAAGTAAAAACAGCCATCGCCCACGTGAAGTCATATCTAAGGCTAAGCTTTAGCCAAAACGAGCTCAAAGAGCTTCTTGCAAATTTAAATTTAAAAGATGAAATTTTAGAGAAATTCTCATCACAGCTAAGTGGTGGCGAGGCGACAAGGGTTGGGATCTTGCTAGCGCTTCTTTCAAAACCAAAAATTTTAATCTGCGACGAGATCACAAGCGGACTTGACAACGAGACAAGGCAAAAGATCATAAATTTGCTTTTAAGCTTGGACGAAAAAATCAGCATAATTTTCATCACGCACGATATCCTAAGTGCGATGAAGATAGCGCAAAAGGTGCTAATAATCGAGTCTGGCAAGCAAGTGGCATTTGGTAAATTTGACGAACTAGAAAGTCAAAATGTCCTTAAAAAATACCTCGACGCGGCTAAATTTTATGAGGGCAAACTTTGATATAATGCAAGCAAAAAAGGTCAAATTTGCTAGTTCATATCTGCTGCTCGGTCGATAGCCACTACTTTTTAGGGCGCCTACGAAAAGACTATCCAAATGAGCGAATAGTAGGCTATTTTTATGATCCAAACATACATCCATATAGTGAGTTTTTGCTGCGTTTTGAGGACGTGAAGCGAAGCTGTGAGAAGCTAGATATCGAGCTAATACGTGGTGAGTATGACTATGAAGCGTGGCTTGGCGGTACAAAGGGACTTGAAGATGAGCCAGAAAAGGGCAAAAGGTGCGAGTACTGCTTTGACTTTCGTATGGCTGACTCCGCTAAAAAGGCGCTTGAGCTAGGGCTTAATAAGATCACGACGACACTTTTGATGAGCCCAAAAAAGGACTTTTCTCAGCTTAAAAAGGCGCTTGACGAGGCGGTGGCTGGCTCAAATTTAGAAGCGGTTGCGGTTGATTATAGAAAAAATGGCGGCACAAGCGAGCAGTTTATCCTAGCTAAAAAAGACAAGCTCTATCACCAAAACTACTGCGGCTGTGTTTACGCGCTAAAAAAGCAGCGTGACTCGCAAAATTTGCCCCAAAGTGAGCTTATGAGCGAGCTGCACGCAAGGGCACTTTATGGTAGCATTGAGGCAAGGCTTGAGCTTTACAAAAAGGTGCGCGAGTGCGAGGCAAAGGGGGAGAAATTTCACCTTTTTAGAAGGAGGTTTTTAAACTACAGGCTTTTGCGTGCGAGCGTAAAATTTGAAGGCTCTGTGGTACCAAGCTACTTTGTGCTCTACTCTGGCTTTAAAAGAGAGAATTTAAAGCTAAATGTGGCAAGAGAGTGCGAGATGGAGGATGAGCTAAAAGAGGGCGTAGTCTTTATGAGTATTGAGCGCTTTAATAAATTTACAAATAGCAAATTTAAAAGCGTTGATGAGCTTTGCAAAAGACCGCTTGAGCTTGGCTTGGAGATGAAATTTCGCCGTGATATAAGCGGAGAGTTTTCGCAAAATCCTATCATCATCTTAGACGAGGTCAAAAAGGGTAGCTACGAAATTTACGCAAAGGCTGTTTTCTACAACGACAGCGAAGAAATTTTAGTTTTAGAGGGCTAAATTTAGACTGATCAAGGCTAAATTTCAGAGATTTTAAAAGAGACTAATAATTTTTTTCTTAGTATAAATTTGTTACAATCTGCCAAAATTTACATTACTAAGGCTAAAACATGATAGACGTCGTAGAAATTCAAAAAATTCTTCCACATAGATTTCCATTTTTGCTTATCGATAGAGTTGTTGAGCTAGAGCCTGCGAAAAACATCGTCGCTTATAAGAATGTAACCATTGGCGAGCCGATATTTCAGGGGCACTTCCCAGGTCACCCGATCTATCCTGGCGTGATGATCATCGAGGGTATGGCGCAAGCTGGCGGCGTGCTAGCGTTTAAGAGCATGAGTGACGAGCATCAAGCTGGCATCGAGAACAAAGTGGTCTATTTTATGAGCATAGATGGAGCGAAATTTCGCCATCCAGTCCGTCCTGGAGATAGACTAGAGTATAGACTAAATGTATTAAAACATAAGGGAAATATCTGGGTGCTCGAGGGCAAAGCATACATCGATGATGTGCTATGCGCCGAGGCTGAACTAAAAGCGATGATAGTCGATAAATAGGCTTTTGCTTAAAAAAGAGAGACAATGAAAAATATCCACCAAACAGCAGTTATAGAAGATGGAGCGATCATTGGAGATGACGCAAATATCGAGGCTTACGCATTTGTAAGTAAAGATGCAGTCCTTGGCAACAACGTCACTATAAAACAAGGCGCAAGGGTGCTTGGCAAGACCAAGATCGGCGATAACTCTCGTGTATTTAGCTACGCGATCGTAGGCGACATCCCACAAGATATCAGCTATAAAGACGAGGTCGATACTGGCGTCATCATCGGCAAGCACGCAACTATACGTGAGTTTTGTACGATAAACTCAGGCACGCACAAGGGCGATGGTATAACAAGGATCGGAGATAACGCCTTTATCATGGCATATTCTCACATCGCACACGACTGTATCATCGGTAGCAACGTCATTTTGGCAAATAACGCAACTCTAGCAGGCCACGTAGAGCTTGGCGACTACGCTGTTGTGGGCGGCCTTACGCCTATACATCAGTTTGTTAGAGTAGGGGAAAGCTGCATGGTCGCAGGTGCAAGTGCGCTTAGCCAAGATGTAGTGCCGTTTTGCCTAGCTGAGGGCAACAGAGCTTATATAAGAAGCTTAAATTTAGTCGGCATTAGGCGTAGATTTGACAAAGAGCAGGTTGAAGAGCTTGTTCGCGCTTATAAATTTTTGTTTAATCAAGGCATCAGCCTAAAAGATCAAGCAAATGAGCTGATCGCAAAAACAAGTGACGAAAACGTTAAGAAAATGTGTAAATTTATATTAGAAACGACAAGAGGAATTCCGCTTGCAAAAGGAAGAGATTAATGGCTAGAAAGTGTAATTTTTGTGGCGAGGCCGAGTCTGCTGAGAGAAGGTTGCTAGCAGACATCGAAGGAAACGCCTATATATGCGAGTACTGTATAGCAGCAGCATACGATATGATACATGGTGATACGAGTGTAGAAGAGAGCAAAAACGATGAGGCGATAGAGTATCAAAAGCTCACACCAAAAGAGCTAAAGGCTGTTCTTGATAACTACGTGATCGGTCAAGATAGGGCTAAAAAGGTCTTTAGCGTCGGCGTATATAACCACTATAAGAGAATTTTTAAACAAAGCGACATCAAAGACGATACTGAAATTTCAAAATCAAACATCTTGCTTGTTGGCCCAACTGGTAGTGGCAAGACCTTGATGGCTCAGACTTTGGCGAGATTTCTTGACGTGCCTATCGCGATTTGCGATGCGACAAGCCTAACTGAGGCTGGATACGTCGGCGAGGACGTTGAAAATATCCTTACAAGGCTTTTGCAAGCTGCAAATGGCGACGTCAAAAAGGCGGAGCAGGGCATTGTCTTTGTCGATGAGATCGATAAGATCGCTAGAATGAGCGAAAATAGAAGCATCACAAGGGACGTTTCAGGTGAGGGCGTGCAGCAAGCGCTTTTAAAGATCATCGAAGGCAGCGTCGTAAATATCCCACCAAAAGGCGGTAGAAAGCATCCAAACCAAGACTTCATCCAGATAGATACGACAAATATCTTATTTGTTTGCGGCGGTGCATTTGACGGACTTCTTGATATCATCGAGCGAAGAGTTGGTAAAAACGTACTTGGCTTTAACCAAGAAAAACGTGGCAAAAACGAAAAAGAAAATTTACTAAGCTTGCTTGAGCCAGACGATCTTGTAAAATACGGCCTCATTCCAGAGCTCATAGGCAGACTACACGTGGTGGCTACTTTAAATGAGATAACAAAAGAGGATATGGTTAAAATTTTGACCGAGCCAAAAAATGCGATATTTAAACAATATCAAAAGCTTTGTGCTATCGATGGCGCTACGCTTAAATTTGATGATGAGGCGCTTGAAGAGATAGCGAGCCTTGCTATCGAGCGAAAGACTGGAGCAAGAGGGCTTAGAAGCATAATGGAAGAGCTAATGACAGATATAATGTATGATCTGCCAGAGCTAAAAGACTACGATATCGTGATCTCAAAAGAGACGGTAAAAGACAAGGCAAAGCCGATTTTGGTAAAGCACAATAAATTAACAGCGTAAAGGAAATAGATGTTTTTAGATCAGGTTATAGGTTTTTTCTCAAGTGATATGGGTATAGATTTAGGTACGGCAAACACTTTGGTTTTGGTAAAAGATAAGGGAATAATCATAAATGAACCATCAGTTGTTGCCGTAAGACGTGAAAAATATGGAAAACAAAAAATTCTAGCAGTCGGCCACGCTGCAAAAGAGATGGTGGGAAAAACTCCTGGCGACATCGAGGCGATAAGACCGATGAGAGATGGCGTTATCGCGGACTTTGACATGACAGAGAGGATGATACGCTACTTTATAGAAAAGACTCATAGAAGGAAAAATTTCTTACGCCCAAGGATCATCATCTCAGTTCCTTACGGACTTACTCAGGTTGAGAGAAAGGCTGTTAGAGAGAGCGCATTAAGCGCAGGAGCTAGAGAGGTATTTTTGATAGAAGAGCCTATGGCAGCAGCTATCGGAGCAAATTTACCAGTTCGCGAGCCACAAGGTAACCTTGTAGTTGATATCGGTGGTGGCACAACTGAGATAGGCGTCGTTTCACTTGGCGGTTTAGTTATCTCAAAATCGATCCGCACAGCTGGCGATAAGATAGATAGCAGTATCGTTAACTACATAAAAGAAAAATACAACTTACTAATAGGCGAGAGAACAGGCGAAGAGATAAAGATCGCTGTGGGCTCTGCTGTGCAACTAGAAAAAGAGCTAAGCGTAGTGGTAAAAGGACGTGATCAAGTGAGTGGTCTTTTAAGCAGGGTTGAGCTAACAAGCGAGGATGTGAGAGAGGCGATGAGAGAGCCGCTAAAAGAGATCGCAGATGCGCTTAAAACCGTGCTTGAGATGATGCCGCCTGATCTTGCTGGCGATATCGTCGAGACTGGTATCGTGCTAACTGGTGGTGGAGCGCTTATTAGAGGGCTTGACAAGTTCTTGTCTGATATCGTTAAACTTCCAGTATTTGTAGCTGATGAGCCGCTTCTTGCTGTTGCTAGAGGCACAGGCAAGGCACTTCAAGAGATCGGACTTTTACAACAGCTAACAAATGAAGAGTAAGATTGTTCTTTTTGTTTTTATAGCGTTGCTTGCTGGCGCCTCGATGTTTAAGGGCGAAATTTTAAGCAACATCTCTATCAAATTTAGCAACTACGCTATAAATTCATACGACAATTTTGCTAAAAGTGTGAAAGAGTATATAAATGAATATTTTAGACAGGCTAGCGAGATAGAAAGGCTTAGGGCGCAAAATAAAGAGCTAGAGCGCTCAGCGACGCTTCTGTCTACTTTTGCAAACGAGCTAAATCAAATTTTAAAAGATAAAAACTCAACTGCCTA